>WRHP01000010.1 GCA_009783195.1 Syntrophorhabdaceae bacterium | reverse complement strand
CATTCGCTTTCCGGAGCTTGGCCAAAAGATCTGGTGCGGGTGCGGCTGGAGCGACGCAAGGGCGCCGCGCCGCAATACGGCAGAGTCGAAAAGATTCTTGATCGGGGCATTCGGGCGTTTGTCGGCAGGTACGCGCCGGTTGGAAAGCGCTCCTTCGTTCGTTTCCGCGACCGCGATTCCGATCTTCTGATAGAAGCTGACCTTCCTCACGGGATAGCCGCCAAGGCCGGCGATATCGTTCTTGCGGAAATAACCAGGTATCCGGAAAGAGGCTTTGACGGCAAAGCCCTGGTTATCCGCAGGTTTGGGCAATCCCATTCGATGGAGACGATCTGTCTTGCCGTGGCGTCTTCAATGGATCTTCCCGTTGTTTTTACGGAAGATGTCGTTGGCGAAGCGGAGAAGATTCCAAAAGCGGTCCGTCTGACGGCACATGAAGGGATGGTCAGACACGGGGAAGAGACGCTTCCCCGCGCCGACATGCGTCATCTTGCGTTTGTGACCATTGATGGGGAGGACGCAAAGGATTTTGACGATGCCGTTTGCGTTGTACCCGAGGGCGACGGTTTCCGGCTTCACGTGGCGATTGCCGATGTGAGTCATTACGTTGCCTGGGGGTCCGCGCTTGACCGTGAGGCTTTATCGAGAGGGACAAGCGTCTATTTCCCCGACCGGTGCGTCCCGATGCTGCCGCCGGCGCTTTCAGAAGGCGTATGCAGCCTGAAGCCGGGCGTTAACCGTTTGACGATGAATGTCGAGATTCCAGTCCGGCCGGGAGGGGCGACGGGACAACCATCGTTTTACGCCGCCGTAATACGGAGCCGGGCGCGTTTGACGTACACGGAAGTCCACGAACGGCTTTCCCGGAAAGATGAAGGGGAAATCGGGCGGATGCTGCGCCACATGGAAACAGCCGCCGGGTGGTTGACGCTTGCGCGTTTGAGCCGTGGTTCACTGGATCTGAACCTTCCGGAAGCGCGTATTGACGTGGAGAGTGGGATGCCTGTTTCTGTCTTTGCAGCCCCCCGGCATGAATCGCACCGGATTATAGAGGAGTTCATGCTGGCGGCAAATACCGCGGTTGCCGAATTTCTTGCCCGCCGTGGCGACCCGCTTCTGTTCCGGATTCACGAGGAACCGGCTGCCGACAAGGTGGATGAGTTTGAGGCCGTGGCCGGCTGTCTTCTGCGGAGATCCCGTTCCAGTGACCGGCGCGATGTGGTTTCCCGCTTGCGGGCGTGGGCGGATATTGCCCGTGGAGGCAAATATGAAAAAATAATTCAGTTGATGCTTCTCAGAAGCCTGATGCTTGCGCGATACAGTCCGGAGGTGAAAGGGCATTTCGGGCTTGCCTTGTCGCGCTACGTCCATTTTACCTCTCCGATCCGGAGATACCCTGATCTGGTCGTTCACCGGATTTTGCGCGCGGCTCTTGGAGACGAAGCTTTAGTTTCGTGCAGGCAAGCTCTTGCGGACAAGGGAGAGCGTATCGGAATTCATCTTTCCGGCAGGGAGCGGGTTGCGATGGACGCCGAGCGGGCGGTCATGGCCAGGGCCAAGGCGCTCTTTATGTCGGGGCGCGAAGGAGAAACTTTTGAAGGCTCGGTTGTCTCCATGGTTTCTTTTGGTTTTTTTGTGGAACTGGATGACTGGATGGTCGAAGGACTGGTCCACATATCAACTCTTCGGGATGATGAATACCGCTTTTCCAGGGATCGAATGGAATGGGCAGGCATATATCGGCGTCGGCGTATCGCGTTGGGCGACCGGGTGTGCGTCCGGGTGCGGCGCGGGGACCCCGATAAAGGCGAAATCGACTTCCTTTTAGTTGAAAAACTTCAGTAAAATCCTTAAAATATTGGCCAATCCGGAGGTTGATAATGCATAAAAAACTTCTGCTGGTCGAAGACAGCGCCACAATCCAGAAAGTATTTGAACTTGCCTTCGAAAAATCCGACATTTCGGTGATCGCTGTAAACAATGGCGACGATGCTATACGAATGGCAGTGAAAGTATGTCCTGATCTTGTGGTCGTCGATGTCACTCTTCCAGAGAAGGATGGATTCGAGGTTGCGGCGTTGTTTGCCGCTGAAGAGTCCACAAAAGGAACGCCGGTGCTGCTTCTTGCAGGCGCTTTTGTCCAGTTAGAAGAGAAAAAACTCAAGGCGTGCGGGGTAAAAGGCGTTCTTGTCAAACCGTTTGAAGTTTCGGAATTAATAGAAAAAGTTGAAAGCCTTATCGGGAAGGAAGAGATGCCGCCTTCCAGGGCGGAGGCCGCCGGTTCTCCTTTGCCGGGCGACGAGCGATGGAACTTAAACGATGCGCTTGAGGAAGACGGAGAGAAAGTTCCGGTCGCAAAACCGGAAGAGGCAGCCGTGAAGGCGGTTGAGCCCGAGACCTTGCAAGAGCCCGAAAAAGACGAAGCGGTCGGTTTTGATGAGTTCGATGTATCCGCCGATGATGTAGATGAGCCCGCCGCTTCTTCGGTGGCGGACGAACTGTTCACTATGGAAGAGGCTACACTCGCGGACACGGACTCGATAGAAGAAGTGGAGGAGTTCGAGGAGATCGGGGAACTTGAGAGCGGAGGCGGCCCGGTTTTCGGATCGAAAGCTTTCAAGGAAGAGAAAATGTTTGGTGAACCCGACGAGCCTCTTCCTTTAGACATTCCGCTGGAGCCGGACGCAAGCGTTCTTGAAGAGATGCTCGAAAAAACCCCTGTAAAAATGCCGGAAGAGACCAAGACCTTTGCGGAAATTGCCAAGGGAAGCCCAATGGGTGTTTTTGAAGAGATCCCAGAGAAGGCTCCTTTGGAAATGCCGAAAAAAGAAGAGCCCAAGACCTTGGCGAAAACCGCCACAGCGGCGCCCACGGGTATTTCCGAAGATATTCTTCGGGCGGAACTTAAAGAACAGTTTGCCTCCCGCGCTGATGCCATCTTCCGCGAAGTTATGGAGAAAGCTGTAGAAAAAGCGATGATGGACATGACGGAGCGCCTTGCGGCGGAATTTTCGGCAAAAATGCGCGATTCTGTAGAAACCATAGCTTGGGAAGTGATCCCCGCTACCGCTGAAGCATTGATCCGGGAAGAGATCGCCCGGATACGGGTTCAGGCTGTAAAGTCGACGCCTTCATGAAAGAAAAAAATACCGGAACGGACAAGACGTACAACCCCAAGACGTCTGAGGAGAAGTGGTACGCGGAGTGGGTCTCCTCCGGGGCGTTTCACGCCGACCACCTGCGCCAGGGCGAAGCCTACTCGATAGTCATCCCGCCTCCCAATGTTACCGGCTCGCTCCATATGGGGCACGCCTTGAATGTGACTCTGCAAGATGTGCTTATCCGGTATGCCCGGATGAACGGGAGAAACACCATCTGGGTTGTTGGCACGGATCACGCCGGTATCGCGACACAAAACGTGGTGGAGCGCGAACTCAAGAAAGAGGGGATCGCGCGGCAGCAGTTGGGCCGTGAAGCGTTTGAAGAGCGCGTCTGGAAATGGAAAGAGCAAAGCGGCGGGACGATCCTGCATCAGCTCAAACGGCTTGGCGCGGCGTGTGACTGGGAGCGGGAGCGGTTTACGATGGACGAGGGGCTTTCCCGCGCGGTCAAGGAAGCGTTCGTTCGCCTTTACGAAAAAGGGCTTATTTACAAGGGGCGCTACATTATCAACTGGTGCCCGCGCTGCCACACGGCGCTTTCCGATCTTGAGGTTTCCTTCGAGGAGAACAAGGGATCGCTATGGCACATCCGGTACCCGGAGGAAGCGGGCGGCGAGGGGATAGTTGTGGCGACCACGCGGCCCGAGACGATGCTTGGGGATACGGCGGTCGCGGTGAACCCGAAAGACGAGCGTTACGCCGGTATGATAGGCAAGACGCTTCGCCTGCCTTTGATGAACCGGCTGATTCCTGTTGTGGGCGACCCGATGGTTGACCGGGAATTCGGCACCGGCGCGGTGAAAATAACCCCGGCTCACGACGCGAACGATTTCGAGGTTGCCATGCGTCACGGGCTTCCCTCCGTGCGGGTGATCGACGATTCGGGGATAATGACGCTCGACGCGGGATCATGGGCCGGACAGGACAGGTTTGCCTGCCGTGAATCTGTGGTTGCAAAGCTTGCGGAAGACGGGTTGCTGGTCCGCGAAGAGCCGTATGTGAACAATATAGGACGCTGCTACCGTTGCCAGACGATAGTGGAGCCGGCCGAAAGCATGCAGTGGTTCGTGAAGACAAAGCCGCTTGCGGAACCTGCTATAGAAGCTGTCCGAAGTGGGCAAACCCGCATTATCCCTGCCCAGTGGGAAAAGACCTACTTTGAATGGATGGAGAACATCCGCGACTGGTGCATCTCACGGCAGATCTGGTGGGGACACCGGATTCCGGCGTATCACTGCTCCGCGTGCGACAAGACGATTGTGGATGCCGAGAAGCCTTCGAAGTGCCCTTATTGCGGGCAGCAGGACCCAAAGCAGGAAGAAGACGTCCTCGATACATGGTTCTCTTCCGGGTTATGGCCTTTCTCAACGCTGGGATGGCCGGACAAGACAGCCGAGCTTGAACGCTACTACCCAACCACCGTGCTTGTCACCGGTTTTGACATCCTCTTCTTTTGGGTGGCCCGGATGATGATGATGGGGCTCGAGTGCACCGGAAAGGTTCCTTTCCGCGATGTGGTGCTTCACGCTTTGGTGCGCGACGCCAAAGGCGAAAAGATGAGCAAGACGCGTGGAAACGTGATCGACCCGCTGGAGGTCATCGACAAGTTCGGAACAGACGCTTTCCGGTTCACGCTTGTGATACTGGCCGCCCAGGGACGCGATATCCGCATGTCGGACGACCGTGTCGAGGGGTATCGCAACTTCATGAACAAACTGTTCCAGGCAGGCCGTTTCGTCATGATGCACGCGGATGAAACGACCGCGCGGGAGCTTCCGAAGAACCTGACGGTGGTGGACCGATGGATTTTTTCCCGGCTCCAGCGCGTGATCGACGAGATACGCAAGGGGATCGAGGAATACCGGTTCAACGACGCCGGGCATGCATTCTACCATTTTGTGTGGCACGAGTTCTGCGACTGGTACCTTGAGATGATAAAGCCGTCTCTGGAACCGGAGGTGGCGGCTCAGGATCGGGAGCGGCAGCGCGCGGTCCTTTTGCGCGCCTACGAGACAATAATGGCTCTTGGGCACCCGTTTATTCCTTTTATTACCGAAGAACTTTGGCATACGCTTCCCGGCGACCATGGGCTTCTTTACGACACGCGGTATCCTTCTTCCGACGCGGCTGTGATAGACGCCGATGTAGAGAAGGATATGGAATACCTCATGGATGTGGTGCGGGCCGTGCGCAACATCCGCAGTGAGCTTAACGTCCCGCCGTCCAGGAAAGTTGAAATTCGCCTGAAAGGGCAAAGCGACCGGCTGAGTTTCCTGAAGGAACACGAGGAAATTCTAAGGCGTCTTCCCCGCGCGGAACAGGTGGTGTACGTCAATTCCGATTACATCCCCAAAGGCGACGCGACAGCGGTCGTAAACGGCATAGAGGTATGTGTGCCTCTTGCCGGATTGATAGATTTTGACCAGGAAGCAAAGCGCCTGCGGAAAGAAATAGACAAAAGCAACGCCGAGCTTGCCCGCGTAACGGGGCAACTGCGCAACGACAAGTTCATAGCGAACGCTCCGGAAGACATAGTGGAAACTCTGCGTAACCGTCAGGCGGCGCTGGAAGAAAAACTTGAAAAACTCGGAAAAAACCTCGAACTGGTGAGCGGATACCTCTCTTGATTCAGAAATCCTTCTACGAGCGCCTTGTTTTGGAGGCGCTGGCTGAAGACGCTCCTTTTGGCGACCCCTTTGGCGAGGCGATGACAGGGGAAGGAAAGGGAGTATTCCTGGCCGGAGGAGACGGAGTTTTTTGCGGCGGGCCGGTTGCCGTCGAGGTGTTCAACAGAGTAGATCCTTCAGTTGCGGTCAGTTTTGTCCCGGAAGGGTTTCGGGTGTCGGCGGGCGACAAACTGGGAGAGGCTTCCGGTTCGGTATCGGCGCTTTTACGCGCGGAACGGACGGCGCTTAATTTCCTGCAGCGTATGTCCGGCATCGCCACCGCTACTTTCAGGTTCTCGGAAAAGGTTGCTCCGTACGGAACCCGCATTCTCGACACCAGAAAGACGACTCCGCTTCTGCGTAACCTGGAAAAGTACGCGGTCCGGGTAGGCGGGGGAGTAAATCACCGATTTTCGCTTTCGGACGGAATCCTGATCAAGGAGAACGGCATCCGCGCCGCTGGAAGCATAGCCGCCGCGATTGCCGCCGCCCGATCCGCCGTCCATCATCTCGTGAAAATAGAGGTAGAGGCTGAAACCATGGCCGAGGTGGAAGAGGTGGTGGCGGCAGGGGCGGACGCGGTCCTGCTCGATAACATGAAGCCCGATACGGTGCGCGAGGCGGTGGCGCGGTTTGGAGGGAAAGTTTTCCTCGAAGCGTCCGGTGGAATACACCTTGGAAACGTGGAGGAGTACGCGCGCGCGGGTGTGCCGGCTGTCGCGATCGGGGCGATCACGCATTCCGCTTCAGCGCTCGACATCTCATTCGAACTGTGTTCTTGAAGCCCTTCGTTTTTGTTCTTTTGCTTGCCTGTCTTTTGCTTCCATACGAGGTGTTGGGCGCGGAAGGGTTCCTGTATTTCGAGGGAACGGCGGCGACTGTGAACAAGGAAGTTATTTTTTTATCCGACCTTCTTTTCGAACAATGTTTGCTACGGTGCGGCGCGCTGCCTGAAAGTATGGCGGAAGAGCTATCGCTTCACGAGGCGCGGGAACGTCTGATTTCGGAGATGCTGGCTCTCCAGGAGAACGAGAAGCTTGCGCTTGGACAGACGGATAACGTGGCGCTTGCCGAACAGGTCCGTGAGGCCGAGGCGAAACTGGCATCGTGCGAATCCCCGTGCGGGCGGGATATTTCCGGGGGATGGCTTGCGAAATGGGTGGAACGAAAGCTTGTCATTCGCGGTTTTCTGCATGACCGTGTCGGGATTTTCGTGGATGTAAGCGAAGAGGACGCGCGCAAGGAACTGGAGCGTATGGTGGCTCATACAGGGTCTGTGGCCGGTTTGTCCATAGATGAAGTCAGGCGGAAGGTTCGTGAAGAGAAAATAGCGAAGGAAGTGCGAAACTGGCGCATGCGGGCCGCATCGAAAGCAACGATCACGCTGTCGCCTTTGGAGGAAAAATGACGGGGATCTATGCTTTGACTGTCGGGGCTTCTATTGCCGCCGCGCACCGGCTGCGTGAATACGACGGAAATTGCGAGCGGCTGCACGGCCATAACTGGCGGATCGATGTGACAGTCGAAAGCGAAACTCTTGATGATCGCGGAATAGCCATAGATTTCAGGGAAATAAAATTGCTGCTGTCGGAAATTCTTTCCCAATACGACCATATGTACCTTAACGAAGTTTCTCCTTTCGATACGATGAATCCATCGTCGGAGAACTTTGCGCGTCACATATTCAAGGAGATGGAGAAACGGGTTCCGCCGCCGGTCAAGGTTTCAAAGGTAGCTGTTTGGGAATCCGAAGGCGCGCGCGCGGAGTATTTTCTCAGGAGCTGAAAATATTACCGCTCGCATGTTTTATTTTTGACCGCGTTGTTTAGATCCGCGAGCAGGGATTGCAAGTCTATCCCGTGAACCTTCGCGCCGTTTTCGAGGCTTTCGTATTGAGAAAGCTGGCACTGGACGCAGTCGAGCCCCAACCGGCGAAACAACGGGATAGTTTGCGGATACCGCCGGAGAATATCCTCGATCTTCATGTCCTTGTTTATCATCGGGGCGCTCCTTGAACCGGGCCGATCAGGGAGCCGGTTTTTTGTTGTATGGTCGTTTTTTAGCTTTGAGGCTCTTTCCATTTTTTGCGTTCCGGTTTCAGATAAAAAATTAAAGCGGTTTTTATCCGGAACGGAATTGTATTGCGCCTCATCAGGCTCCGTGCCGCGCGGGTTCAAGGAATCGCAGTGGCGGCGCGAAAGGGATCAAGCCGTACTTTTCGGCCAGTCGATAGAAAAGCGCAAGCCCTTCAAGTTCATCATCCAGGTCGTAGGAGAGACAATTCCAGTACTCTTCCTTGAGTTTTGCCGGCATCCACTCCGGACCTCCCCACGGGTACCGGCCGTTTGAGATTGATTCCTTGGCCATCCGTTTTGACTCAAGCAGGGCGGCGCAGAATCGGCCAAGCGGTTCCTTTTGGGGGCTTTCCCAGGCTTTTCGGGAAGCGATCCATAAGGAAAATACAAACGGTTTTCCTGTTTCGGCTTTCCACCATTGCCCCAGGTCGGTGACGTGCGCGGCAACGCGGTCAACAGACGCCCTCAGCGCCTCGTCGCCTATGGAGAGGCATGCGCGGTATTTTTCAAGCGCTTTCCCCGGCGAAAGGTCTGTTCGCTCAAAGTCGCTCCGGCGTCCCAGTGATTCCGCAAACAGGATGTCGAGCAGGGCCACGGAGGTGTCGGAGGCGGATGTTACGCCGATCAGTTCGCCGGAGAGTTCGGACAACGGTGTGTTGGACAGAAGGAGTACGCTCATCACGCGAGTGTGGGATGCGATGGAGACTCCCGGACAGAGGAGGTAAAGGTCGGGGGCCACGGCGTATTCGATTGACGAATTTGGGGAAATGTCCAGTCTGTCTGAGCGCAAAAGGGTGTTTAGCCCGGAAGGGTGTCCGTCGATAAAGGAGGTTTCTATACCCGCGCAGGTTTCAGGGAGGAAATGGAAGATCGGGGCCAGATTGGCGTACGGTATGCGGCCTACCTTTAAGGGAACGGTCAATAGCGCCTCGAAAAGCCGAATGAATAAAAAAAATATTTTACCACGCCATGTCCGCCGGGGGGCTTCGCGCCTTGACGACCGTAATTGAAATACCAATAATGGGACAGGCGAACAGCTCCCATTGGAGTCATTAGAATAATTGAGGATCGTCGCTGGCAAATGGAGAGGACGGAAATTACGCGCGCCGCGCGGACTGGACGTCCGGCCGACGACCGATAGGGTGCGGGAGGCGATTTTTTCCATTATTGGGGAACGGGTGGCTGGAGCAAAGGTGCTGGATCTGTTCGCCGGCACAGGCGCCATGGCCATCGAGGCGCTGTCCCGTGGCGCTGCCGGGGCGGTGTTGGTGGAATCATCCTTGGCGGCCATGGGGGTATTGCGGGAGAATCTTGCTTCCGTGGACGCGTCATCGGCTGTCTGTCTTCCCCTTGATTACAGAAAGGCTCTGAGGCGGTTTGCAGTCGAAGGTTGCGTTTTTTCCCTCGTTTTCCTTGATCCGCCTTACGGAAGGGGGTTGGCCGGCGAGGCGGCTTCGATGCTTGGCGCGGCAAAAATTCTGGCTCCCGGTGCTATTGTGGTTGTGGAGAGCGACCGCAGGGACCACATGGAAACGACGCCGGCGGAATGGACGCTGGAATCGGAGCGCAGGTACGGCGACACGACAGTTTTGTTTTACGAAGCCGGCCCGGATAAGTAAAGCGCGACAGGCGTGACGATAGGGGAGGACCGATGAGGATTGTGGCTGTTTATCCCGGCTCATTTGATCCGCCGACTAACGGACACCTCGATATCATAGAGCGCTCCTCGCGGATGTTTGCGAAAGTGATTGTGGCTGTGGCCCGTAATATCCGTAAAGACTCGATGTTTACGTCGGCCGAACGGGTACGGATGCTTCGCGGCTTGACCAGTCAGTGGGAGAACGTGGAAGTCGATTCGTTCAACGGTTTGCTGGTTGACTACGCCAGGAAAAAAGAGGCGCGTGTCCTTGTGAGAGGATTGCGGGCCATCTCCGATTTCGAGTACGAGTTTCAGATGGCGCACATGAACAAAAAGCTGGCTCCGGAGATCGACACCATTATGCTTATGACCGGAGAGCGGCATTCTTACATCAGCTCGAACATCGTAAAGGAAATCGCGATGTTTGGAGGTCGCATTGACGACCTGGTGCCGCCCGGCGTGAAAGATTTCGTATTCAAAAAGATGAAAGGAGCAGGACGGAAATGAAGCTTGCGAAAAGGGTTGGCAATATCAAGCCTTCGGTTACCCTGGCTATTACCAATAAAGCCAAACAAATGAAGGCGCAGGGGATCGATGTGGTCGGTTTCGGAGCCGGAGAGCCGGATTTCGATACGCCCGATAACATCAAAAACGTAGCCAAGAAGGCGTTGGATGACGGATATACGAAATATACCCCGGTTCCGGGTTCGCCCGAACTGAGAGACGCTGTTATAGCCAAGCTGAAAAGAGACAATAATCTGGATTACAAGCGGGAAAACATTATCGTGTCTACCGGGGCCAAGCACTCGATCTACAACGCGGCCCAGGCTTTTCTCGAAGAGGGTGACGAGGTCGTCATTCCCGCGCCCTATTGGGTTTCCTATCCGGATATTACTCTGCTGGCCGGCGCTACGCCGGTGATTGTGGAGGCGAAACAGTCAACCGGATTCAAGATCACTCCGGGTCAGCTTGAAAACGCAATCACGCCGAGGACGAAGCTTCTTGTGCTGAACAGCCCTTCGAACCCGACGGGGGCCGGTTATTCCAAGGCGGAACTCGAGGCGCTGGCGCACGTAATCGTGAAAAACGATATTACGGTTTTGTCCGACGAGATATACGAGAAACTGATATACGACGGTTTCCGGTTTGTCTCCATCGCTTCTCTTGGAGAGGAAATCAAAAAGCGCACGATCCTTGTAAATGGCTTGTCAAAGTCCCACTCGATGACCGGGTGGCGGATCGGCTATATCGCGGCTGAAAAGGATTTGGTGTCGGCGATGAGCAACATCCAGTCGCAGAGTACAAGTAACCCCGTCTCTTTCTGCGATAAGGCTTCCATCGAGGCGCTGAACGGGCCGCAGGATTTCCTGAAAGAATGGGTGATGGAGTTTGACAGGCGTCGCCGGTACATGGTCGATACGCTGAACCGTATGCCGGGAATAAAATGCCTGCTGCCGCAGGGCGCGTTCTATGTCTTCCCGAACTTCTCAAGTTGTTACGGCAAGAAGACGCCGTCCGGCAAAGTGATCAACGGGTCCTCGGACATGGCCGACTATCTGCTCGAGGATTACAAGGTTGCCTCGGTGCCCGGCATTGCTTTTGGCGATGACGCTTGCCAGCGGCTTTCGTACGCCACGTCCATGAAAAACATCGAGAAGGGGCTTGAGCGAATCGAGCAGGCCGTCCAGTCTCTTACCTGATGCGTCAAAGCCCCGCGGGGCATGTTTGTCTCGCGGGGCTTAAGTTTTTTTTGTTTTTTTCCAGGCGAAATAATCCGCAAGTATTTTTGTATGGTCAAAGACGATCGGAGCCGGGAGATCGTCTTCCGAGAACAGCCGCGCTTCGGCGGCGTCGTCGGCGCCTTTGGGTTCTCCTTCCGCGTGTCCAACATAAACTAATGAAATCGTATGAAATCGCGGATCTCTGGCTGGATCGGAGTAAACCCCAAGAAGCGCGTCCAGCCTGACGGAAAGCCCCGTTTCCTCCAAGGCTTCCCTGACGGCGGCGGTTTCCACTGTTTCCCCTACCTCCACGAATCCGCCGGGGATGGCCCATCCTTTCGGTATGTTTTTTCTCCGTATGAGAACAATACGGTCTCCCACTTCAATGATTACGTCGGCGGCTGGAATCGGGTTTTTCTGCGGCAACGCGGTACCCCTTTCGGCGCTATGGCTTTCCGGCGCGATAAAGAAAATATGCTATAAAATATCTATGGATTTTACCGATCCCGCTACAATTTTTGTCTCCTCTTTCATTATTGCGCTTTCCGGTGCGCTGATGCCTGGTCCGCTATTGGCTGTGACCGTCAGACACACGTCGCGGCACGGTTTTGCCGCGGCGCCGATGCTGGTATTGGGGCATGCGATCCTCGAGGCGGTTCTTCTGGTTCTTTTGGTATTCGGACTTATCGAATGGCTCAAGGGGGATGTGCCGATTGCCGTGGTTTCCATCGCGGGAAGCTGCATGCTGCTTTGGATGGCGGCGGGAATGGCCATGGAAGCGCGCGCGATCCGGTTCCATGCCGTGATGGAAAACGCGGCGGAGTCCGCGATGTCAGGCGGGAAACCGCGAGCTGTGGTTGACGGAATTCTTGCTTCCGCGTCGAATCCATACTGGTTTTTATGGTGGGCAACGATTGGGCTTGGGTATCTGCTGCTTGCGCAAAGCCTTGGGGCGTCCGGCGTGCTGGCGTTTTTCCTTGGGCATATATCGGCGGATGCGGTTTGGTACATTTTCGTAGGCTGGGCTATCTCGGCCGGCCGCGGCTGGTTTACCGATCGGGCATACCGTGTCGTTATCGGCGCCTGTGCCGCGTTTCTTGTCTTATGCGCCTGTTCTTTCGGCTATTTGGGAATAACGCGTCTTTCCCGCGTCTTGTAATTAAAAAACTTTCCCTGGAGGACGGCATATGAAAGCGGTCGTAATGGCGGGAGGATTCGGAACGAGGCTCAGGCCTATCACCGAAAAGCTGCCAAAGCCGATGGCATATGTCGCCAATCGGCCGATGATGGAGCATGTCATCCGCCTGCTGGCGCGGCAGGGAGTCAGCGAACACGAGGTGCTGCTGTATTTTTTTCCGGACAAGATCAGCTCTTACTTTGGCGATGGTTCCAAATGGGGTGTTTCCATGAACCACATTATCGCCGAGGGAGACTACGGAACCGCCGGAGCGGTCAAGTCTTCCGGGACGCTTCTGGACGAGACCTTTCTGGTTATCAGCGCGGATATCATCACCGACTTTGACATTGCGCGAGCCATCGAATTCCACAAGGAAAGGGAAGCCGCGGTCACCATAGTCCTGACGCGCGTTCCGAACCCGCTGCAATACGGGATTGTAATCACCGAAGAAGATGGCCGGATCGTCCGCTTTCTCGAAAAGCCCGGCTGGAGCGAAGTGTTTTCCGACACCATCAACACCGGGATCTACATCATCGAGCCCAAAGTGCTTTCACTGATTCCGCCAAAGAAAAACTTTGATTTCAGCAAAAACCTCTTTCCCGCGATGCTGGAACGCGGGGATCGTCTCTACGGGTACGTTGCGGAAGGCTACTGGAAGGATGTGGGCAACCTCGATGAATACCTGAATGTCCACCTGGACATCCTGGCGGGGAAGGTCAATATCGATTTTGATGGAACGCAGACGAAGGACCGAAAGGTTTGGATCGGAGAGGGTTCGCGGGTTGACTACACGGCCGAACTGGAAAATGTTCTTCTTGGCAAGGACTGCGTTGTCGGCGCCAGGGTATCCATGAAAAACGTCGTGATTGGCGATGGGTGCGTCGTCGAAAACGACGCGGCGATCAATTCGTCGGTGCTATGGCCCGCTGCTTCTGTGGGAAAAGGGGCGCGTATCCATGAAAGCATCGTCGGGACAAAGTCGCAGATACGCGGCGGCGCGTTTCTCGCGGAGCGTTCGGTAATCAGCGATCACTGTGTAATCGGGGCCGACGCGGTCGTAAAGACGAACGTAAAAGTGTGGCCCCACAAGGTTGTCGAGGATGGAGCGGTCCTATCTTCCTCGCTCATATGGGGAGAAAAATGGGCGCGCTCCCTTTTCGGCGCGTATGGAGTCGTGGGGCTTGCGAATATCGAGATCTCTCCGGAATTTGCGGCAAAGCTCGGCGCGTCTTATGCCGCCACCTTCGGCAGGAAGGTAGCGCTGTCCACCAGCCGCGACAGCCACAAGATGTCTCGCATGATAAATCGCGCCATCATGACAGGCATGCTATCGGTCGGCGTGGATGTGCACGATTACGGCGTGACGCCGTTGCCGGTTGTCCGCTACCTTTCCCGTTCTAAACGGGATGAACTGGGAGGAGTCCACACACGAAAGAGTCCCTACAACCCATCCCTGGTGGATCTGAAATTCTTCGATGTTTCAGGGCTTGATCTGTCCATGGGAGCGGAAAAGAGTATCGAGACGTTATTCTTCCGGGAAGATTTCGTACGCGCGGATATTGACGAGACGGGAGAGATTGAGTTTCCGGCCAGCGGGTTCGAGCTTTACGTGAACGGGTTTCTTAAGTCCGTGGACACGAAAACGATCTCCTCCAAAGACTACAACATCGTCCTTGATTATTCCTATGGCTCCTCCTCCATCATCTTTCCCCGTATCTTGGGACGGCTGGGGATGAAAACGGTGGCTCTTAACGCAATCCTGGATCCTGCTCATACCACGCGGACCAGCGAGGAGTTTGATAAAGGGATCAGGCATCTTTCAACAATCGCGCGTTCTCTCAATGCCAGTCTCGGCGTGATGATAGACACAGGAGGGGAAAAGATCTTTCTGGTGGACGAGAAGGGAGACCTGCTTGACGATGACGCGGCGCTGCAGGTGGTATGCCTGCTTGCGTGTCGGCAGGCGCGGCACGGGCTGGTGGGAGTGCCTGTCACGGCGTCCCGCAATATAGAGAAGATAGCGGCCCGTTACGGAATGGAAGCGGTGCGTTCCCGCATGCTGCCCCGTTTTTTGATGGAGACCGCTGCGCGCGAAGGCGTGGTTTTCGTCGGCGACGGCGCCGGCGGATTCGCGTTTCCAAGCTTCCAGCCCGCCTTCGACGGCATGTTCTCCATCATAAAAATCCTTGAATTGCTTGCGTCGGAAGGGCGCGGTATCCACGAGGTACTCCGGGAAATACCTCCCACTACGCTGATACGCCGCAACATTCCGTGCGCGTGGGAACACAAGGGAGCGCTGATGCGCATGCTGGCGCTTTATGCCAAAGGGAAGCCGAGCCAATTCATCGACGGCGTGAAAGTGTTCGAGGGAGAGGACTGGGCGCTTGCGTACCCAAGCCAGGACGCGGCGTATTTTCACCTGGTTGTGGAGGCGAGCGATGAGAGTGTGGCCGTCAACATGGCGGACCACTATGTAGGCCTGTTCCAGACGTGGAGCAAACAACTTTGAGCAAAGAATGCCCTTTAAGCGTCGTGCAAATTGAGGTCGGTCCCCTCGCGGAGAATGCGTACCTTGTCGGACACGCCGCTAGCGGTTGCGCTGTTGTTGTGGATCCTGGGGAAGAGGGAGAAAAGATCCATCGCGTGCTGGATGAACGTGGATGGGTTCTCGAAAAGATTCTTGTCACTCATGGGCATTTCGATCATGTGGGCGGCGTCCGTTTCCTGAAGGAGCAAACCGGAGCGGCCGTGTGCATACACGAAGCGGATGCCGAAATGATGAGCAGCGCCGCGCTTCAAGGGGCTGTGTTTGGTCTTCGCGTCTCCGGGCCTCCGCCTCCCGACGCGCTTCTTAAAGAAGGGGATACCGTGCGCCTTGCGGATCAGGAGCTTCGGGTGCTTCACACGCCGGGACATTCCAGGGGGCATGTGGTGTTTCTTGCGGATGGAATGGCATTTGTGGGAGATCTGATCTTTGCCGGTTCTATCGGGCGGACGGACCTGCCGGGAGGAAATCTCGAGGCGCTTTTGCGTTCTGTTAGGGAAAAGATCTTCACGCTTGCCCCTGAAACGATTCTTTTTTCGGGACATGGTCCCGCCACGACGGTGGGAGAGGAGATGCAAAGCAACCCATTTTTCATCGGGGGTGACTTGAAACGATGACGACGCTTGCAGGCAGAGAAGTCGTCCTTGGCGTTACCGGCGGAATCGCGGCTTACAAGGCGTGCGAGATAATCCGGGAGCTTCGGAAGGAAGGAGCAAACGTATCCGTCATCCTGACCGCTTCCGGTAGCCAGTTCATAACGCCTCTTACGCTGCAAACCCTGTCCAAAAACCCGGTCCACACCGATCTGTTCAACCTGATAAGCGAGTCGGATATCGGGCATATCTCTTTGGCGCAGAGGGCGAACCTGCTGTTGATCGCTCCGGCAACCGCAAACATCATCGGGAAGATTCGGCATGGCATTGCGGATGACCTTCTTTCCACGGTGGCGATGGCCACCACCGCGCCGATCCTGATGGCGCCGGCAATGAACAGCGATATGTACGCCGCCGCCGCCGTCCGCGAAAACATGGAGGCGCTTGTAGAGCGCGGCGTTACTTTTGTGGAGCCTGGCGAAGGCGCGCTTGCTTGCGGAACGACGGGGCCGGGCAGGCTGGCGGACACAGGGAAAATTATAGAGATGGCCCGCATTCTGTTGTACGACAAGATCCTGGAAGGCAAGAAGGTGGTGGTTAGCGCTGGTCCCACGGCTGAAGATATAGACCCGGTGCGATTTATAACGAACCGCGCGAGCGGCAAGATGGGGTTCGCAATGGCGGTCGTCGCGCGTCGTTTTGGCGCCGAGGTGACGCTGGTGACGGGACCTACGCGGCTGCCGGACCCGCCGTTTCTCAAGGTGGAGCGTGTCCGGTCAGCGCAGGAAATGGGCAACGCGGTGGCGGCGGCGGGCGAAAACGCGAATGCGATAGTCATGGCGGCGGCTGTGGCCGATGTGCGCCCCGCGGCTCCCGCGGCGCGGAAGATCCCCAAAAATGAGTTAATGGAAAAGATCGATGTGGTGCGGACCGACGACATTCTCGCGAATCTGGGTGAATTGAAGCGAAACCGCGTGTTGGTGGGTTTTGCCGCGGAAACGAACGATCTCGAGGCGAAAGCCAGAGAGAAGATGCGCAAAAAAAACCTGGACGCGATTGTGGCAAACGATGTTTCTCGCGGAGATATAGGGTTTGACTCGGACAGAAACGAGGTAAAGGTGCTCTTCTCCGACGGGACCACGCTTGATCTCGTCAAGGCTTCCAAGGATGCCATCGCAACCGCCGTATGGCGCGCGATTACCGTCAAGTTTATGCGCGCCTGACATGGGAAAAGCCGCTCTTATGACCAAATGGCTGCGCGAGGTCGGCGTGGATTTCGTGCCGCGTTCTCTTCCCAAAGATAAAAGGCTGCCGGGTTCGTCAAGCGAGGGAGCGGAGACGCTGGACGAAATTCTGCGGGAACTTGCGGGGTGCGGGAGATGCGTTCTGAGCGAGAACCGGAGCAGGATCGTGTTCGGCACGGGGAATCCCAGCGCGCGCCTGATGTTTGTGGGCGAAGCGCCAGGGGCGGAAGAGGACCGGCAGGGGGAGCCGTTTGTCGGCGCCGCGGGTAAACGGCTCAATCGCTGGATAGAGTCTATCGGCTTGGCGCGCGAAGATGTATATATCGCAAACATAGTGAAGTGCCGCCCGCCAGGCAACAACGTGCCGAAACCGGAAGAGGCGCAGTTGTGCATGCCGTACCTGGTCCGCCAGATCCGGGTAATCCGCCCGAAGTTTCTTTGCACCCTCGGAGCAACCGCCTTTAAATACATGTTGGGCGTCGATGAACGAATCACCAAAGCGCGTGGCCGCTGGCGCGAGTGGGACGGAATTCCCCTCTTGCCGACTTATCATCCGGCATATATTCTCCGCAACCCGTCCAGTGAGGAAGAAGTAATGGAGGATTTCAAAGACCTCGCCCGCCGCCTTTCCCTTTTAGAGACGTAAATGATAGTTCCTCTTCCCTCCGTACGAGTCAGCCGTAAAGGAGAGGAGCGCCTCCGGTACGGCCATCCCTGGGTATTTGGCGACGACCTTCGGGATGTTCCGGAGGGGATGCCCGCCGGGCAATGGGTGCGCGTTTTGTCCCGCGCCGGTGAGCTTCTTGGGACGGCTACGGCGAACCTGGACGCGCGTCTTGCGCTGCGTCGGGTTTCACGGGAAGAAGTGAAACCTTCGGCGGCGTTTATTGAAGCCAGACTTCGGGATGCTTTGTCGCGTCGGGCCGAGGCGGGCCTGGCGGAAGAAAACGCGTTTCGCTTGATGTACTCGGAGGGAGATTTCCTGCCGGGACTGATTGTGGACCGGTATGGAGGAATTCTGTCCGTCCAGATCTTGACGGCCGGGATGGAAAACGTCCGCGAAGCCATACTTGATGCGCTGGAGCGGATAATGGCGCCGAGGCTTGTGTACGAGCGTTCCGAAGGAAGCGGCAGGCGTCTTGAGGGGCTTGATGAGCGTCGGGGGGCGGTTCGCGGCGGCGGATTGCCGGAGGAGGAAATAGATACGGACGGCATTCGCTTTCTGGTGGATGTTGAGGCCGGATCAAAGACCGGGTTTTTCCTCGATCAGCGGGAAAATCGCAGAATCGTGAAAAGTCTGGCTGAAGGCAAGGAAGTTTTGGACGGTTTCTGCGCCGATGGAGGTTTTGGGTTCTATGCTCTTGCGGGCGGCGCGCGGAGCGTCTTTGCGATCGACTCGTCGCGCCGGGCGCTGGAAGCGGCCAGGGCAAACGCCGGACGCAACGGCTTTCTCTCCAGCTGGGAAGGGGATGCCGCGGATATGTTTCAGGCGCTTCGCGAGCTTGCGGCGTCGGGGCGGCGTTTTGATCTCGTCGTGCTGGATCCTCCGTCGTTTACGAAAACCCGCGATGGCAGAGAAAAAGCGCTTCGGGGATATCAGGACATCAATCGGATAGGTCTTTCTGTTCTTTCCCCTGGCGGGCTTCTTGCCACATCGTCTTGCACACAGCTCATCGATATGACTAAATGGAAAGAAGCATTGGCCTGCGCCGCGTCAGATGCCGGTGTCGATCTCGAACTGGTGGCGATGGGAAGGCAACCGGCGGATCACCCGGTACTGCTGGCTGTGCCCGAAACCGAATACCTAAAATTTGCCGTATACAGGAAACGCACACCGTGAATATTCGAAACCTGTTTCCGGTTTTCGTTGTTTCGTTGCTGCTCATGTGGACGCCGGCCGGCGCGGGGCCTGCCGCCGCTCCCGCGCCGCAGGCATCGAAGGTGTTTGTGGCCACGATTGCCGCGCCCATCACGCCGGTCACGGCCGACTATCTGGATTTGGCTATCAAACGCGCCGAAGAGGAAAGAGCGGATCTGCTGGTCCTGGAACTGGATACCCCCGGCGGTCTCGATACCTCTATGCGGCAGATGGTGCAGTCAATCCTGAAATCCCAGACGCCGGTGGCGGTTTTCGTGTCTCCCTCTGGAGCGCGCGCGGCGTCCGCCGGAGTGCTTATTACTTTGGCTGCGGACATTGCGGCGATGGCTCCGGGAACTAACATAGGAGCGGCTCACCCAGTCAATGTCGGCGGCGGGACGATGGACAACACCATGTCCAGGAAGGTGGAGAACGACGCGGCGGCCTATGCGAAGTCGCTGGCTACCGGTTCGAAGCGCAATGCCGAATGGGCCGAGAGCGCCGTGCGGGATAGCGCGTCTCTTTCATCCGAGGATGCGTTACAGCAAAAGGTGATCGACCTCATTGCGTCAGACTTGCAGGATCTGCTCGCCAAGGTTGACGGCATGGAGATCAAGAAAGGGAATTCGGTCATAGTTCTTCGAACGAAGAATGCGCCGACAACCCGTATTCCCATGGCGCTGCGGCACCGGGTGCTGGCGGCGGTATCGGACCCTACAATTGCCTATATTTTGTTGATGATCGGAATCTACGGGATATATTTTGAGCTGGCCAAGCCTGGCGCCGTATTTCCGGGGGTCGTGGGCGGAATCTGTCTACTGCTTGGGTTTTATGCGCTTCAGACGCTATCGGCGGACTATGTGGGTTTCCTGCTGATTCTCCTTTCCCTCATTTTATTCTTCGCTGAAATGAAGGTTCAGTCGCACGGCGTGCTGGCTGTAGGAGGAATCTTGTCCATGGTGCTTGGAAGTATCATGCTGTTCAACCGCAATATCGACCCGTTTTTGCGTGTTTCATGGTCGGTGCTATTTGGCACGGCGGTCTTTTCCTCCGCTTTCTTCGGTGTAATTATTTCGATGGTGGTGCGCAGCCAGTTACGCAAGGTGGTAACCGGGGCCGAAGGGATGGTCGGAGAGACAGGCGTGGTAATGGCGGATTTCGACGGCAAAGGGAAAATATATGTCGCCGGCGAGCTTTGGGACGCGCACGGCGGCCTGATGGTACGGAAAGGGGATCGGGTGGTTGTGAAAGCCGTGGAAGGAATGACGCTGCTGGTAGAGCCGAAATCACCGGGGCAGGATTGAAGACAGACAAGTAGATCAAGGAGGGCAAAGGATGTCTTTTTTACCGTTATCCGTAGTATTGCTGGTGGTCTTCTTTCTTTACAGCGCGATCAAGATTTTGAACGAATACGAGCGGGGAGTGGTTTTTCGCCTGGGGCGTATAATCGGGGCGAAAGGTCCGGGGCTGATCTTGCTGGTGCCCGGAATAGACAAGATGGTCCGCGTGGATCTGCGCGTCGTAGCTATGGATATTCCGGCTCAAGACGTTATTACCAGCGACAACGTCACGATCAAGGTAAGCGCCGTCCTTTATTTCCGCGTTATGAATCCGAACAAAGCGATCGTCAGTGTGGAAAACTACTACTACGCGACATCGCAGCTTTCACAGACGACATTGCGCTCCGTCTGCGGGCAGTGCGAGCTTGATGAGCTGCTTTCCAAGAGAGATAAAATAAACATGCATATCCAGGAAATCCTTGACAAGGATACGGAGCCTTGGGGCGTGAAGGTTTCGAAAGTCGAACTGAAAAATATCGACTTGCCACAGGAGATGCAGCGGGCGATTGCGAAACAGGCTGAGGCCGAGCGCGAGCGCCGGGCAAAGATCATCGACGCGGAAGGAGAATATCAGGCGGCGCAGAAGCTTTCCGACGCCGCGAAAATCATCGGCGAAGTTCCGACCGCGCTACAGCTGCGTTATCTGCAGACGCTGCGTGAGGTGGCCGTTGTGAACAACTCGACCACCGTATTCCCTGTTCCGATCGACCTTCTCACTCCGTTTATGGAAGTTGCGAAAGCGGCGAAGAATACGGCGGGGGAATCGCGCGCTGAATAACATATTTTCCGTACGAAGGAGCGCGCCGCGAGTCGCGCTCCTCTTTTTATGTGTTTTTTCCGTTTTTCTTCTTTCTTGCAGCGGCGCTTCTTATAGAAAGGCGGGAAAACCGTCCGTTTCCGGTAAGTCTCCGGCGGGCGTTTCAGAAAAAATTCCCGTTGTGTCGCTTCCTTCGGGTTTTGCCGCGCCGCGTTTTCTTCGTGTCCTTTTTGATCAGAAAGCGGAAGAGATGACGCTGTCGGCGGAAACATTGCGGGTTTGGGATGCCAACGGGCGGCTGTTGGCGGAGATTTCCGGACACGCTGTTTTTAGCCATATAGGCGACCGCATACGGATCGACGGCACGCGGCTTCTTGGCGGCAGTGTCGATGTGGGGGGTGTGCCGGACCTGCTGGTTGATAAGCGCCGCGTCGGCGGCCGGGTTCGGCTTTTGGCGCGGAATGGCCGGCTTCTGGCTGTGGCTGTTGTCCCTGTCGAAACGTATGTGGCCGCTGTGATAAGCCGGGAAACGCCGAAGCTGTTTCACCCGGAAGCGCTCAAGGCGCAAGCGGTCGCCTCCCGGACCTATGCCTACGGCGCCCTGAAGAAGCCGAAAGATAATGCGTACGATCTGGTGGGAAGCGTCGAAGACCAGGTGTTTGAAGGGGTGGACGATGTTCCCGCCGTATTCCGTGACGCGACCATGGAGACGAGCGGGCTTGTGCTTATGCACCGGGGGGATTTTACCCAAACCGTCTATCATTCCACTTGCGGCGGACGCACCGAGTCGGCCGTAAACGCCTGGGGAAGAGATGTTCCATATCTCAGATCACAAGTCTGCGAGGATTGCTCGTCCAGTTCGGCCTATCGCTGGGTCTACCGGATGACACAGGCGGAAGGCCGTCGCGTTGCGCGGGCAATGGGGATTCCGGACGCTGAAAAAGGTCTGCGGATTTCAATTGCCGGCTTGAATTCGTCTGGGCGGATCTCCCGGATTCGGCTGACTTCTTCCGGTGTCTCACGGGAAACCCAAGCATCCGCGTTTCGCAGCGCCGTCGGTTATTCGCGGATGCGCAGTCTATGGGCCGAGATCGAACCGGATGGCGACGAGTGGATCATTAAAGGGCGTGGATATGGGCACGGCGTAGGCATGTGCCAGTACGGGGCAAACGGTATGGCGAAGTCGGGGAAAGGATTCCGGGAAATCCTCATGCGGTACTACCCCGGCGCCGAATTTTCGAGGGGAACTCCCTGAAGACCAGTATTCTCGAGTACGAACTTCCGCCGTCTCTGATAGCCCGGCGCCCGGCTTCGCGCCGCCGTGACGCGCGGCTGATGGTTTTATCCCGGAATACCGGCGGGATCTCCGACCGGTTTTTTTCAGATCTCCCTTCTTTGCTGCGGCGCGGCGATCTTCTTGTGGTGAACGACACCAAAGTTATCAAGGGGCGTCTGCTGACAAAACGGCACGGAGGCGGGGCGGTAGAGATCTTTCTTCTTGCTCCGATTCTTTCCGGGGATGCGGGTGTGGAGCGCTGGGAGGCGCTGGCGCGGCCTTCGAAGCGGCTTCGAGAGGGAGACACATTTGATGTCGGGGGACTGATAGTGTGTCTTTCGCGGCGCTGCGGAATGGGGCGATGGGAGGTTGTTCTCTCGGCGGAAGGAGCAAAGCCATCGGAGCTTTTGGAACTGGTGGGAGAAGTACCGCTTCCTCCGTACATCCGCAGGAAATCCGGCGATACCGCGGGAGCGGAAGACGCGGTTCGGTATCAGACGGTGTATGCCGAGCACTCTGGGTCTGTCGCGGCGCCGACGGCCGGCCTTCATTTTGACGAGGAGATGCTGGAGGCTGTTTTCATGGAGGGAGTGGGCGTGGCGCGCCTTACGCTTTCGATCGGGTACGGGACGTTTTCTCCGATTCGAACGGAAGAAGTGGAGGAGCACAAGATCCACTCCGAGTGGTATCGGCTGCCGCCGGAAGCGGCGGCAGCCGTCAACGCGACGCGCGCCACGGGCGGACGGGTCATTGCGGTTGGCACCACCAGCGTGCGGACGCTGGAGAGCTGCGTGTCACCGGATGGCGCGGTGACAGCCTCGGAAGGTACAACCGATCTTTTCCTTTACCCCGGAGGGTGTCCTTTTCGGGTGGTTGACGCGATGGTGACCAACTTTCATCTTCCGCGCTCCAGTCTGCTTGCTTTGGTGATGGCCTACGCCGGAACGGAAAAGATAAGGGCCGCGTACAATGAAGCCGTGGCGCGCGGCTATCGCTTTTATAGTTACGGGGACGCGATGTTTATTGAGTGACAGGCAAGCGGTGTTTTGCATATTCACGGTGAAAACCCGCGAAGGAATAGAGTATGGCGCTTGAATTCAAAATAACGGCAAAGGATTTCGGCACCGCGGCCCGGCGTGGAGTTATCGAAACAGGGCGCGGCGCTTTCCAGACGCCCGCGTTTATGCCGGTGGGCACTGCGGCCACGGTGAAAGGGGTTTGGCCGGAACAGCTTTGCCGGATGGGATACGGCTGCATACTTGGAAATACCTATCACCTGTATTTGCGACCTGGCCATGAACTTGTCCGCCGCTTCGGTGGGCTTCACAAGTTCATGGGATGGGACCGGCTGATCTTGACCGACAGCGGAGGTTTCCAGATCTTTTCGATGAGCGCGCTCCGGAAAGTATCGGACGAGGCTGTTTCCTTCCGGTCGCATATTGATGGGTCGGCCCACATTCTTACTCCCGAATCGGCTGTGGAGATTCAGGAAGCGCTTGGGTCGGACTTGCGGATGGCGCTCGACGAGTGCGTCGCCTACCCGGCGGAGCGCGCCGAAGTCGAGGATGCCGTCCGGCGGACGACTCTTTGGGCGTCCCGGACTATCACGGCCAGACGGCTTTTGGACGGAGGCATGCTGGGGATAGTTCAGGGAGGGATGTTCCCGGACCTTCGCCGGCGTAGCGCCGAGGAGATCTGCGCCATGCCGTTTGAGGGGTTCGCCATTGGCGGAGTAAGTGTGGGGGAAGGCAAGGAACTGCAGCGGGAGGTGGTAGAGCTGACGGCGCCGATGCTTCCGGTAGAGAAACCCCGATATCTCATGGGGGTAGGCACGCCGGGCGACATTCTGTTTGCCGTTTCACGGGGAATAGATCTGTTCGACTGCGTCTTGCCCACCCGCAACGCCAGAAACGGCATGATGTTTACTTCCGAAGGCCCGCTTACGATCAAGCAGGCGCGGTATCGGGAAGACCCGCTTCCTCCGGACGAGCGGTGTACGTGTCCGACATGCCGCGTATTTTCCCGCGCGTACTTGAGGCATTTGTACATGCAGGGCGAAATGCTGGCGTCAATGGCGATGACTATTCATAATCTTTCCTTCTACGGTTTGATGATGGAGCGCGCGCGGGAGGCAATTTCCCGTGGAAGCTACGCGGATTTTGTGAAAGAATTCTTAAATTCGTTTAAATGATGAATTAATACTCGGAGGTGGGTCCGTGGCATACGGAGGAGTGGCTTACGCAATGAGCGGCGGTTCCGGCGGGGGACTATTAGGCGGCAGCGGGTTCTCCAGCTTTATTCCTATCATCCTTATATTTGTAATCTTCTATTTCATCCTTATCCGTCCGCAGCAAAAACAGGTCAGCAAGCACCAGGATTTCATAAGAAACCTCAAAATAGGCGATCGCGTCGTGACTTCCGGAGGAATTCACGGAGAGATCAAGGGACTTACCGAAACCACTCTGACGCTTGAGATTGCGGACAAGGTTCGGGTGAAGGTTACTCGCAGCGCGGTCACCGGCACCAGCCAGGACGCGGCCACTTCCGAGACATAGAAACTCGCCTGATCCGATACGGCGATAAGGAACCGAAAGGAGCATTCGTTAAGCAATGATGAGAAATATAACATGGCGGATCGTGTTGATCGCGGCCCTGATGATTATCGCGGGCATTGTTCTTACGCCGTCGCTTACGGATAACATACCTAAGGCGTGGAAAGAAAAGATGCCGAGTATCAATCTCGGGCTGGACCTTCAGGGAGGCGTGTTCCTGCGTCTGCAGGTTGAAATAGACAAGGCTGTCGAGAACGCGGCGCAGAGATACGCGGACGATGTCCGGGCGATGCTACGCGAGAAGGGAATCCCGGTCCTTGATTTGCGGAAAGATGATATCGACGTTTTTTCTTTCCGGTTTCCTCCAGGCGAGTTCGCGGCGAGGGCGTCAACGGCAATAAAAGATGAATTTCCTTCCCTCGACGTTTCGCAGGGAGAGATCAAGTCGGACAGCGCGACGCTTGTAGCGCGGATGAAGCCGGCCGAAGTCAAGGCGATTCGCGACAACACCGTCGGGCAAGGCGTGGAGACCATCCGCAACCGGATCGACCAGTTTGGTGTCCGCGAGCCTCAGATTACCGCGGAAGGCGATGACCGTATCGTCGTCCAGCTTCCCGGACTGAAGGATCAGCAGCGGGCTATCGAACTTGTCGGCAAGACGGCGCTGCTCGAGTTCAAGATCGTGGACGAAAGCGTAAGCATTGAGGACGCCCAGAGAGGAAATATCCCTGGAGACAGCCAGATTCTTTACTATAAAACGTCTGATGCGGGTTCTGGCCGCGTTACCAGATCCCCAATTCTTGTGAAGAAACGCGCGCTGCTCACTGGCGACACGATAAAGTCGGCAAAAGTGAATTTCGACGGCCAGGCCGGAGGCGCATACGTCAGTATTTCCTTTGACTCAAGGGGCGCCAAGACTTTCGACCGGGTTACCGCCGAGAATGTTAAGCGCAAATTGGCGATCGTACTTGACGACACGGTGTATTCCGCTCCTGTGATACAGGGACGGATTTCGGGAGGCGAGGCTGCGATTACAGGCGCTTTTACCCCCGAAGAGGCGTCCGATCTTGCGATTATTTTGCGGGCCGGTTCTTTGCCCGCGCCAGTGAAGGTGATCCAAAACGTCACTGTTGGGCCTTCTCTTGGGGAGGACTCGATCCGGAAAGGGGTTCGCGCGACGCTCATAGGCGCTCTGCTGGTGATCTGTCTTATGGCTTTCTATTACCGTTTTGCGGGAATGGTGGCCAATTTCGCGCTGATCTTCAATATTTTCTTCCTGCTTGCCGGTATGGCCGCTTTCTCCGCCACCTTGACTCTCCCCGGCATCGCGGGGATCGTGCTGGCGATTGGCATGGCGGTTGATTCAAATGTTCTTATTTTTGAGCGAATCAGGGAAGAGTTGCGGGCAGGGAAGCCGGTAAGGGCCGCGATCGACGCCGGTTACGATAAAGCCTTCATGGTGGTTGTCGATACGCACGTGACCACGCTGATCACCTCGCTTATTCTGTTCCAGTTCGGAACCGGGCCGATTAAAGGGTTCGCGGTGTCGCTTTCCATGGGAGTGGCGATCAACCTGTTTACGGCGCTGGTGTGCACCAAGGTTGTGTTTGACTATCTAAATGCCAAAAAACAGATGAAAACATTAAGTATTTAAGGGATAACGAGAAAGGCGACCAAGGATGATAGAACTGGTAAAAAAATCCAATTACGATTTTATGTCCATGAAACGTTTTGCTTTCGCGCTTTCCGCGGTTCTGGTTTTGTTGGGCATCATAGGAACCGTGCAGATCTTTCTGGGGCACGCAAACCTTGGCGTCGAGTTGTCAGGTGGCACCTCGATCCAGTTGAAGTTCCAAGAGCCGTTCTCCATGGACCAGGTCCGGTCTATCTTGTCCAATGCCGGGTACGACGGAGCGCAACTCCAGGGCGTTGAGGGAGAGAACATCCTGCTCATCAAGTTGCGGTTGATGGAAAGCGCGGGGGAAAGCACTGTGGCGGAATCGGTGCTCAAGCTGTTCGGTGAGCATATGCCTGATAACAAGTTCACGGTGGAGAGCGTTTCCGAAGTTGGGCCGGCGATAGGCCACAAGCTGCGGCAGGACGCGACCTGGGCGCTGGCAATTTCCGCGCTTGCGATTATCATTTATTTGGGGTGGAGGTTCGAGTTCAAATTTGGAGTTATTGCGGTAATTACGATTTTTCACGATTTGCTTGCCATGGTCGGGATCTTCTGGGTGTCAGGGCTGGAACAGGACCTTCTATTTATTACGGCGTTACTTACCATAGGCGGATATTCTTTGACCGACAAGGTTGTCGTATTTGACCGGACCAGGGAGAACATCCGATTGAGAAAGAAACCTTCCTTCTCGGAGACAATCAACCTTAGTCTCAACGAAGTGCTTAGCCGCACCTTGATGACTTCGTTGACCACATTGCTTGGCGTAATAGCGTTGTTGTGCTTTGGGGGCGATGTTCTGCGCAATTTCGCGATTGCCTTGTCTATTGGCATTGTGATGGGAAACTACTCGTCCATATTTCTTGCGGGGCCGGTGCTTGTTTTGTGGCGCGGCGAGAAGATGACAGAAGTATAGAGGTTACGGGAGAGAAGGGTTGAAGGAAGCGGTCGAGCGGGAATGGGTTCTCCTTTCCCAGGTTCCGGATCTCGTCCGCGAGATTTCCATGCGTCATGGGCTGACCATTCCGGCGGCCAAGACTCTTGTAAACCGTGAAATTACAGATCCGCGCGAAGTAGAGCTGTTTCTTAAGGGGACGCTTTCGGAGTTTCCTGATCCGTCTCTCCTTAATGATGTGGACAAAGCGTCGGAGCGTCTCGTTAACGCGGGTATCCGGCGCGAGCCGCTTCTCATCTACGCGGACTACGACGCGGATGGCGCCACCGGCGCCGCCTGCCTTTTCCTTTTTCTTAAAGAAGTTTTTCCCGAACAGCCTTTGCGGATTCATCAGAACGACCGGCTGCTTGAAGGATATGGGATTCAGGAGCGTGTGATAGCGGAGGCCGCGCTGGAAGGCTGCCGCCTGGTGGTTACTGTCGATTGCGGGATCACCGACTGCGCGCAAATCAGGGAAGCCGCCGCCTGCGGCGTCGAAGTAATCGTTACCGACCATCATCTTCCGGGCGAAACTCTTCCCGAAGCGTACGCTGTCATCGACCCATACCGGCAAGACTGCAACTTTCCTTTTAGGGATCTTGCCGGGGTGGGGGTGGCTTTCTTTCTTGTCTGCGGAATCCGCAGGAATTTGCGCGAAAAGGGATTTTTCAACGGATGCCCGGAGCCTTCGTTAAAGCGGTTTCTTGACCTCGTAGCGCTTGGGACGGTGGCTGACATGGTGTCGCTGACATCGTCCAACAGGCTGCTGGTGCGCGAGGGGATTCGTGAAATTCGAAAGTCCGCGCGTCCCGGCATAGAGGCGCTCTTTTCCGTATCCGGCGCTTCTGTGGCGCTGGCGACCGAGGCGGACCTCGGTTTCAAGGTGGGGCCTCGCCTTAACGCGGCCGGACGGATTGGCGATTCTTCCCGCAGTTCTCGTATCCTTGTGTCATGCAATAGGGAAGAATCGGACCGGCTGGCCAGGGAGTTAAACGAAGACAACACACGGAGACAGCGGGAGCAGGAACGAATACTCTCGAATGTTATCTCGGAGATAGATCTGTTCAGGGAACTTCCGGACGCGATCGTGCTGTCTGACCCGGCGTGGCATCAGGGAGTTCTAGGTATCGTCGCCTCCAAAATTCTTGATCTGTACGGCAGGCCGGTCATTCTCCTGCGGGAGGAGGCTGGAGTTGCCACAGGGTCCTGCCGGAGTGTCGAAGGCTTTCCGGTCGTGTCGGCGCTCTCGGAGCTTTCCCATCTGCTGATGCGTTACGGAGGGCACTCCCGCGCCGCCGGAGTCGCGTTGCCGATAGAGAATCTTGAACTGTTCCGCGACAAGTTCTCGGAAATCGCCGCCCGCCATGCCAAAGAAGCGCCGTTTTTGCCGCGCTGTACTATAGATTCGGAGATTCGGATTGAGGATATCGGGATGGATTTGCTTGCGGATCTTAACCTTTTGCGGCCATTTGGCATGGGAAACCCGGAGCCGGTTTTCCTCCTGAAAAACATTCGTGTTGCGCGCGTTTTACGCATGGGCGCCTCCGGACAACACCTGCGATTCGAACTGGAGGAAAAAGGAAAGAGGGTTGAAGGCGTTGCCTTCAACCGCGCGAAGATTCCCGCCGACCCGAACGGACGGACAGATCTTTTGGTTACGGTGCAGGAGAATCTGTACCGAGGGACGCGGTCGGTGCGCCTTGTTCTTCAGGACGCCAGGGAATCCGGGCGTCCGCTATTGTGCGCGGGAATGGCTCCGGGGTAATATTTAACAGCGTAAGGCATTTACACAGGAGGTTTACAGTGATTCCTTACTCCGTCACATTCGGCGGGATATCCGGCAGATATGCGGCATGGAAGCAGGCATCCTTCGTTGTTATTCCTTTTCCCGTTGATACGACCACGATCATGCAGGGAGGTTTGCGTCATGGCCCGCGCGCCATCCTCGATGCCTCCACGCACATGGAACTGTTCGACGAGGAGAACAAGATCGAGCCGTACCGGTCGGGCATTTTCGTATCTAATGAAATTTCCGTTACAACGAGCGAGCAGGCGGCGCTCAAAGAGGTAGAGCGCAGAGTGAAAGCTGTCTCCTCGGCGGGAAAGCTTCCAGTCCTGCTTGGAGGAGAACATTCCGGCAGCGTAGCCGCCATCACGGCTCTCAAGAAGAAGTACGGTCAGCTCACGGTGCTTCAGTTTGACGCGCACGCGGATCTTCGCACTGAATACATGGGTTCGACCTGCAATCATGCCTGCGTAGGGCGGCGGATCGTGGAGCAGGGGGTAAAGCTGGTGCAGGTGGGTGTCCGGAGCATGTCCGAGGAAGAAGACCGCTTTCTTAAAAAAACGGAAGATGTAAAGACGTTCTACGCTTCCGAGGTTCGATATAACTCCGCCGAAGTGATCAAGGGGATCGTCAGTTCTCTTTCCGGCAACGTTTATATCACCGTTGATCTCGATGTTTTTGACCCCGCGGTAATGCCGTCCGTCGTTACGCCGGAGCCGGGAGGTCTGAACTGGTTTGATGTGACCGATATTCTAAGGGATGTTATGAAGTCGGGCGCAAAGCTTGTGGGATTTGATGTTATGGAACTCTCCCCTATTGCCGGAATGGCGGCTCCAGATTATCTGGCGGCGCGTCTTTGCTATCGCATGATGGGGTGGATCGTTGCTCGAATGGAGGAGGGAAAGTAGCCATGCCCGTGCCCAGTAAAATCTTTTTCACCAAAGGGGTCGGACGTCATAGAGAGCAATTGACTTCGTTTGAGCTTGCCCTGCGCGATGCCGGGATCGAGAAATTCAACCTCGTTCAGGTCTCCAGCATCTTTCCGCCGAAGGCCAAAATCGTATCAAAGGAGGCGGGGCTTAAGCTTCTTTCGCCTGGAGAGATAGTCTTTGTGGTTATGAGCCGATGCGTCAGCGACGAGCCCAGGCGTTTGGTGGCCGCTTCCGTGGGGTGCGCCCTTCCTTCGGACCGGTCGGTGCATGGATACCTGAGTGAGCACCACGCTTTCGGCCAGAGCGAGAAGGTAGCGGGCGATTACGCGGAGGACCTGGCGGCGGCGATGCTCGCCTCCACCCTTGGGGTTGCGTTCGACGAAGATAAAAGCTGGGACGAAAAGAGGGAGGTCTGGAAGATCAGCGGGAAGATCTATAAATCGTTCAACATAACGCAGTCGGCAATCGTCAAGGATGAGTGCACCACCACGATTGCCGTTGCAGTCCTTATATAAGGAGAGAAGATGCGCGGCGCGCGGGTTCTAGGAACGGGCAGAGAACTCCCCAATCGTGTTGTGACCAACGACGAACTTTCCAGGTTGATGGATACCTCGGATGAGTGGATCGTTCAGAGGACGGGAATTCGTGAGCGTCGTTATGCCGATCCTTCCATCGGGAACTGCCACATGGGGGCCGCCGCTTCCCGCAAGGCGCTTGAAAAAGCGGGTATCACCGCCAATGACATCGACCTTGTAATCTTTGCGACGCTTTCGCCGGATATGTTCTTTCCGGGAGACGGCGTCCTTATCCAGGAAATGCTTGGACTTCGCACGGTCGGAGCCATCGATGTCCGGAACCAATGCAGCGGATTTATTTACGGACTTTCTATGGCGGAAGCATACATCAAAGGCGGGTTTTACGATTACATTCTCGTTGTCGGCTCCGAGATCCACAGCCGCGGACTCGATTTTTCCACGACCGGGCGTGATGTGTCGGTGATCTTCGGCGACGGCGCCGGGGCGGCGGTGCTTGGCCCCGCGGAGCCAGGGAAAGGAATTCTCTCCACCCACATCCATTCCGAAGGCAAATACGCAAAAGAACTGTGCGCCCAGGCCCCCGGTTTTTTCAATGACCCCTGGATTACCAGCGAGATGATCGAACAGGGAAAAACTTACCCGAAGATGAACGGAAAGTATGTGTTTGCCCACGCTGTGCGTCGTTTTCCCGAAGTCATCATGGAGTCTCTTGCAAGGAACAAGTTTGGCCCTTCCGACCTGTCCTTGGTCATTCCTCATCAGGCGAATGAGCGCATTACCCAGGCGGTGCGGGAGGCGCTGAAGCTGCCAAAAGAGAAGATTTACTCGAATATCGAGTTGTATGGGAATACTACGGCTGCCTCGATTCCTATTGCGCTTGACGAATGCCTCGAACAAGGGAAGATTCGCGATGGAGATCTTGTGTGCCTGGCGGCGTTCGGGTCCGGGTTTACCTGGGCTTCCGCGCTGGTATGTTGGTAGGAGGATGCCTGAAATTCCATATCCGCGACATGAAAGAAGCGGACCTCGACAGCGTGGTTGCTATTGAGAAGGCGTCTTTCCCGACGCCCTGGTCGCGCGGTATGTTTCGTGAAGATTTGACGCGCCCGTTTTCCCGTCCTTTTACGGCTGAAGATCCCGCCGGTGAGATTCTTGGATATGTTGTCTGTTGGAATGTGGCCGGAGAAGCTCATCTTCTGAACATCGCGGTGCATCCGAACTTCCGGGGTCGAGGGGTCGGAGAGGCGCTGGTCAAAGAAACTATCCGCAGGGCCGGGCGGGCAGGGTCCGAATGGATTCACCTCGAGGTGAGGGTAGGGAACGAACAGGCACAGACTCTTTATCGCAAGTGCGGGTTCGCTTTCGTCGGGATGCGAAAAGGATATTACACGGACACGGGGGAAGACGCGCTGCTCTTTGCCCGGGAGATAAGGCCGGCCGATGCCACATAGAATGCCGCGGATCATGACAGGGAAGATCCTTCGGAACGAAAAGCGCGGAGTTTTCTACCGGACGGAAGTATCAGTGCCGGAGCGTGTGCCGTTTATGCCGGGCCAGTTTGCGATGGTGTCGGGCTGGAATGGAAATGATCCGCTTCTTCCACGGCCTCTTGGCATTTTTCGTTCGGAAGGGGATCTGACGGCAGGGATCATCGAGTTTGTGTACAAAGTGGTTGGGCGCGGAACCGCTCTGTTGTCCGGTCTTCGCCAGGACGATCTGTTATCGATTACTTTGCCGCTTGGAAACGGGTTCAGTCTCGATGATGCCGGAAGGATATGGTGGCTTGTCGGAGGCGGGGTCGGACTTTCCACGGTGTTTCCCGCGGCGACGTATCTTGCCGGAGAAGATTTTCATATGTTTCTTGGCGCTCGCAGCCACGATCAGCATCCGCCGCGCGAATGGATTCCAGGGTGGGATACGCCAGAGAGAATCACCTTATGCACCGACGACGGCATGCTTGGATACAACGGGACGGTTGGGGCGGCTATCCGGGAGCGGCTTGAAGTTCTTTCGTCTTCCGATAAGGAGCGATTGACGATCCTTGCGTGCGGACCGAAGGGGATGCTCAAAGATTTGGCGGAAACCGCGCTGCCGCTTGGGATTCCCATGCAGGCATCACTTGAAAACCATATGGCTTGCGGTTTTGGCGTGTGCTGGGGATGCGCGACAGAAATTCGGGCTTCGGGCGGCGCCGAATACCTCCGTGTATGCAAGGAAGGGCCGGTGTTCAACGCGGGAGAGGTGTTATGGTGACGACAGCCGAAACTCCGGATCTTTCTGTCCGCGTTGGGGCGCTTACGCTGAAAAACCCGGTGATTGCCGCTTCCGGGACTTTTGGGTACGGGTTGGAATTCTTCCCGTTTTACGACATATCCCGTCTTGGAGCTTTGGTTGTAAAGGGCATTTCCGTAGAGCCTACCCGAGGCAATCCGCCTCGAAGGATTGTGGAAACCCCTGCCGGAATGCTAAACGCCATCGGGCTGCAAAACATCGGGTTGAGGCGCTTTAAAGATAGTATTGTTCCCGCGCTTGAGAAGTCGAAAGCCGTCTATGTCGTGAATGTCTACGGCCGGACGGAGGAAGAGTACGAGGTCGTCGCGCGCGGTCTGTCCGAGCTTTCCTCTTTGGCGGCGATCGAGGTCAACGCGTCTTGTCCCAATGTCAAGGAAGGCGGTATCGCTTTCGGTTCCACGCCCGAAGGATTGTTCAACTTGACGCGGCGTGTGCGCGCTATTTCTGAAAAACCACTCTGGGTAAAGCTTTCCCCAAATGTCACGGATATTGGAGTAATGGCGAAAGCGGCCGAGGATGCGGGCGCGGACGCAATAACTCTTATAAACACGCTTCGCGGAATGGCGGTAGACCCGCGAAGCCGCCGCCCTCTGCTTGCTAATGTCACCGGAGGGCTTTCCGGTCCGGCTATTCGGCCGGTGGCTTTGCGCATGGTGTGGGAAGCCTGCAAGGCTGTGAAGATTCCTGTGATAGGCATCGGCGGAATTCAAAGCGCTGAAGACGCAATGGAATTTATTCTTGTGGGAGCAGCCGCGGTGCAGGTAGGAACGGCAAACTTGCGCAATCCCAATGCCTGCGTCGATATTATCAATGGAATAAGCGGATTTATGGAAAGAGAAGGAATAATGAACCTTGACGAATATCGCGGAACGTTGCTTTTGTAAGGGAAAAATCAAAGAAATGTATTGTGGTTTGGCTTTTTTTCCTTGTAAAATACCCATGTTCGAGCAGGTATAAGTGGGCTGGCGCCCACTTTTTTTTTCTGCCAGGAAGAGATGGATACCGAAAAGATCGAGGCAATCGCCGAAGAAACGGCGCGAGAACTTTCCCTTTCCCTGTTTGATCTGGAGGTGGCCAGAGAAGGGGCGCGGGTTGTGTTGCGCGTGTATCTTGACAGGGAAGGCGGCGTGATGCTTTCGGAGATACAGTCGTTTAGCCGCAGGTTTGGCGCTATCCTAGATGTGGAGGATCCTCTGAGGGAGCCATACGTTTTGGAGGTGTCCTCCCCCGGCGTCAACCGGCGCCTTCGCAAGCCGAAGCACTTTGCTCTCTCGGCAGGAAAGCGGGTTCGTGTGGCGTTGCTTTCGCCTTTTGAGGGGCGCCGGAATTTTGTTGGAACCATTACAGGATTCGATTCCGACGGAATCGACATCATGGAAGGCGAGACGCAGATCCGGATCGGGTACGGACAGATCCGCAAAGCAAATCTTGACGTTACGCAGGAAGAACTCTTCGGAAAAGGAAAGAAAAAGAAATGATCCTTGATGTCGGACAGATAATTGCCCAACTGGGCAAAGAAAAAGGGATCGATAAAAACGTCATCATTGACGCGATCAAGGAAGCCCTCGAGAGCGCCGCGCGGAAAAAGTACGGGGCGAACAAGATCCTCGAAGCAGACTACGATCCTGAAACGGGAGAGTTCGAGGTTTTGTCCTTCAAAACAGTGGTGGAGGATGTGGCCGACCCGGAGACCCAGATGACGCTGGCCGAGGCTCAGTCGCTTGATCCCGAGGCGCAGATTGGCGATAACCTTGGAGAGCGCCTGAGCACTAAAGATCTTGGCCGGATCGCCGCGCAGACGGCCCGGCAGATCATAATGCAGAAGGTCAAGGACGCGGAGCGCGAGGTCATATACAGCGAGTTCATCGGCCGCAAAGGAGAGATCATCAACGGCATCGTCCAGCGGTACGAGCGCGACTGCCTCGTCATCGATATGGGCAAGACGGAGGCGGTCATGCCTCCTTCGGAGCAGATCCCGAGGGAGCGGTATCGCCAGACTGATCGTATTCGGGCCTATATCAAGGATGTAACCAAAACTTCACGCGGACCGGAGATTCTTCTTTCCCGGTCCGATCCGCGCATGATCCTCAAACTCTTCGAACAGGAAGTCCCAGAGGTTTACGAAGGAGTGGTCAGCATATTGAGCGTGGCGCGCGAACCCGGATTCCGGACGAAGATAGCCGTGCGTTCTCAAGACCGCGACGTGGACCCGGTGGGAGCGTGCGTCGGCATGAAAGGGTCCCGCGTACAGAGCGTTGTCCAGGAGCTACGCGGGGAGCGGATCGATATCATCGCGTGGGACGAGGACCCCGCCAAGTTTGTATGCAACGCCTTGCAGCCCGCGGAGATCATCCGTGTGCTCGTGAACGAGAATGACAAGACCATGGAAGTAATAGTTCCCGAGGAGCAACTTCTGCTTGCGATAGGCAAAAAGGGACAAAACGTCAAGCTGGCTTCCAAGCTGGTGGGATGGAATATAGAAGTGCGCGCCGAAGGCCAGGTCGAGGACGCTCTGAAAAGGGCCGAAGGGCTTTTTGCCAAGAAATCGGAAGGCGAGGAGTCCATTGTGGCTGAAGAAGCCGCGCCTGCCACGGATATTCCTGATTCTGCCGCCGAGCCTGTTCCGGCAGGCGATGAAGCGACGCCGGCGGCCGGGGAGGTTTTGCCTGAAGGGGATGCGCCAGAGGAAAAGTAGCGCGGCAAAGCCGGCAAGGACGTGTGTGCAATGCGGCCTGGTTACGGAAAAACGGCGGCTTTTGAGGATAGCGGGGCGTCCTGGGTCGGCATGGGTTCCAGATCAGGACGGAAGGCTGCCCGGACGCGGAATCTATCTTTGCAGGGAAGGCAACTGCATCGAGCTGTTCGTTTTACGGATTCAGACCCGGAAAGGCGGCGCCCGATGGAAGATGGGCGAGCATGGGGTTGAATTGGCGGAACGTCTGGCCGCCATAAGATAAGAACGAAGCATAACTTCGGCAGGGGGAGTGGATGGACAAGGTTCGAATTCGCGATTTGGCGAAAGATTTGGGTATGGAAACCAGCAAGGAGATTATCGCCTTCCTTGAGAAGATCGGAGCTCGCGGAAAGTCGGCTTCGAGCAACCTGGAAGGAGATCTGATCGAACGGGTGAAAGGGCACTTCAAGAAGCCCGCGCTGCCTTCTCCTCCTCCTCCGACCACCGTATTGACGCGATCTGACGGCGTGATAGAGCGCCGGTCACAAAGAGTTATTCTGCGTCGCGGCACGCCCACGCCTCCGCCGTCCGCTGTGTTTGATAAACCAGAAGAGGCGTCTTTGGAAGAAACCGCGGCGGTTGAAATGGTTTCTCCCGAAGTTGTCGAGGAAATCACACCCGCGGAAACGCAAGTGGTCGAAGTTGCGGAGGCGGCGGAAGTGGTTGCGACGCCTGAGCAGGCTCCTGAAGCGGCGGAAGCCGTGCCGCAGCCAACGCCACAGTCCGAGCCGCAGCCCGAACAGCAGCCGGAGCAGCAGCCCGCGGCCGAACAGACAGTGCGGGTTGTCGAGAAGCCTGTAACGGCGCCAAAACCAGAGGATGCGCGCAAAGAAAAGGAAAAGAAGTGGAAAAAGAACAAACCTCATGAAAAGAAGGTTCAAAAAGGCGTTTTGAAGCAAACCATCATCAAGGAAGTGCTTGGTGAACCAGAAACGGAAGGAAAAAAACAGCAGGAAGCCGTGGCGCCTCCCGTTGCCGTCGAACCATCGAACGTACGGCAGTTTCAGCCGTCCCGTCTGGCGAAACGCAAGGGAAAACAGGTCAAGGAAAAGAAAGCTCCATCAACGCTGCCTCCCAAGGCGAGCAAACGCCTGCTGAAGATCGAAGAGGTTGTGACGGTTGGAGATCTGGCTCACAGGATGGGAGTAAAGGCGGCGGAAGTCATAAAAAAGCTTATCGAAATGGGGATGCCTTCCACTCTGAATCAGCTTCTCGATGCCGATACCGCCGGCATTCTTGCGCAAGAGTACGGTTTCGAAGTCGAAAATATCACTCCGGAGATGGAGAGCCTTATCGACCAGGAGGAAGACAAGGAAGAAGACCTCCATCCCCGGTCGCCTGTCATCACGATAATGGGGCATGTCGATCACGGAAAAACGACGCTGCTCGACGCCATCCGCGAGAGCAAAGTAACCGAGACCGAGGCCGGAGGCATAACGCAGCACATCGGCGCGTATGAGGTGGAACACGGCGAACGGCGGCTGGTGGTTCTCGACACGCCCGGCCATGAGGCGTTTACGGCGATGCGGGCCAGAGGCGCTTCTGTAACGGACATCGTTGTTCTGGTTGTAAGCGCCGACGACGGAGTGATGCCGCAGACAGTTGAAGCCATCGATCACGCAAAGGCGGCCAACGTCCCCATTGTTGTAGCGGTGAACAAGATAGACAAACCGGGCGCACAGCCGGACCGCATACGGCAGCAGTTGTCCGACCACGGCCTGGTTCCAGAGGAGTGGGGCGGCACGACGCTATACGCGAACGTTTCCGCCAAAAAGCGTGTGGGAATCAGCGAGCTGTTAGAATTGACGCTGCTTCAGGCGGATGTCTTGGAGCTTAGGTCAAACCCCAAAAAGTTTGCCCGTGGAACCGTTATAGAATCCCGTCTGGAAAAAGGGCGTGGACCCGTGGCCACGGTGCTTGTGCTTGGCGGCACGCTGCGCGTGGGCGACGCCATTGTGACCGGGAGCCACTACGGGCGTGTCCGGGCGCTTATCAATTGCAAAGGGAAACGGCTCGACGAAGCTCCCCCCGGCACTCCGGTGGAGATCCAGGGGCTGGTAGGGCTTCCGGAGGCGGGAAACAAGTTTGCCGTTCTAAAAGACGAGCGTACCGCGCGGCAGATTGCGCTGCATCGCGTTGAGAAGGAGCGCGAACGCATTATTTCCCGGCCCAGGATGAGTCTTGAAGATTTGCACCGGAAGATCGACGCCGGCGAGATGAAAGATCTGAACATCGTAATCAAGTCTGATGTCCAGGGGTCGATGGAGGCGCTACAGTTCTCCCTTGCCAAACTTGGAACGGACAAGGTGAAAGTGAAGGTGATCCACGCGGGGGTTGGCGGGATTTCCGAATCCGACGTTATGCTTGCGTCCGCTTCATCCGCCGTCGTTATCGGATTCAACGTGCGCCCGGAAGCAAAGGGCGCTGATCTCGCGGAGCGCGAAGGCATAGATATCCGGCTCTATTCGATAATTTACGACGTGGTCGATGACATAAAGAAAGCGATGGAGGGGCTTCTCGATCCCACTCTCAGAGAGGTTGTGCAGGGACGCGCGGAGGTGCGCAACACCTTCCACATTTCCAAGATAGGAACCATAGCGGGATGCGGGGTCATCAACGGAAAGATAACCCGGAATTCGAATGTGCGTCTTCTTAGGGATAATGTCGTTATATACGACGGCAAGCTTTCGTCTCTCAAGCGGTTTAAAGACGATGTCCGGGAAGTGGCCGAAGGGTACGAGTGCGGTCTGGGAATCGAGAATTACAACGATATCCAGGTTGGCGACCAGATCGAGGCTTACATCATAGAAAAGATAGCTGGCACCCTGGCATAGGCTGGGAGCTTTTCTTGGTAGTGGCGGCGCTTACTATGGACCTCATGTTTCCTGAGGCCAGGTCTTTGAAAGACAAGCGGAGGCGTCTCTCCGGGCTTATGGCGAGGATTCGGGCTGGATACCCGGTTTCCGTGGCGGAAGTGGCGTGCCAGGATCTATGGCAAAGAGGCATGGTAGGCGTAGCTTTGGTGACAACCGATACGAGGCTTGCGCAATCAATGTTTGACCGGATCGTTGATGGCGTCGGCGGGGATGGAGAGATAGAGCTGATTTGCCAAAGCATTGAATTCTTCCGGCCCGAAGGAGCGGAAGCTTAAAAAAATGAGAGGAAGAAGCGACCGCCCGGCGCGCGTGGCGGAAAGAATACGCGAAGAGCTGTCGATCCTTCTGCAGAGGAAGGTTAGCGATCCGAGGCTTGCGTCTGTCACCATCACGGATGTCACCATTACCCCTGATCTGAAAATATCTCATGTGAACTACACGGCTTTCGTTGACGCGTCGGAACGAAAAGAGGTTGTAGTGGCGCTGCGGCGCGCCGAAGGGTTCCTGCGGCGTGAACTCGGGGCGGTCCTGGGTTTGCGCAGCGCGCCTTCTTTGCGCTTTCATTATGATGAGTCGTACGAACGCGGCGCTCGCATAGATTCCCTTTTAAAGGAAGTTCAAAAGGACGAGGAGACCTGATAACGGTGCGGGGCGATATTTCTGCCATATGCGGCGTACTTAGGGAATACGACCGCTTTCTCGTCTCTTGTCACGAAAACCCGGAGGGCGACGCCATCGGGTCCGAACTTGCGCTTGCGCTTGCGTTGCGAAAAATGGGCAAGACGGTGACGATCCTTAACGCCGACCCGGTTCCACGGAACCTGCTGTTCCTTTCAGGGACGGATACCGTGGTGTTTGCGGAAGACGGGTCGAAGTACGATGTCGCGGTGTTGGTCGATTGCAACTCTGTTGGGCGCACCGGAAAGATAGCCGGGGAGCTTCTGAAGCCGCGCGTGAGGGTTATCATCGATCACCATCAGACCAGCGAAGATCTGGGGCCGTTGGCCCTGATAGATTCGGATGCCGCGGCCGCCGGGCTTCTTGTATATAAAGTGCTGGTTGCTTTGGGCGTAGAGATCGACCGCGACATCGCGAAGAATGTCTATACTGCAATCCTTACAGACACCGGATCGTTTCGCTACGGAAACTCCTCGCAGGAGGCGTTTTGCGTGGCGGGGGAAATGATCAGGCTTGGGGTCAATCCCTGGGCGGTATCGGAACAGGTGTACGAGACCCAAAGCTATAACCGGCTTCGCCTCCTTGGGCGCGTGCTTTCTTCTCTTGAAACTGTTCTCGGTGGAAGAGTGGCCGCCATTACTACGTTGCGCGCCGATCTCGATGAATTCGAAGCGAACAAGGATGACCTGGAAGGTTTCATCAATTACCCGCGCTCGATATTGGGAACCGAAGTGGCGGTGTCTTTTCGGGAAGAGGGCGGCGGGGAGGTCCGTATAAGCTTTCGCTCAAAAGGCCGGATAGATGTTTCCGGGGTGGCTGCCAGATTTGGCGGCGGCGGACACCGAAATGCTGCCGGCTGCACCGTTTCGGGCGCGCTCGAAGAAGTGAAAAGGCAAATATTTGAGGCGATCGAGACTGTGCTTTCGTGATTAACGGCGTGATCGTCCTAGACAAGCCGGGCGGAATCACTTCGTTCGACGCGGTCCGGGCAACCGGCAGGATTCTTCGCGAAAAAAAGTGCGGCCACGCCGGGACGCTTGATCCGGCGGCTACCGGCGTGCTTCCGATATGCGTGGGACCCGCCACAAAGATCGCGGGATATCTTTCGGAAGATGAAAAGGAGTACGAAGCGGGTTTTTCTTTTGGCATTTCTACCGATACGGGAGATGCCGAAGGAAAGCCTGTTGAGACGCGCCCCGGAGCGTGGGCGCAAGAGCGCGAAGTGGCCGCCGCTCTTGAGGAGTTGGTAGGCACTTTCCCTCAGATTCCTCCGTCATATTCCGCCGTGAAAGTGGGAGGGGTACGCTCCTACAAACTTGCGCGCCGGGGAGAGAGTGTGCCGTTGGCCCCAAGACGGGTTACGGTTTTTGAGGCGCGTTTGCTTTGCTGGAACGAGGCGGGATTCAGGGTTTTTATTTCCTGCTCGAAAGGGTTCTATGTAAGGGCGCTTTCGCGCGATCTTGGGAGCAGGTTTGGTGTGCCTATGACGCTTGCTTCCTTGAGGAGGCTAAGGGTTGGAGGTCTTGGAGTCGATCAGGCGGTTACTCTTGATGTTCTCCAGGAACTGGCCGAGGCGGGCCGCGCGCAGGAACGGGTGATTCCGATCCCGGACGCGCTTTGCCGGATGCCGTCATGGGTGGTGCCGCCAGACTCGGTGGCCGCTGTCCGAAATGGGCGGCTTGCGGGCTCATGGCTTGCGGGGCATGTCGCCGGAGAACGCTCCGGCACTGCGCTGCTGGTTACGGACAAAAGACATCCGCTGGCTATTGTGGGGCGGGAGCCGTCAGGTCTCTGGAAGATCCTTAGGGGCATCTGATTTACATCCGTTTTGGGATGTGTTATATAAAAATGTCTAATAAAACCGGTAGTATTTCCGCGAAAGGGGAAGGGCGTAAGTCATGAGTCTGGCAACAGAAAAAAAGAAGGGCATTATCGGCAAGTTCCGGGTTCACGAGGCTGACACAGGGTCTCCAGAGGTTCAGATCGCGCTTTTAACCGAGCGGATTAACATGATTACCGATCATCTGAAGACCCACAGCAAGGATTTCGGCTCCCGGAGAGGGCTGCTGAAATTGGTCGGACAACGCCGACGTCTCCTGGATTATCTTAAAGCCAAAGAATCGCTGCGGTATAAAACCGTGGTTGAGTCTCTCGGACTGCGCAAGTAGCCTCGAACGATTTCGATACCTCCGACAACTTCATAACGCGGCTTTTCTTAAGGAAAGCCGCAGCCAGAAGGGAATAGAAAACAGTGGTAAACGTGTACGAAGCGGAAATCTCCGGTCGGACGTTATATGTAGAGACAGGGCGTTGGGCAAAGCAGGCAGGCGGCTCCGCGTTGGTGACATACGGAGAATCTGTCGTTCTTGTCACCGTGTGCGCAATGGATACTCCAAGGCCTGGGATTGATTTTCTCCCTCTGACCGTGGACTACGTCGAGAAAGCCTTCGCCGTGGGGAAGATCCCCGGCGGGTTCTTCAAGCGCGAGGGGAAACTTTCCGAGTATGAGGTGCTTACCTCCCGGCTGATCGACCGTCCGATACGCCCGCTCTTTCCCGAAGGTTTCCACAACGAGATCCAGGTCATTGCGACCGTCCTGTCCTCGGACAAGAATAACGACACGGGAATTCTCGCAATGATCGGCGCTTCGGCCGCGCTTTCCATATCGGATATTCCTTTTAACGGGCCGATTGCCGGCGTCCGGGTCGGCCGAATCGACGGAGAACTGGTCATCAACCCTCTTCTTTCCGACTTTGATCGCTGCGACATGAACATCGTTGTAGCCGGCAGCCGCGACGCGATCCTTATGGTCGAAGGAGAGGCAAACGAAGTGCCCGAGGAAGAGGCGCTTGACGCCATTTTTTACGCTCACCAGTCTCTTGTTCCCATACTGGATCTCCAGGAAAAGATGGCGCGGGAGATAGGTAAGGAGAAGCGGGTTTTCGAGAAGCAGGAACTCTCTTCCGACGAGATAGAGCGCGTCAGGTTTGTCGCTGCCGATCCGCTGGCGGAGGCGTACTCTATTACCGCGAAACAGGAACGGCACCGCAAAGTCGAAGAGATAGCCGAGGCTGTCCGCGGCGCGTTTACAGAAGAAGAACGCCTCGAAAAAGCGGTTTTGATCGCGGGCGCTTTTAAAAAACTCGAAAAGAATGTCGTGCGGGGCAAAATTCTGCGCGACCGGGTGCGAATCGACAACCGCGGTCTTTCTGATGTCCGGAATATCTCATGCGAGATTGGAGTGCTGCCCAGAACGCACGGCTCCGCTGTGTTCACCCGTGGAGAAACACAGGTGCTGGCCGTGGCGACGCTTGGGACAAAGCAGGACGAGCAGCGGATCGACTCCCTCACAGGCGACACAACCAAAGCGTTCATGCTTCACTACAATTTCCCGCCATATAGCGTCGGTGAAGTCAAAATGCTGCGTTCACCGGGCCGCCGCGAGATCGGGCACGGCGCGCTTGCCGAACGGGCGGTGTCCAAAGTGCTTCCGCAGGCGGCCGATTTTCCTTATACCGTTCGTATGGTTTCAGAAGTACTCGAATCTAACGGTTCATCTTCAATGGCGACGGTGTGCGGCTCTTCTTTGGCGATGATGGACGCTGGAATCCCGGTTAGCGGCGCTGTCTCCGGCATTGCTATGGGGCTTATCAAGGAAGGCGAGCAGTGCGTTGTCCTTTCAGACATCATTGGCGACGAGGATCACCTCGGAGATATGGATTTCAAGGTGGCGGGCACCGCGAACGGAGTTACCGCCATACAGATGGACATCAAGATCGGTGGTGTTGACCGCGATATCATGATTACGGCCCTGCGGCAGGCGCGCGAAGGCAGACTGTTCATCCTCGAAAAGATGAACGAGGCTATATCCGAGCACCGCCCGGAGCTTTCTCCGTTTGCTCCTCGGATTTACGTGATGATGGTCAAACCCGACAAGATCCGCGAGATCATCGGTCCGGGAGGCAAAATCATCCGCAGTATCCAGGAACAGACAGGCGTCAAGATAGACATTGCCGACGACGGCACGGTGAAGATCGCGGCAATCGACGCTGACTCGGCGCGCGCGGCTATCGGTATCATCGAGGGGATAGCGCAGGTTCCAGAGGCGGGTAAGGTTTATCAGGGGCGTGTCCGCAAGATCATGGATTTCGGCGTGTTTGTCGAGATCTTTCCGGGAACCGACGGGTTGCTTCACGTATCGCAGATATCGAAGCTCCGCGTCAACGCGTCCGAATGCTTCAATGAGGGGGACGAGGTTACCGTCCGTGTTATCGAGATCGACCGTGACGGCAAAATCCGGCTTTCTCACAAGGAGTTCGAGGAAGAAGGGCGCTTCAAACCCGCGACTGAACCTCCTCCCGGCTTCGATAAAGAGAAGAATTCCGGCAAAGACAAGGAGCGAGACCGGGGGCGGGGGCCCAGAGGCAGAAGGTAGTCGGCGGCAAGCCGATGACGGTTGAGAGGACGGTTATAGGCAACGGAATCTCGATTGTCTCGGAGCGAGTGCCTTACTTGCGATCTGTAACAGCCGGGGTTTGGGTTCCCGTGGGGTCCCGTGCGGAAAGACCCGCGGAAAACGGCATAGTTCACTTTATAGAGCATATGCTCTTCAAAGGAACCGCAAGCAGGCAGGCGATCGACCTTTCACGCGCTATCGAGTCGGTCGGGGGCACGATGAACGCTTGCACTTCCCGTGAGTTCACCTATTTTTACGCAAAAGGGCTCGAAAAAGATTTTCCTTTAATAGTTGATCTGCTTTCCGACATCTACCAAAACTCGATGTTTGACGAAACAGAGCTTTCCCGCGAAAAGAGCGTTGTTTTGCAGGAAATTCTCATGGTTGACGATACCCCGGAAGAGTTTTTGAACGATTTCTTCAATCTTTCTTACTGGGGAGGGCATTCTCTTGGCTATCCGGTCCAGGGGACGGCGAAAAGCGTCGGGCGATTTGACCGGAAAAAGGTGGCTGGGTACTTTACGGACCGCTTTCGCCGGCGCGGCATTGTGGTTACGATAGTGGGGAATCTTGCGCACAATGCCGTGGTTGACGCTATCGGGGAGGCGTTGGGGTCGATGAAACTCGGTGAGCCGCTTGATGTTGTTCCGCCTCCGAAGCCGGTCAGTGGATCATTCCTTAAAAGAAAGCGACTCGAACAGGCGCACTTGTGCTTTGGCGCGCCCGCTGTCTCACGCAAGAGCGAACAGATTTTCGCAATGGATGTTATCAACGCCCTGCTGGGCGGCAGTTCTTCCAGCCGCCTGTTCCATCAGGTGCGCGAGGAACTGGGGCTTGCGTATTCAGTCGGCTCTTCCATATCCGCCTACGCCGATGCCGGTGTTCTGGAGGTCTACGCGGGCACGGCAAAGGAGCATGTGGAGGAAGTAATCGATGTTGTCGGAAAGATAATCGACTCGATGCGGGATGGCGGAATCTCCGACGAAGAAGTGTCCTTTGCAAAGGAATTGATAAAGGGGAATACTCTTCTTTCTCTTGAAAGCACAATGTTTAGAATGTCAAACCTTGCTATGAACGAGATGTTCCTCGACCGGCTGGAGCCTCCGGAGGAGATTCTTGCGCTTGTGGACGCGGTTCGGCCTGATCAGGTCCGGGAACTGGCCGGAGAGGTGCTGCGCAGGGACCGGTTTACGCTTGCGGCGATGGGTGATCTGCCAAGAGAGGATCTGGCGTTTTGAGCGGCGGACGAAACTGTGAGGTGCGCGTCGCGTTGCTTTGCGACGACAAGGAGTTTCTTCCGGAATATCGGACGGAAGGCGCCGCCGGGATGGACCTGAAGGCTCTGGTGGATGCCGAGATTGTCATTCCTCCGATGGGGAGGGCGCTTGTTCCGACAGGCGTGGCGCTGTCGATACCGCCGGGCGTTGAAGGGCAGGTGCGGCCTCGCAGCGGTCTCGCGATCAACCACGGCGTAACCTGCCTGAACAGCCCCGGGACGATCGACGCCGATTATCGGGGGGAGATCCGGGTGATACTGGCCAATTTGGGGGAGAAGCCGTTCCATGTCCGGCGGGGCGACCGTATCGCCCAGATCGTGTTTTCCTCGGTCCTTTCGGCGCGTCTCGAAGTAACGACGGAACTGGATGTGACCGCCCGCGGAACGGGCGGATTTGGACATACGGGAAGGTAAGGGGGAAGCATTGTGATCGAACGGTACACGCGTCCCGAAATGGCGGCTGTATGGCAGGACGAGAACCGGTATCGAATCTGGCTAGATATCGAGATCCTCGCAATGGAGGCGATGGTTAGCAAGGGCTGGATTCCGAAGGAGGCGTTGACGCGGGTACGCCGCAAGGCCGCTTTCGATACGGCCCGGATCAACGAAATAGAAAAGAAAGTAAAACACGATGTAATAGCCTTTCTCACCTCTGTGGCCGAGCATATCGGAGAGGATTCCCGGTTTCTTCATGTCGGGATGACCAGCTCTGACGTGCTCGACACGTCCTTTGCGGTTCAGATGCGGCAGGCGCTTTCGCTTTTGATCCGCGAGTCGGAAGAAGTATTCGAGGTTTTGAAAAAACTGGCGTTTAAATATAGCGGCACGGTGATGATCGGACGGACTCACGGCATCCATGCGGAGCCGGTTACGTTCGGATGGAAAATGGCTTTGTGGGCCGACGAGATCCGTCGCGGCATTGCGCGCCTCAAACGCGCGCGGGATGTTATCTCTGTCGGCAAACTGTCCGGGGCGGTGGGCACCTTCGCCAATATTGATCCTTTTGTCGAAGAGCATGTCTGCCGCAAACTCAGGCTTTCCCCCGCGCCCGCTTCGACTCAGGTGATACAGCGAGACCGCCACGCCGAAGTTTTTGCCGCGATAGCTATCGTCGGATGTTCCATTGAGACGTTTGCCACCGAGGTGCGTCATCTTCAGCGGACCGAGGTTTTGGAGGCCGAGGAGTTCTTTTCCGAGGGACAGAAAGGCTCATCCGCGATGCCTCATAAGCGAAACCCCGTTTTTTCCGAGAACCTTTGCGGGCTTTCGCGTCTTCTGAGAGGCTATGCGGTCACCGCGATGGAGAATGTGGCTTTGTGGCATGAAAGGGACATCAGCCATTCGTCCGCGGAGCGCGTGATCGCTCCGGACGCC
>WRHP01000009.1 GCA_009783195.1 Syntrophorhabdaceae bacterium | reverse complement strand
AAAACCCCATGTGCGTCACCACGGAGGAGGCCGTGGCCATCTGCAAAGCGGAGAAGGCCAGCGGCAAGGTGCTCAGCATCGGCTTCCAGCCGCGCTTTGACGAGAACATGAGGATGATCAAGAAAATCGTGGACTCCGGCGCGCTGGGCAAGGTGTATTACATCCAGACCGGCGGTGGGCGCAGGCGCGGCATCCTCACGCAAATCAAAAAGGGTATGGATATTGTCCGGAGGAATGGTGTCGAGCAGCACCCGGGCAATATCCGGCTCCTGGATTGTCGCAAACACCACGCTCAGCGGAACAGGATCGCATACAAAATCATCAAGCGTCCCGACGCCGGCGGTGTTCACCACGCAATCCAGAATCTCGCCGGTGGACATAAGGTCGTCGAAAAAGGTTTTGACGGTTTTGCCCTTCTTTTCTATGTCGCTGACCAGGTCGCAATCAATTTTGTATATGTACTGGCCAAACCGGCGCGCCCGGTCGATATCCGCCTGTGGCAGCCCGGTATCCTTCGGGACAGGGGGCGGCGGAGCCGCCTGCGGGGGCGCCGATTCTTTCTGCGCCTGCGGGGGTGGAGGTTCCGCCTGTGCCTTCGGAGGAGGTGGTGGCTCTTTACTCTCTTGAGGTTTTGGGGCCGGGGCCTTCTTGCCGCCAGACTTGGAGGAGGAGACAACAGCGTCCAGTTTAGACAGCAGGTCGCCGATATTGGCTCGTTCGCTTGCCTCCGTGTTGTTCAGCATTTCCCGGAGTTTGTCGAATGCCGCCAGCAAAATGTTGATAACGTCCGGGTTTGGCGCCATCTCGCGGGAGCGAACCATGTCGAGAATCGTCTCGGCTCTGTGGGCCAGTTCCTTTACGTTGTTTAGGCCGAAAAAGCTGCTGCCGCCCTTGATAGAGTGAGCCGCGCGGAAAATCCTGTTAACGACCCCTTCGTCGAAATTTTCCCCGGACTCCTCCATTGCCAGCAACTCTTCCTCAATCGTACCGAGGTGTTCGAGCGATTCGTTGACGAATTCTTGCAGGATGTCGATGTCATCAACCATTGGAACCCTCCCCGGATGCGGGCGCGGCGTTCAGGCTGTCCGCAAGTCTCATGCCCTGGAGCAATTTGAGTATATCTTCTGACAGGCCAATCAGACGGACGGTCCCTTCGACCATGGACATGCTGTTGCATGCCGCAATCAGCAGACAGATTCCCACGGAGTCTACGGATTCCGTTTCAGACAGGTCAAACACAATTTCGTCGGCGCCTTCGGCTATCTCCTGTTTCAGCGCCTGCCGAATCTGAGGAACCTCTTCGGCAATCAACTCTTGCGGCAATATGACTTTCGCCCGCCCGTTTTCCCTGATGACCTCGGAATCTGCCATGCCCCCTCTCTCCTTTCAAATCTCTTCCTTGGTCCGCAACGTACCACCGCATATTCCACTGTCGTAACTCATAACAATTTATTTCCGCTCAGCCACAAACCGTGAAGCTCCAGATCTGCTCACGGGAACCAAGGTTGTTTCCCACATATTATGATACTGAGAAATTCCAACAGCAGAACCACGGAAATTACCTTTCACAACCGATCCGGGCTGTAACTTAACAGCCTGGATCATACACATCCTCATTACCTCAAATATTGCCGGAGTTTCGAGACTTACATAGAAATTTCTGTCACTTTCCTCCAATCCAAGACGCTTTGACCAATAGAAAATAGTTTTCTTATCCTATATCGGATGCTTTGAGAAAAAACTTAACCCTACATAAGACAAACTACTGTTACTTGGTCAGTAACAAATCTTGCCAAGGCCGCGCAAACAAACTGCGAGGGCGTATAAAACAGGCTTGCAGCCACACTGAAAGCATTTTCTTTTGAGCAGCCGGATCGTAAAAACCAGGGGGGGGGAGCTCAAAACCGCAGCGCTGCTATCTCCTCGCCCGAAGTGTATCCAACAACAACGGTCCTCCGGGCAAAACCACAGTTATTACGCGAGGTAACAATAAAGCTTCGGACTATACCTGTATATCAAGATTATCGGAGACCTTAAAAAAACGAAGGCCGGGATAATTCCTTCATCCCGGCCGTTTTAGACAAAAACAGAATAGGAACTACTCAGCGGGAACAAATAAAGCTTTGCGTATAGAGCAGTGAACTCCCTTCTTGCGGTCTACAACTTGTGTAACATGAAAATCTCCGGCGATACTCAGCAAGGCATAAGCTTCTTCCCTGCTCAAGCCGTAATTGGCACAAAGAAATGCAATCGCTTCCAGCGCGCACCGGCGGATTGCCTGGTTCAGATCCTCGTCAAAACCATGAACCGTCCATTTTGTGGAAGAATTTAATACCGGATTTTCGATCAGTTTGACATTTTTGTTCAAGGAAAATTGAAGGGTCGCGTTTACATGTCCTTCAATAGCGGTGCCGGATATTTCACCGTCGCCTTGCGCAAAATGCGCGTCACCGGCGGTAAAGAGCGCGCCTTTGACCTGCACCGGATAGAGCATGCTTGTCCCGGAAACGAAACTGCGATTGTCGATGTTGCCGCCAAACGGTCCGGGAGGAACAGTGTCGATTTTTCCGGCTTCCTTGGGAGCCACGCCGGCGGTGCCAAAATGAAGCCCCGCGGGCACATAGATGTTTTTCAGGCACGGTGTACGGGGCACTTTCCCTGGCTCGGTAATCCTTCCCGGCTTGTCGCAAAGCGTCCAATACGGATACGAGGAAACCGCTTTTACCAAGCCGCTTTTCATGTCGATCTTGAAAATGACCACATGTTCCTTCTGTTTGAAATCCTCGTAAAGAAGTCCCCAGTTGGCCCCGAAATTTATTCCGTAATCAAGCCTTGGCCTCATGTCCAAAACCTTCACTTCGAGAACATCGCCTGGTTCGGCCCCCTCCACGCATATTGGTCCGGTCATGATATGGACGCCCGGAATCCGTTCGGATTCAGGAATCGCATCGTAGATCGCGCGCACGCCGTCATCCATCAGCAGGTCAGGCGCGTCTCCGGCGTGATGTGTAATGGTTTCTATTTCAACGATATCGCCCGGCTTGATCGTCAGCGCCGGTTTTTGTGAATTGTCGAAGTACCCCCATTTCACCGTCTCCGGGGTTGCTTTCAGAATGTGATAGTTCGGCAACGGCTTTTCCTCCTTAAAAGTCCTTTAAGAATCTTTACGCAACGAACCGGACCCAGAAAATCAACGCCCGATTCGAAAATGTTTCAATTAATTTCTGACCTGCCGTCAAAACACTATTTGAGCGCCTGCACTATGATAAGACCAAGATAGGTGCCCCATATGGCAAGAATTCCCCCGAGAACGTTTGGCGCGGGTATCGGCAAACGAAGCCAGGAATAGAGTACTCCTGTGACCAGGCCAACCAGAGATGCCTGAAATTCGATGGATTCAAACATTTTAAGAGCCTCCTTAATGTTTAAGTGACTATAAGTGATTGATTTACTTGTCTTTCGGGGGTGGACCAAACTTCACTTCGCCCCGTATCAATCCGACGATAACCAGGCCGATGAAGGTGAACAGTATGGCCAGGTTGCCGCCAAGAACGTTTGGCGCAGGAATTGGAAGGTTCAAACCTCCGTAGATCGCGCCGGTGACAAGACCAACGACCAAGGCTAAAATTTCCGTCTTTCCGATGTACACGTAGTTCATGCCGCCTCCCGTAGAGCGAATAATTGGTAATACCATTTAACCGATTGCAAGAAAATATTATGCAAGCGGACAATTGTCAACTCTTAAGTTTTTCGCGTCAGAGGCCGCTTAAAGATTGCCGGAAAGGGAGTTTTGGCGTACGGCATGTTTATGCCGCACAAAGGCGGCGGGACAAAATCTGGAATGATTCCGCCCGCCCCATCCTCGGCGCAGGCATAAAAACTGTTCTTCCGCAGGATAAACCCTTAAAATCAAGGGCAAAACACAATATGACCAAAAATACCCCGGTTGACTCCTGAAAATTGAAATATTACCATGCCTGGTATCTAAAATGGTAATACCATTTAACCATTTAGACCGCAAGCCCGGCATCCCGCGATTCGCGAAAGCCGGATTCCTCCGTATGCGGTCCATAGAAAGACTTTAAAGCACGAGAAAAAGCGGGAGGGAAACGATATGCGCAATGAAGGAGCTTCGAAAAACAACCGCCCAAAAGAACCCGGGGTGTCCGTCAGCCAAGGAAGTTTTCATAAAATCACTCTCCCCGCGCCAGGAGAAACATCACAATCCGAAAAAGCGGCGGGTTCCAGGATCTCTACAGGCGGGTATTTCGACAATTCACTCCCGCCTGTGTTGCTCATAAAGTCCGGGGATACGGTAGCAATCGAAACGGGCACGCATTTGATGGGAAGAATGGTTCCGGGAGTTCAAGCCGAGGAATGGGTCAAAATGTACAAAGAAGAGATGGCGCAATACCCCGGAACATATTTTTACCCTGATCCGTCAACCGGCGTGGAAAAAATGGAGCGGCGTCCGAATCATACCCACCTGACAGGTCCGATATATGTCGAAGACGCCGAGCCGGGCGATATTCTCCAGGTCGAGATTCTGGAGATCGTCCCGAAAGAGCACGGGTTCAATATCAATCCGGAGCCCTCTTTTATGAAACAGGGCCTGCTTGCCGATGATTTCCACAAAGGCCGGGTGAAGTGGTACCGGGTGGATCTGGAAAGAAATAATTTCGAATTTCTTCCGGGAGTGAAATTACCTTTGCGCCCTTTCCCCGGCACATTGGGAGTTCAGTTGCCGGAACCGGGAAGGTACGCCAATGTGCCTCCGGGAAAACATGCGGGAAACCTTGACTGTAAAGAGTTGATTGCCGGAACCGTGCTTTACATGCCGGTATGGGTAAAAGGCGCGGGGTTGGTTACGGGGGACGCCCATCTGGCTCAAGGAGACGGCGAGGTAAATGTCAGCGCGCTCGAGGGGGCTTTCCGGAACATCACATTACGCATAACCGCGCGTAAAGATCTCGGTCATAAAGTCGACTGGCCGTTTATTTCCACACCGGAGCACTGGATCACGCTGGGCTTTAATACCAACCTTCATGAAGCCTGCAAGATGGCGGTACAAAAAGCGATTCGTTTTCTCAAGAACCATTACGGAATGCCGGAAGATGACGCTTACGCCTTCTGTAGCATGGGCGCGGACCTGCGGGTCACTCAAGTAGCCAATTTCGCGCATGGCATCCACGCCATGATCCCCAAGCATGCTTTCGTTGGAGAAGAATATTTGCCAAAGAACAACCTGCTTCTTTGACAAGTATTTAAAATATTAATCCTTATCAAAATATCTCTTTTGCCGGTTTGTTCTCGCACGCCGGACACACACATATGCCGCTTCTATTTCTTCTCTTTTATCTATAATTTTTATTCTTAATAAGCTGCCGGTTCTGGAACGATCTTCTTTTTCTCGATATCCATACGGATATTGGCAACTTGATTTCCACGGGGAGGATCAGGAAGGCTGCTGACAAATTCCTCCGTACTCATCAATTGAATGCCTATGTTTTTCATATCAAAAAGGTTCGCTTCGTGAACGGCATCGGTTTTGGCTCCAGTTCCGTCAGTCAAAACTATAACCTCGTAATCAAGGGAATTGGCATCCCAGACAGTGCCTCTTATGCAGTTTGGTGTTTGAACACCGGTTACAACTATTTGGTCAACACCCAAGCGTCTTAATAACAGATCCAGTTCTGTCAGGAAAAATGCGCTCCAGCGCTGCTTTATCACCAGGTATTCGCCGTCAACAGGTTTCAAATTATCCAGAATCTTCGCCGATTCGGTTCCCCGGACAAGGCTGGTACCCGCTTTTACAAACCCGTCGTATCTGGTGAGTTCCACATCGCTGCCGTCTGCCCGGTAGTAGCGGAAAACGTGAACCACCGGCAAACCATGCGCCCGGCAGGCATCCAGAGCTTCCTTAATCTTTTCAGACACTTTCATGGCTCCGAATACCTCGAAAGGCGCGCCAGGCAGGCAAAAGTCTTTTTGCATGTCAATGATTAAAAAAGCTGTTTTTCCCACAGCTATTTCTCCTTTTGTAATTATCTGTCTTGTACCTGTCCGCCTAACTGAATTTATCTGTTTTCCCAATGCGCGCTAACTCATGTTCCTCTCGCCAAATGGATAATTGGTAATACCACTTAACCGGATTCAAGAACGTATTACGAGGGCGGACAACTGTCAACTCCTAATTTTTTGCATCTGGGATCGCTTAAAGATTCCAAGGGGCATACCACGCGTTGTGCCGCACAAGGGCCACAGTACAAAATCAGGTTTTGGAGGCGCGTTCCTGCTCGGCCAGGTAGTCCAGGATAAGTTTTTCCACTTGAATTATGTGGTCGGCCATCGCTTTTTCCGCTTTATCGGGATTGCGGGATTCCAGCGCGGCATAGATGGCCTCGTGTCCAAGATAAGACACTTTTACGCCTTCCGGGGCGTTAAGAGATTTGGCTCTTGTATCTTCCAACGCATAGCGCAACGCTTCCAGCAATCCTGTGAAGATGGAGTTTTTCGTCGCTTTGGCTATCGTGAAATGAAACTCCCGATCAAGATCCGTGATGTCTTGTCCTTTCATCAGCTTCTGTTTTTGCCGATCCAGGTTGGTTTTCAGCTTCAGCAGCAATTTGTCGGAAATGTTCTTCGCGGCAAGGCCGGCAAGTTTTGGTTCTATAACCCGACGGACTTCCATCGGCTCCTTGGTCACACCCTGCTTTTTCGCGACTTCCTGCATTAACGAGGTGACCGCAAAATTAGCCGTCCCTGTGCTGAAGGTTCCGCCGCCTACCTTTCGTTCCACCAATCCCTTGGTTTCTAAAATTGCCAGGGCTTCGCGGATAGAAATACGACTGACACCGAACATCAATGCCAGCTCCCGTTCGGAAGGCAGCCTTTGGCCCGGCGAAACTTTTTCTTTGATCAGGTATTCCTGGAGCTGGAAAAGGACATCTATATACAGTCGCTTCTTTTTAACTTTGGTGAATTTCAAATCCATCTCTTTTTTGCGCTAGCCCGCGGCGCCACATATCCTTTTAGTCTTCACTGGAAACAGATTTTTTTGTTTGGGGAGTTTCAGATATCCAGTATCTGCACGTTCATCGCGTTTTGCTCGATGAACTCGCGGCGCGGCTCAACCTGGTCGCCCATCAGGCGCGAGAAAATCTCGTCGGCATCCGTGCCGTCGCCCAGTTCCACACGCAATAGCTCGCGTGTCTCCGGATTCATCGCCGTCTCCCAGAGCTGCTCAGGGTTCATCTCGCCCAAGCCTTTGTATCGCTGAATCGTCTGACCCTTTTTGCCCGTCTCCATCACCTGCTCAAGCAGGCAAAGCGGCCCGTCGGCCTCGGGGAAGCTTCCCTCTCCTTCCATCCGGTACGGCGGCGGCAGCGCTTCAAAGATCTGTTTCCAGATTGTTCCCGCTTCGCGCAGATCAGCCGCCATCAGCATCTTCCGGTCGACATGGCACTCCATCGGGATGCCGCCTCGCTTCCAGGACAGCCGCGCGCGCACCCCTTCGCTTTCGTCAGCGGAAGTATCCGGTTCGATCAAAAACGCGGCGCCGGTAACCTCTTTCCGGCTTTTCTTCCACTCCGCCAATAACGCATCGAAGAACTTCTTCGCCGTATTTTCATTGCAAAGAGCCGCAGCGCCTTCGGCCGCCCATGCCGCCAGCGGCATGAAGACAAACGCCGGAATTCCACGGCGCTCCGCGCGTATAGTGATCTCCTGAAGCCTGGAGATCCTGCCAAGCCACGAAACCAGCTTCTGTCCTGTAAGCGATCCGTTGCCCGACGCCCCGTCGGCTGTGCCCACAACCTTTTTCCCTTCCGCGCCGCGGTCAATCAGGTATTTGCGGAATGACGCGTCATCCTTGAGATACGTTATCTCTTTGCCGCGCCGCACTCCGTAAAGCGGCGGCTGCGCGATGAAGATATTGCCCCGGTCGATCAGCTCCCGCATATGCCGGAAGAAGAATGTGAGTAAAAGTGTCCGGATATGCGCGCCGTCCACATCGGCATCCGTCATTATGATGATCTTTCCGTACCTGAGCTTGCCCGGTTCATACGTTTCTTTGCCTATCCCCGTGCCAAGCGCCGTAATCATCACCCGAATCTCGGTGGAAGCCAGCATCTTGTCGATGCGCGCCTTTTCGACATTGAGGATCTTCCCCCGCAGCGGCAATATCGCCTGGTATCGACGGTCACGCGCCTGTTTTGCCGAACCGCCCGCCGAATCGCCCTCCACTATGAAAAGTTCGCAATGCGCCGGATCTTTCTCCTGGCAGTCGGCCAGCTTGCCGGGCAGCCCCGCCGCATCCAACGGTCCTTTACGCACCAGCTCCTTGGCTTTACGCGCCGCCTCGCGCGCCCGCGCCGCTTCGAGTCCTTTCTCTATAATTTTCTTCGGGACAGACGGGTTTTCTTCAAAGACGATCATCAGCTTTTCATAGACCAGCGAATCGACCAGGCCCTTCACCTCGTTGTTACCAAGCTTGTTCTTGGTTTGCCCTTCAAACTGCGGTTCGGGCACCTTAACCGAGATTACAGCCGCCAGTCCTTCGTTGAGATCGTCGCCTCTTAAGTTTTCCTTGATTCCTTTGAGCAGGTTCCCCTGGTTTGCGTACTGGTTTATCGCCCGCGTCAGCGCCTGCCGAAAACCTGTCAGGTGCGTGCCGCCGTCATGTGTGTTGATGTTATTTACAAAAGAAAAGACCATCTCCTGATACGAATCGTTATAGTGCAGCGCCACCTCGATCTGGACCCGGTCCTTCTCTCCTTCGATATATACCGGCTTGGGATGAAGCGGCGTCTTGTTGCGGTTCAAATGCTTCACAAACTCGACAATACCGCCCTTGTACTGGAAATCGTGGCTCTTGCCGCTGCGCTCATCGAGAATGGAAATCTTCAGGCCGGCGTTTAAAAACGACAGCTCCCGCAGCCGCTGCGACAGGGTGTCAAACGAAAACTCTGTTTCCGTAAAAATTTGCGCGTCGGGTTTGAAAGTAATTTTTGTTCCGGTCTTGCGCGATTTACCGACAATCTTCAGCGCGGATGTGACCAGCCCCCTGGCAAAGCTGATCTGGTGAACCGAGCCGTCGCGCCGAATTTCGGCGGTTAATGTCTCGGACAAAGCGTTTACTACGGACACGCCGACACCGTGGAGCCCGCCGGACACCTTGTATGTTTCGCGGTCGAACTTGCCGCCGGCGTGCAGGATTGAGAGCACCACCTCGGCGGCGGGTTTTCCCTCCTCCTTCATTATATCGACCGGGATTCCGCGGCCGTCGTCTTCTATGGTCACCGAGTTATCAGCGTGGATAATGACGAAAATAGTGTTGCAATATCCCGCCATCGCCTCGTCAATCGCGTTGTCTACGACCTCATAGGCAAGATGGTGCAGACCGTGGGCGTCCGTGCTTCCGATATACATGGCCGGGCGCTTGCGAACCGCTTCAAGTCCCTTTAAAACCTGAATGTTTTCGCCAGTATATTCCTTGCCGTTTCCTTCGTCGGCGCGGCTACCATTTCCTCCAGCCATGCGCGCTCTCCTGTTCCCGAAAACTAAAATATTTAAAACGGTAAATTATACCATTTTTAAGGTGAATGTAAAGGAAAAGACAAAGAAAATCAGCAGGATGTATTCTAATTGAATAACGTTCTTCCGGACCAGATCAGGCAAAATCGCATACTTTCCGGTTACAACCATTATTGACAAGCCGTAAATAGCTACTGTATCGCTTTTATTCCATGGATAAATCATACATTTTAAAAAATGAACGTTTACTCTAAATAGCCACTTTAAAAAATAATCCGGTCATAAATAATGTGCTTTGTACTATCGTAAAACTATTTCATTGCGCATAAAAACTATATTATTCAGTCAGCAGTCTGATCTTAAATCGGTATCTACTGTTTAAAAAATCCGCATAGGCATCACAAGAGCAAGATAAGACGTATCCTTTTCAGGTTGTAAAATGACCTGCGATACTTCGTCTTTTATCCGCAAGACCATCTTTTCTTCCCGGATTCCGGTAATTGCTTCCTGCAGATACCTGCCGTTGAAACCAATTTTCAGGGCCGGTCCTTCATATTCAACTTCGAGCAAATCTTGTGCTTCTCCATGATCCGGATTGACGGAAGATATTTCAAGCTGCCTGCCGGAAAACGAAAACTTTATGCTGTGTACCTTATCGGGAGACATAACGCTTACGCGGCGCAACACTTCGGCAAAAGCGTTGCGGTCAACCGTTGCCATAAGCGAATTTTCCTTTGGAATAACCTGGCTGTAATCCGGGAAATCCGCGTCTAAAAGACGCACCCAAATTTCCGTTTCCCCTTTTGACGCAAAAAGAAATTTATCGGAGGCGGACAACTCTATCGACCCCGGCCCCGATTCGGCCAGCTTGCTTATTTCAAGGATTCCCTTCTTTGGCGCAAGAATTCTTCTGGATGAAAAAAGCTCCCCTATCCCTTGGGTTTTTTCTTCCGCCATCGCAAGACGGTGGCCGTCGGTCGCCACCATCCGAAACGCCTCATCCTCCGAACACTCAAGAAGAATACCTGTAAAGTTGTAGCGGGTTTCATCGGAAGAGGCGAACTGTGCCACGGATTCTACGAGTCTGCAAAACAGTTCCGGATCAACCGGGACCGATTTGCCCGGGGGTTTTTCGGGCATCTCCGGAAATTCGGAAGCCGGCAGTCCCGCAAGACGAAAATGAGATCTTCCGGAAGATATTTCGACGTAGTTGCTCTCTTTCAGGGAGATCTTTACCTGACTATCCTTTGGCAGCACCTTGGCGATGTCCAGCAGTTTACGCGCAGGCAAGGCAAACGATCCGGATTCGCTTCCGGTTACCTGTTGGGTACAACGGATTACTATCTCCAGGTCGGAAGAAACGACAGTCAAGGTATCCCCTTTGACCGTCATCAACGTGTGGGAGAGAACCGGCATGGTGTGTCTTCTCTCCGCGACTCTCTGTATCCCGGCCAGAACGTCAATCAGGTGATCCTTGTCCACAGAGAAGTTCATGTTGTCCTCTTCTTATATTTAATAATTTAAAAAATCAGGAGAAATAGAAGGGGATGTGGAATCTGTGGAAAACCGGCGCGTGTGTGCGTTGGGCGTGAACGCGGGCTGTTTGTAAAAAGTGTGTGAATGAAAGCCCAAGGCGCGCATGTCTGTGGATAGCAAAAACCCCTTCATTTTTTCCACATGGTTATCCCTCTATTTTTTTCCTGAGGGATTCAACTGTGTTTCTTAAAGATACATCGTCAGTAAGTTTCTGCTCAATTCTTTTTACCGCGTACATGACGGTGGTGTGATCACGTCCTCCAAAAAGATGGCCGATTTCCGGGAAGGAACAGTTGGTTATTTTCCGGATGAGGTACATGGCAATCTGGCGGGGAACAGCCACCAGCTTGAACCTTCGATCGGAGCGCAACTCGGAGATTTTCAGCTTGTAGTGGTCGGCTACTGTTTTGATGATGTTGTCGGGGGAAATTTCCTTGCCGACAGCGGCCAGCGACGAGAGAAATGACTTGGCAAGCTCAAGGTTTATTTCCTTGTTCATCAAAGACGCGCGGGCGCCTATCTGGATGAGATACCCTTCCAGTTCACGGACATTGCTTTTGACAACCGAAGCAAGATAATGCGCAACATCTTCCGGCAAAGGGATATTTTCCGCCTCCGCTTTACGGTTGACGATTGCCACGCGGGTTTCTATATCGGGCGCCTGTATGTCGGCGACAAGACCCCACTCAAACCGTGACTGGATGCGTTCTTCGAGATCGGGTATTTCTTTTGGAAACTTGTCGCTGGAAACCACGATCTGTTTCCGGGAGTTATAAAGATCGTTGAAGGTGTGAAAAAACTCTTCCTGGGTGCTGGTCTTGCCGGCTATGAACTGGACATCATCCACCAGAAGGACATCCGCGTTACGGTATCGTTCCCTGAACTCCTGCATACGGTTTGTTCGAATGCAATTGATCAGCTCATTGGTAAATTTTTCCGCCGGGATGTAACAAACCTGCAGGTTTGGGTGACGCGCCAGCGCCTCATTGCCTATGGCGTGCAGCAAGTGAGTTTTCCCCAAGCCGACGCCGCTGTAGATAAATAGGGGGTTATAACTGGCTCCGGGACTGCTGGCTACGGCGTAAGCGGCCGCGTGGGCAAACTGGTTCCCTGTGCCTATAACAAACCGGTCAAAGGTGTAGCGAAGATTTAGTGTCGTGCAAGCTTTGCGGACGCGAACAGGCGCCTCACCCGCGGGCGGAAGAAATTTAGACGAATCTACATGCTGAGATTGTTCTTCCTCCCCTTCACCCACTACGATATCTATCGAAATATCCTCTCCCAATTCCTTGCGGGCGATCGCCTCGATCTGATCAAAGTGGTTGTCTTCGATCCACTGCTTGAAAAATCTATGCGGAGTGGCCAGGAGGATGACCGAGCCTTCCTTGGCAACAAACCGTAACGGACGCAACCAGGTTTCAAATACCTGCTCGCTCACGGCGTTTTTCAGGGTTCCGAGAACCTTGTCCCAGTCTTTTGAGGCCGTGGCGCCCGTCATTGTTTTGGAGCCCGCGCCGGATAACGATTACTGATTAGCAAAGTCGGAAAACGGTTCATTTATCGACTCTTAAGCGCATAGGGTAGAAAAAGTTGCCAACATGGTTGTCCACACCTGTGGATAACTCCAAAAGATATTTATTATTAGGCTGTTTGCCTGAGTTTATTCTGCGGTAATACACACTGAAACCCGTTCGGGTTATATCTGCCAGTACGCTTCGATAATTCCGAAGGAGGTTCGAAACTATCAGCAGAAAAAAAAAGAATCAAGGGTATTTTTTTATCGGTCGCCGGAGGAGAGTTTTTCCCGATAAAGATCCCAGTTGACAATCGCGCGGGTTTTTGATCGGGCTTCGTCGCGCGCCTCACGATATTCCGCCGAGTTGAAAAATTTACGCAGCAGCCCCCTCTCCGTCATCACCTGTTCCGACGCCTGCCACGGCAAAGGCCGCCCGGTGGACCGGTCAAACAGACAGTTTCTCCGGATTGCGTCCGAGGCCAGAGCAAGCGGCACACCTTTCAGGTCACGGGAAATTGCGAGGAACCGTCCTTCCACCTCCGGATCGAGGTAGCGGAAGGTGCGGGAATAAAACAGCGCGGTGTGAAAGTGTTCCGGCATATCCAGCATTCCGTCCACGGAAAGCTCGCGCGCAAATGTCCTCAAAAGGAAAAACACCTCGTCAAGAAGCCCAAGGCCAGGGTGGTTTTGTCCCGGCAGGCGAGGGCGGTCCAGGGGGAAATCGCGGTCGGGGTCGGACAGGACCAGCCACAGGAGCATCAGCATCCGGAAACAGGCCTCTTTTCCAAACGGTCCGATCTTGCGCTTTGGGTGGAAATTGGACAGGTTGAGGCGCAGTTCCAGAAGAAGCCGCTCCCGGATCTGTTCTCCGGCATAAAAGCAGATCCGCTGATCCGCTGGGTCGGAACACGACAGGGACAGGATTGGGTTGCTATAACCAAGTCTGGCCATCCCGCGCAAAAGCCCCGCTTTTTCAGCGATGGCGAGTACTTTTTGTTCATCGTATCGTCCGAAAAGGCAGTTTCCGGGATTTTCCCTGGTCAGGTCATAGAGAAACTCCCGCTCCAGCACTTCTTTGGAAGACGGGTTATACTCCATCGGGAAAATGCGAGGGAAGCGGAGAAGCCGCCTCAAATAGCGATACAGCAGATTATTCTGGCCAGGCATAAAGCTCCCAAAGAACGACATTTTTCGTCTATCAGGTTGACACATGCTTCCCTGAGGCCATATATTACACATTTCTCAAGAGTTTAGAGAGCGCGTTTATGGAAGGAGCCAAATAGCTATGAAGCGTACATACCAACCGCATAATCTGCGCCGGAAGCGCACCCATGGTTTCCGCGAACGCATGTCAACCGCGGCCGGCCGCAAAGTCCTTGCGCGTCGCCGCGCGAAGGGACGCAAGAGGCTTACAGTCAGTATTACCGGGAAGAAGTGACCCACTCCTTTCAGAATCGCGAACACCGGTTTTCTACGGAAGAGCGGTTGCGCACCGACCGGGAGTTTGCCGAGGTGGTGCGAAAAGGCGAGCGGATCGGCACGGCCCATTTTACGGTGTATCGCGATGCCCGAGGAGGGGAACGAAGGCAGGTCGGGATCTCCGCGGGAAAACGCGCCGGAAAATCCGTCATACGGAACCGGATGAAGCGCCTCCTGCGGGAGTTTTATCGTCTGAACAAGGAAGCTTTCCCGCAGGGGACCCGCACGGCAATAGTTGTCCGGAAAGCCCCGGAAAATCCTGTGCTGGACATGGTGAGCGCGGAGCTTTTGGCGGCGCTTGTCAAGCGGTGGGGAAAATGGAACAAAGCTTGAGAGAACACGCCGTGCGGCCACGGGATCTCCTCGTCGGCATCTTGAAGTTATACAAGCTTGCCATCTCCCCGTACCTTGGGAATTGCTGCCGGTTCTACCCCAGTTGTTCGGAGTATACGATGGGATCCGTTCGCATGAACGGCGCCTTCCTTGGGCTCCTGGACGGGGGCTGGCGAATATTGCGGTGCAACCCCTTTCACCCAGGGGGCGTAGACGAACCGAAAAAGATTCAGCTCTTCGGAAAGAGGAATCGATGAAACAGAATAAGCGGATGATACTGGCGTTCGTTTTGTCGATCGCCGTTCTTGCCATATACCATTTATTGATGCCCGCTCCTGTGCCGGAGCCGGCGAAAGACAACGCCGCCTTGGCGCAGACCGGGCAGGTACAGGCATTGGAGCCGGTCGAGGAAGTTTCCGGCATCGCCAAAGGAGGATCGGGAGCGGCCTCGGCGGCTGCAATTCCGGCGCGTACGATCGAGGTCCGGACACCGTTGTACACGGCGAAAGTTACAACGGCCGGAGGCGGGATAACCTCGTTTCTGCTGAAGGAATACAAAGATATTGCGGGACCCAACGGCAAGCGGCTGGACTTGATAGGATCAGGCACTCTCCTGCCGCATACGCTTTCCTTGTATGAAGAAAACAGCGTTGCCCTGTCATCTTCCATGGTTTTCAAGACCGATGCGCCCGAAGTGCTGGAAATACCCAATGGAGACTCCGCAAGTCTTAGGCTTTTGTGGGAGTCCGCGGACGGGGTTCGGATACAGCGGGAATACGTCTTCAATGGCGGCCGCTATGATTTCGAGGCGCGTTTTCAGACGACCAACGGCTCCAAAGAGAGCATCCACGTTCGGCCCGGGCTTAACGTCACGCAGCTGTTTACGGGTGAGCTTGCCGGCGACTCCTATACATTCCACGGGATCGCGACCTTCGACTTCAAGGGAGCGATAGCGCGGCATACCCTGAAAGATATATCCAAGGAAAAGGTTGCCAAAGGCCCTGTTCGCTGGGCTTCTTCAGATTCAAAATATTTTACGTGGGTAGTTTTTCCCGAGCGGCAGTGGTTTTTGACGCGCGCATCAATGCTTGGCGAAAAAGGTGTTCTTTTCTCCATGGCGGATAAGGCCGCCACGCTTTTGCCCGGGGAGTCGGCGCTCAGCAGCACACAGGTGTTTGCCGGTCCCAAGCAGGCGGATCTTTTGGCCTCGGTAGGAGCGGGGCTTGAGAACCTGATTGATTACGGCTGGTTTGGGATACTGGCAAAGCCGCTGGTATTTCTGATGAAAGCGAGCAACCGCGTCACCGGCAACTACGGGATCGACATTATCCTGCTGACCATATTGATAAAAGTCTTGTTCTTCCCGCTTTCCCAGAAGTCGATGGTCTCCATGCGTAAGATGCAGGAACTTGCTCCCATCATGAACAACATCAAGGAAAAATATAAAGGGGACACGAACCGGATCAACCAGGAGACGATGAACCTGTACAAGACGTACAAGATCAATCCTCTCTCCGGCTGCCTGCCCATGCTGGCTCAGATCCCGGTGTTCATTGCTTTATACAAAGCGCTTCTGGTGACGATCGAGTTGCGGCATGCGCCGTTCTTCTTCTGGATCACGGATCTCTCTGTTCCCGAGCATCTCTGGGATATCAGCGTCTTGGGGTTTACCCTGCCGATCCGGCTGCTTCCCCTGCTTATGGGGATCTCCATGCTGGTCCAGCAGAAAATGACCCCGTCGGCTTCCATGGACCCCATGCAGCAGAAGATGATGCTCTTGATGCCGGTGGTCTTCACCTTCATGTTCTGGGGGTTCCCCGCAGGCCTGGTTCTTTATTGGCTCATGAACAATCTTCTCAGCATCGGCCAGCAGTGGCTCTACACCCGGAAAGCGGAGGCGGCCAAGGCTTCACAAGGAACAACAACCGCTTAAAGCGGAGTAACTTTGAGCGTGTCCATTATTTCGGCTCCATCTGTTTTCCAGCTCGAAGCTATTTCTTTCGGGCGCTTTCGCATGCCGTCTTCTTTTGCCCGAAACGTTCGTATGTTTGCGTGCCTCCTTGACTACCCGACGCACTGCATCGGACATCGCATGGGAGCTTCCCTTTCGAGGCCGTCTTGTTTGCCGTCCCTGCCTCACTGCGCCCGCAGACTTTTTGCTCCCGCCACCCCCCCTCTGGCTGGCTTTGCGGCGAAACAGAAGGCGTACCCTGCGGGAGAGGTCTCGCGCTCAAGCAAGCCGCCCATACCTTTGCGAGAAGTTTCTCGCTCAAATCCGGTCGAAGGGTTATGGATTTCGGATGGATCGGGGCAGTTTCAAAGTGAGATTGCGTAAGCGATTTGACTAAAGAGAACGAACCAGGCTCGCGCGAGGGCGCAACGATCGTATCTCCAGCCACCCCGGGCGGAGAAGGCGCCGTGTCAATCGTGCGGCTTTCGGGCCCGAAGGCTTTCACTATTCTTTCGTCTCTTACTTCCCTTTCCCTATCTTTTTTCCCGCCGCGGACCCTGATGCGCGCCGATGTGCGCGATGCGGCGGGAAACTTGCTTGATGCGGCGTTGGCCGTCTGTTTCCCCGGTCCAAACAGCTTTACCGGTGAGGACGTTGTGGAGCTTCATCTGCACGGCAGCCCGGTTGTGGTGGAAGCGGCGCTTTGCGCGGCTTGCGCGGCTGGAGCTACGCCGGCGGAGCCGGGAGAGTTCTCACGTCGGGCGTTTTTAAACGGCAAGATGGATTTGACCCAGGCGGAAGGGCTGGCGGATCTGATCGCCGCCCGAACGCAAGCCGCAACTTCTTCGGCGTTGCGGCAGATGCGCGGGGCTATCGGCCAAAAAATAGGCCCAATTCGGGAAAGCCTCCTGGAATTGCTCACGGAGCTGGAAACGGCTATTGATTTTGGGGACGAGGAGGATATACCACAGGCCAACCATGCACAACTTGCCGAACGGATAAAAGAAATATCTTGTGAGTTGGAGTCGCTTCAAGGCTCTTACGAAAAAGGCAAAAGACTTCGAGATGGAGCAATGGTGGCGATTGCCGGTGTGGCAAACGTAGGGAAATCCATGCTGCTCAACCGTATGGCGGGGGAAGAGCGGGCCATAGTTGATGATACGCCCGGAACAACACGAGACTTTCTGCAAGCGGAAATCGTGGTGGGGGGTATTCCAGTATTTTTGATGGACACGGCGGGGCTGCGTGAAACAGAAGACCCTGTGGAGCGCAAAGGAGTTGCGCGAAGCAAAGAGGTTATCGCGCGGGCGGACCTGGTTCTTTTTGTTGTGGATGGCGCAAGAGAAGTAAGCGATGAGGACTATCAGGCATTTGAGGAAGTACGGGAACGTCCTCATCTGGTGGTGGCGAACAAGTCGGATCTTCCGGCTGTTGCCACGGGAGAGGAGTTGGCGGGCGCGGCCAAGGGAAGGGGAGTTATCCGTCTTTCGGCGAAAACGGGGGAGAATATTGACCGGCTTGTCGATGCGATTGCGCGTGAGTTTGCGGTTTCGGAAGGAGCTGTCCTGGCTCAAGCGCCGCTGACTCGTGAGCGGCACCGGCTTGCGGTGGCCAAAGCGCTGGAAGCGCTAGCCCGCGCCGGCGAATCCGTATCGGCCAAAATGCCGCCGGAGTTTACGGCGGCGGATGTTCGGGAGGCCTCCCGCGCCCTGGCGGAGTTAGTCGGAGAGATAGCGCCGGAAGAGATCCTTAACGAGGTGTTTAGTCGGTTTTGCATCGGCAAATAAGAGAAGTCGCTGCGTGGCCGTGCTGTCTTTCCGTCCGTTTTTGCGCGAGTCGCCCCGCCCATTGGCGCGCCGCGTTACCCTTGCATATAAGAGAGTTAACTATATTTCTTTTTCTTCTTAGCGCTTATCGGATCGTCTTCTGTGATGTACTTTCCGTTTTCGTCAAGTTTATGTATTTTGTAAGGAGACCGGTTTTTATTTATATTGCTTCTGGCTTCATAGAAAATTGTCAGATCTCCTTTCAGAAAAGTTTCTCCATATAAGATTAAATCTTTATTTGCATTTTTTACGCTGCCTTCTACATTGTCGCCAAAAGGGAAATCATATGAAGAAATCTTCGATTTCTTGTCTATTATTTCCGCTAACGCCCATATTGCAACAGAGTTCCAGTCGTATTCAGAAACATCATCGCTGCTTCCCTCACCAAGTATAATATTATAATATAATCCGTCAGGCGGGTAGGTTGTACTATTTACTTTTAAATACTGATTATCCTTTCGCCATATAATTGTTGTTGAATATTTTGTTATTTCTTTTCGGTGAAGTTTAAATTTGAATCGCTCTGCTTCCGGAGAAATAATTTTCAAAACAATTTCCGCAAATTTTTTCTGCTCGGAGGAAGGTTTTTCTGTTCTCATTTTTTAGCCTGTCTTTAAGTCGTTATCGGGTTTTCATGCGCAATATAGTCATAATACGGTAAACGAAGGTGGCCAAGGCAAGGAATTTATTTTCAAGCTACCCTGCCGCTCGAACTCCATTTCTTGCCGTTTGAGCTGGCGGGTCTGCATTCTGGCCATGTTGGAAAATTACGGATTGACGGCAACGATCTCGAAATTGAAATCATCCACAATCGCGCTAAACTCAAGGTAGGTGTAAACTTGAACGGTAAAGATCATTCTCTCTTCCGTACCCGGCAGCGATGCCGCATCATTGCTTCAAATAGAGAACAACTTTTTCTCTATCAAATCCGATAAGAGGTAGCGAAAAATGAGTTGTCAGCATAACAAAGCTATGAAATGCCCATGCACGTATTCGTGCCCACGGCGGGGAAAGTGCTGCGATTGCCTTGCTTATCATTTGCGCGGGAATGAGTTTCCGGCATGTTTTTTCAGTAAAGAATGCGAAGCAACTTATGACAGAAGTTTTGCCGCGCTTAAACGGGACAGAGAAAAGCGTAACTAATGTCTGATACTGCTTGTTAACGCAAGTGTGATATGTTCTAACCGATTACATAAGCATCGGGCAGGGATAGCCAAACGGAGCCTGATGCCAGGCTGTTTGAAACATAAATAAGCACACCGGAGGTTTTCCATGCGTCTTGTCACCCGTTCCGATTTTGATGGTTTGGCCTGCGCAGTCCTGCTGAAAATCCTGGGGCTTATTGACGAGTACAAATATGCCCACCCGAAAGATCTTCAAGACGGCCTGATTGAAATCACCAGTAATGACATTTTGGCCAATGTGCCCTTTGTGCCGGGCTGCGGCATATGGTTTGACCACCACAGCAGCGAATCGGAGCGGTTGGGCGAGGTAACGTTTACGGGAATGAGCAAAGCCGCGCCAAGTTGCGCTCGCGTTATTTGGGAATATTACGGCGGACATAAAAAATTCGACAAAAAACTGGATGAGATGCTCGATGCCGTTGACCGTGTGGATAGCGGCATGCTGACCATTGATGATATCAACAACCCAAAAGGGTGGGTTCTGCTTGGCTATATCATGGACCCGCGCACCGGCCTTGGCCGCTACCGCGATTACCGCATAAGCAACTACCAGCTTATGCTGGACATGATCGACTACTGCGCGGAAAAAAGCGCCGAAGAGATCCTGGCCATCAATGATGTAAAAGAACGGAGCGACCGTTATTTCGAGCAGGAAACCAAGTTCCGGGAAATGGCCAAACAGCACAGTTCCCTGCAGGGCAACGTGTTGCTTCTTGACCTGCGTGAACAGGAAGAAATTTATACGAGCAACCGTTTTACCATCTATGCCATGTATCCGGAATGCAATGTCAGCATCCAGGTCATGTGGGGGCTGAAAAAACAAAATACCGTGTTTACGGTGGGCTATTCCATTCTCAATCGCACCTGTGATGTCAATGTCGGCAATCTCATGCTGAAGTATGGCGGCGGCGGCCACAAGCAGGTGGGAACCTGCCAGGTACCCTCTGAAAAAGCCGAAGAAACGCTGAAAGAACTGATTGCGGCGTTGCAAAAAAATTAACAATGAGGCGCGGCTTAAAAAAACCGGGCGACCAAAGGGCCGCCCGGAAATTTACAACTACAAAAGTTATGTAATCCCTTAAAAGACCACGGCCCGGCGGAGGGAGTAGCCGGGCCGTGGTCTTTTTTGGTGTTGCAACCGCATTCATCTTCTTGTGTTCTTTATAGTTAACCCTCCTTTTATTCTGTTTTTTTTAATTCTTATGCCCGGTCCCACGTTACGGGAGCCATGAAGCCCGACTTCTGTCCATCGACTCCGACCACTTTCAGGGAAACATACAGGGTGGAGGAGTCATCGTCGAGGTTCAGAAGCGCCAGGTCGAACTCTGTGACCAGCTTCTTTGCTCCGCCTTCTCCGTCTTTTACCGCGGAGACAAAAGCCACCGGTGTGTCGTCATCGGAGAAATCCGGAGAGTTGCTGACATAGAGTTCGTATTGATAGAGATCGTCTAAAGGATTGATCGTCTCGTTGTTAACCGTTGCCTCCGGTGCGTCCCAAGAGAGCAAGTAAGAAGTTTTCATAGGGGAAGTTACGGTATCAGCGACATCCACTCCGGTTCCGCTGCCACACGCCGCGAAGAGGGCCGCTACCACCAGGAAGGCTGCGAAGGTTTTTGCGGTCCGGAGGTTTTTCATTTTTTTGTTCTCCCTATTTTTGCTTTGTTGCTTATGTATAGGGCAATGGTTGTGCCATCTGTTTTTGCCTTGATGTGGCCAAAGGGTAACTATTTGAAAAAAGGGAAAGATTTCGGTCTGAAACAAAAAGAGACACCAATCTATTTCTTGCTTTAGCCCCCCAAAGATTACAAATTCGGGGCGCTAAATCACAAATGTGTAATCGAAGAAACGGGCACAACCCGGCGTAAACCAGGCCAAGGGAGAATCTGATTAACCGGCGGCATCCAGTTTTGTGCCTGATTTCAGGTTTCATAAAAAACATGCCTGGGGATAAACGATAGTGCCTGGGAGAAACGCGTGTTACGATAGGTTTGTCAAGCCTATAACTTACCGAATAAGGGAAATGGTAAATGGAAATAACTATTCTTGATTTAATTGTTGAAACTCATGTGGGATTGGAGCGGCAGGGGCCTGGCAGCCCTGAAATGACCGTTAAGGCATTAAGTTTTCTGGATAATATCGATAAAATTTCCCTGGTAGCGGATCTGGCTTGCGGAACTGGTGGGCAAACAATGGTTCTGGCACAAAATATCACTGGGAATATTATAGGCGTAGATATTTGCCCTGATTTTATAAATGTTTTTAACGATAATGCTAAAAAATCAGGTCTTCAGGAAAGAGTAAACGGCATTGTTGGTTCAATGGAAAATCTTTCTTTTCAAAAAGAGGAATTTGATCTTATTTGGTCGGAAGGGGCTATAGATGCCATAGGTTTTGAAAAAGGATTAACCTATTGGAACGGCTTTCTTAAAAAAAATGGCTATATTGCCGTAACATGCCCTTCATGGTTTGCTGATGAACGCCCTGCCGAACTTGAAAAGTTTTGGGTTGATGCCGTTAATGGATTAGGCACAATTGGGGATAATATTTCAATAATGCAAAAAGCCGGTTATATTTTTATTGCCGCGTTTACATTGCCCGAAAAATGCTGGACTGATAATTATTTTACTCCGAGGGGAGCGGCAGAAAAAGCGCTTTTAGAAAAGTATGCTGGAAATAAAACTGTAGAAGCTTATATTGAAAATGATAAATACGAAGTAGAATTATATTCAAAATATAAACAGTATTATGGATATGTTTTTTATATTGGGAAGAAAACATAAAATCAAATTTTCACCCAGCCTCGATTTACTAATCCCACTCTATTTTATCTCCTTCTTCATGAATAATACGATAAAGCTCCTCTTCATTTTCAAAAAGTTACAGAATAAGTCACCATATCGCTATTGGCCAAGTTCGGGCTTTACGCTACAGAATGTCCTTGACTGACCACGGCGCGAGAAACGAAACTGTTTCACGTGAAACATTATCCCAGATCCGTCGCTAAAGGTGACATTGCCGGTACTCACAGCGGACATCGCGGAGGGGCTTCTCCACCGAGGCCGTCTCCGCTCGCCGTCCCTGGCTCACTGCGACTGCAGGTTTCCTTCGCTCTCGCCGTCCGTGGCTCCACTCAGAAACCTATGCCCTCGTCGGAGAACCCCTCCGCGATTTTTGTCCGCTGTGACTTATGTCACCCAAATCTTACGCCAAGAAATGCCGCGGAAGTGGGCTTTAAACCATAATGAATCAATACGTTGTTCTAATGGCCGCCATTAGAAATTAATGCCTGATGACGGATCTGGGATTAAGGTAAGGGCCAAATATGAGCGGATCGCCGCACGAATACAGCAAGGAATACGATGTGGTCGTGGTTGGAGGAGGACACGCCGGGTGCGAGGCGGCGTTGGCCGCGGCCCGGATGGGATGCTCCACTCTTTTACTTACGATCAACGCGGACACGATCGGGCTGATGTCGTGCAACCCGGCGATCGGCGGGCTGGCGAAAGGACACCTTGTCCGTGAGGTGGATGCCTTGGGTGGCGAAATGGCCCGTAATATAGATTCGTCGGGAATCCAGTTCCGGCAGCTTAACACCAGCAAGGGACCGGCGGTGCGCTCCTCGAGAGCCCAGGCGGACAAGCAGCTATACCGCCTCCGGCTCAAAAAAACACTGGAGGAGACAAGCGGCCTCGATATAAAGCAGGCCATAGTGGATGCGATTGTCGTGGAAGGAGGAACCGCGGTCGGGGTTGATACAGACATTGGTGTTCGGTATCGCGGAAAGACAGTAATCCTTTCCAGCGGGACTTTCCTGAAAGGTCTCATTCACATGGGGCTTAAAAGCTATCCGGCCGGAAGAGCGGGGGATTTCGCGGCGATGCGCCTTTCGGACTCCCTGCGGGAGCTTGGCTTTTCCGTTGGGCGTCTCAAGACCGACACCCCCCCGCGTCTTGACGGCAAGACAATTGATTTTTCCCGGACCGAGCGCCAGGACGGCGACGCGATTCCCACTCCTTTCTCTTTTGATACCGGCGAGATACGTTGTTTGCAGGTTCCCTGCTGGCTGACGTATACCAACGAGGCGACACACGAAGCGATTCGGTCCGGCCTCTCCCGGTCCCCCATGTGCACCGGCGTTATCCGCGGGGCAAGCCCAAGATACTGTCCGTCCATAGAGGACAAGATCACGCGTTTCCCGGATAAGGAGAGACACCAGGTGTTCCTGGAGCCCGAGGGGCTTGATACTTTCGAGTATTATCCCAACGGGCTTACGACGAGCCTGCCTTACGATATTCAACTGAAGATGCTGCGTACTATCCCCGGCCTAGAAAAGGTGGAGATTGTGCGCCCCGGATACGCCGTCGAATATGATTTTGTCGATCCGGTTCAGCTCCATCCGTCCCTTGAGACGAAGCTGGTCAAAAACCTTTATCATTCCGGGCAGATAAACGGAACAAGCGGCTATGAAGAGGCGGCGGCGCAGGGGATTATGGCGGGGATTAACGCGGCGCGGCGGGTTAAAGGAAAGCCGCCGGTCATTCTCTCCCGCGCGGACGCCTATATCGGCGTGCTGATAGATGACCTGACGACAAAAGGAACTCAGGAGCCGTACCGTATGTTTACCTCCCGGGCGGAGTACCGGCTTTTGCTGCGGGAGGATAACGCGGACCAGAGGCTCTCCGAAATAGGGCGGCAGGCGGGGCTGCTTTCAGAAGAGAGATACCGGCGATTCCTGGCCAAGCGAGAGGGGATAGAGGCATTTATCAAGATTCTGGAGGAAAAAAGGGTGACTGTGGAGCACCCGCTGGTTGCGGAAGTCAGGAAGGCCGGCGGCGGGCTGCTTCGTCCCGGAACGACTTACGCGGAAGTGCTGCGTCGCCCCGAGGTGACATGCGCGATGCTTTTGGCGTGCGACCCAGACCTTGTGCCTTTGCCGGGAGCGGTGGAGCAGGCGGAGCTGTTCATCAAGTACGACGGATATATCCGCAGGCAGAATGAAGATGCCGCAAAGCTCAAGAAATACGAGGGCATGCTGATTCCGCCCGATTTTCCGTTCTCTTCGGTGCGTGGTCTTTCCGCGGAGGTTCGGGACAAACTGGTCAAAGTCCGGCCCGCCTCCCTTGGGCAGGCTCAGCGGATTCCCGGCGTCACTCCCGCGGCGATTGCCCTCCTGCTGGCGTTGTTGCGGCGCGATACGGCGGCTCTTCCCGGCGACCCGGCGGGAGATTAGACAAGACAAGGGAAAAAGCTATTATTTACAAAGGGAAACAGCGAATGTTTCACGTGGAACAATCATTATGAGCGGCACGGAAGAAATTCCAGCGCCAGACGTTGGCGTGCTGGAGGAGGTTCTGGGGGAAGCCGGAATCGGAACGTGCCGGGACCAGGTTGAGCGGCTTGCGGCCCATGCCGCTGAAATGCTGCGCTGGAACCGGTCTATTCGGCTGACGGCAATTGTCGATCCTGTGGAGGTTGCGGTCAAACACATAGCGGATTCCCTCGCGCTGCTTAAATTTGCCCCGTTTCCGGGGAGGCTGCTCGATTTCGGCTCAGGCACGGGGTATCCCGGCATCCCGCTTGCCCTTTATCTTCCCGGAACCCATGTTGTCCTGCTTGAATCCTCGGCGAAGAAGTGCGCTTTCCTGTCCCGTGTCCGGAGTATGTTGCGCATAGAAAACATGGTGGTTGTAAACGCCAAGGCGCGAGTCGGCGAGACACTGCCGATTGGGAAGTTTGACGACATCGTAACGCGCGCCACGTCGCCGCCTGCCGTTGTTGTTCCGCTGTTGTCTTCGTATCTGGCTGAAGGCGGACGAATGCTCTTTATGGAAGGTCCGGGCGATACTGGACGAGAGAGGAAAATTCCAGGGACAGTGGTTCGCCGGGAGCGGTTTTCCTTGCCACGCGGCATGGGGGAGCGGGAAATCGTCGAAGTTGTTCCTTAAGATCACGCGGGTTTTTCCTTTCTGCGATGTCCCGTGCTGTGGTAAAAAAAAGTCGGGCCACAAATTCAGCTTTTTTGGTGTTGTTTGCCGTTGCGGAATAAGGCGCTTGTTAGAAAACAACGGTTAGCGGTGAACCGGTAGTCTGAAGCAAGGGCGGCTTAGAGCGCGCGCGGTGTCCGGCTTGTTAGACTCAACTTTGGTCGGCATAGGCGGCGCCGGGCGGGAAACCGCCGGAATACCAATATGAGCCGCCCGAAATACCGGCAAGCAAGGCGAAATGTTTTCTGGCGCTAAATGTATTTGGCTGATACGCAGCGTGTTGAGCAGGATAAAAATTCGTTATTTTGAAGGAGGGTTTTAGTGCCGCGCGTTCTGGCTATAGCCAACCAGAAGGGAGGGGTCGGCAAGACCACGACCGCGATCAACCTGGCCGCTTCCTTGGCTGTCCTGGAGAAAAAGACGCTTCTGGTCGATATGGACCCGCAAGCCAACGCCACCTCCGGCGTGGGAGGAACTCCCGGCGGGGAGGCCGAGCGCAATATTTACCGCGTCTTGATGGAAGAGGTGACCGCGGTGGAAGCGATCCGCAAGACAGCCCTGCCATACCTTCATTTGCTTCCAGCCTCGTATGATTTAATAGGTGCCGAGATCGAACTGGTGTCGATGGAGCGGAGGGAACGCCGGCTGGCGGAAGCGCTTGCGGCCTTGGGCGAGGAGTACCCGGTGATTATTATCGACAGCCCGCCCTCGCTGGGCCTGCTGACGGTCAATGCGCTCTGTGCGGCAAATTCGGTAATTGTTCCGCTTCAGTGCGAATATTACGCTCTCGAAGGAATCTCCAGCCTGTTCCGCACTATCGAGCAGATTCGCAATGGCATGAACCGCGACTTGACGATAGAGGGTGTGGTTCTGACCATGTTCGACCCTCGCAACAATCTGGCCCACCAGGTTGCGGAAGAAGCGCGAAATGCGCTAAAAACACAAGTATTTCAAACAGTTATACCAAGAAACGTTCGCTTGTCCGAAGCGCCTTCCTACGGAAGACCGATTGTTCTACATGCGGTCGCTTCCCGGGGAGCACAGAGTTATCTCGAACTGGCCCGGGAGGTGGTGAGCCGATGGAACGAAAAACCGACCCAGTGAAAAAGAAGGTCCTTGGGCGCGGGTTGTCCGCGCTTTTACCTCCTTTGCCTGAGAACCAGGATTTTTCGGATTCCGACGCTGTCATGCAAATTCCGCTGGAAAAGGTGCGTACGGGCAATCTGCAGCCGCGCAAATCTTTTCCGCCGGAGGAGCTTGCCGAGCTGGCCGCTTCCGTCAAGGAAAAGGGGGTGCTCCAGCCCGTTTTGGTCAGGCCCGCCGGGGATGGTTACGAACTGGTGGCGGGGGAGCGCCGGTTCCGCGCCGCGGAAAGCGCCGGTCTTGCCCGGATCCCGGCTTTGGTCCGCAAGTTCACAGACCGGGAAGCGCTCGAGGTGGCGATCGTCGAGAATGTCCAGCGGCTGGATCTGAACGCGATCGAGCTTGCGGAGGGGTACAACAGGCTCCTCAGAGATTTCTCAATGTCTCAGGAGCAAGTCGCGGAGCGTGTGGGAAAAGACCGGGCCACTGTCGCCAACACCATCCGGCTCCTCCGGCTTCCAGACCAGGTTCGCCGGGCGGTGGCCGACGGTAGTATTACCGCTGGTCACGCGCGGGCGCTACTGGCGGTTCCGCCGGAACATGTTCTTTCGATTTTCGAGACTGTATTGAGTCGCGGTCTTTCTGTCCGCGATACCGAGCGTGTATGCGCGGGAAAAGTTCAAAAGAGGCCGGCTCTGAAGTCCGCGCAAGCAAATATTCATATGAAAGAGTTGGAGGAAGAATTGACCCGGCGGGGAAAAACGCGGGTTCGCCTGCGCGGCAGCGCAAAGAAAGGCCGGATCGAAATTTATTATTATTCCACTGAAGAGCTCGACCGGCTCCAAGAAGATCTTTTCAGGGAACATTAACAGGAAACGATATTGTTTGATGTGTCAACAATATGTTTAAGTAAATCGTTTCCGTTTATATGTAAAAAGTATTGCGGCGCGAAGGCTTTGTGCTATATTCATTTCATGCTATAGCTTAAGGTTAAGTAATTGTGCCTCAAACCGGCGTTATCCGCATGTTCGGATAAATCAATGAGGGAAGAAATCAGGGAAAGGAGTAGAAAAGTTATGCGTAAGTACATGGTTCTGTTTTTAGCTCTGATGATGGTTGTAACAGTCAGTTTCTCGGCTTGCTCGAAAAAGGAAGAGGCTCCCGCGCCTGCGTCAACTGTTGAGCAGCCTGCCCCGCCCGCGGACGAGCAAGCTCCCGCGGAAGAAACTCCCGAAGCTCCCGCTGCCGAAAGCGCAGCTCCGGATGCTCCGGCGGAACCGGCTCCGGCCGCCGAGCCTGAAGTGCCTGCGGTATAAGCTTTCAGGGAACGGGTCCAACGAAGATCAAGGGTGCCAAGGATTTCTTTCGGCGCCCTTGATCTTTTTTACGCTTTATCACAAGGAACGGTCCTTTTTTGCGGAACAACCTCTTGACACTTTCTTCTTTGTCGTGATAACTATCTGTTCCGTTTCAACAAGAGGAAACCTTCCTTTGATCACCTAAAGTTCTCTGGAGGAGTAACCGGTTTCTATGGAACTTGTAAGCAAGATTTTCGAGACGCTTGAGATCAGCCAGCTTGCGCTGGTGCAGCTGGGGATCGTGATCGTCCTCGCCTTTTTGCTTTCCGCGATTCTCATACGGCCGCTTCTCCGGATGTTCGAGGAGCGGGACAACCTTACCGTGAAGCCGCTGGAAGAATCGCGCCTCATGATTGCCGAAACGCAGGAGAAGTCCCGCCGCTACGACGAGGAGCTCAATAAAAGCTATATGGAAGCGCTGGCCCGTAAGCGCGCCTCGATGGAAGAGGTGTCTCGCTCCGAGAAAAAGCGTATCGAGGCGGCGGCGGCGGAATCCGGCAAAAAACTTGACGACATCAAAAACGGGATTCTTGCCGAAAAGAAAGCTGTCTCGGCTTCTTTGCGCGCTGAGGTGGATCAGCTTTCCAGGCAGATCGCCGAAAAGGTTCTCGGGAGACAAGTCGCGTGAATATCCGGTTGTCTATTCGGCGGTATCGCCGCGCGTTGCTCGTCGTTCTTTTGTCGGTTGTGTTTTTATTTGCGGCGAAGGTTACATTTGCTTCGCCGGAAGGCGGAAGCCACGGCATCCCTTGGAGAGACATCGCAAAACAGGCGATCAACCTGGCCATCCTCATTGGCGTGCTCATCTACTTTATCCGCAAGCCGCTTTCTTCGTTTATGAAGGAGCGCAGCGAGCTGATGCGGAAATCCATCGAAGACGCGTCGGTCGCGCGCGCCGAAGCCATGAAAAAGCTGGAGGCGATGGATGCCCGGATGGCGCGTCTTTCGGAGGAGATAGCAAAGCTGAACGAGCGGGCGGAGTCCGAGTCAGCCGCGGAGGCCCAGGTGTTGCGCGACACGGCAACGACCGAAATCGGTCGTATCCGCGCCCAGGCCGAATTATCGGGCGAGCAGGAGCTCAAAAAAGCTGTGGCCGAGTTGCGGCAGGAAGCTTCGCTGCTTGTTTCCGAGGCGGCGGAGACCTTGGTCAAAAATTCGCTTTCCTCGCAGGATCAGGAGCGCCTGGTCAAGGAAAACATTGAAAAGATCGAGAGGATTGTTTAAGTGATCGCTGGAAGCCTGGCAAGGCGGTACGCGCGCGCGCTGTTTGATATCGGCAAGGAAGAAGGACAGGTGCGCCGCTCGTTGTCCGAGGTCGAGGAATTTTCCAAGGTTCTTGACAGCTCTGCCGAGCTTCGGGAAGCAATGGAATCAGCGCATGTGAGCCGCCAGGCCAAACAGGCCGCGCTTGAGTCGCTGCTTTCCTCCACAGGCTTCCTCCCCGCGACGAAGTCTTTTCTCTCCCTGCTGGTGGAGAAAGGACGGATGAATGTTCTCCCGTCGATCCTTGTCGAGCTGCGCCTAATGGTCGAAGAGTACGAGGGCATCGAGCGGGCCGTGGTGACGGTCCCGATGGAATTATCCGTGCCGCAAAAAGATCTTTTGCGCGCCGTTCTTGAAAAACGCACAGGAAAAAAAATTCTTCTCGATGAGTCGGTCGATCCGGCTGTCATCGGGGGTATGATCGTGCGCGTAGGCTCAACGGTCTACGACGGCAGTATCCGCACCCAGATTCAACAGCTCCGGCAAAACCTTCAGAAGGGGTAAGAAATGAGCATCCGCGCCGCAGAAATCACGGAAATTCTGAAAACCCAGATCAAGGGATACGAGAAGAAGATCGATGTAGCCGAAACTGGTGTGGTTCTCTCCGTCGGAGACGGAATCGCTCGCATCCACGGTCTCGAAAAAGCAATGGCCGGCGAGCTTCTCGAGTTCCCAGGCGAAGTGCGCGGGATGGTGCTCAACCTCGAGGAAGATAACGTCGGCGTGGCGTTGCTTGGCAATGACGAGATCATAAAGGAAGGCGACACTGTCCGCCGGACCGGTCGCATCGTCGAGGTGCCTTGCGGCGACGCCATGATCGGCCGTGTTGTCAATGCTCTTGGCCAGCCGGTTGACGGCCTCGGCCCCATCGAAGCCAAAGACTTCCGCCGCGTCGAAATCAAAGCGCCCGGTATCGTAAAGCGTCAGCCCGTCAAGGAGCCGCTCCAGACCGGGCTTAAAGCCATCGACGCAATGATCCCGATCGGCCGCGGGCAGCGCGAGTTGATCATCGGCGACCGCCAGACAGGAAAGACCGCGGTGGCCACCGACACGATCATCAATCAGAAAGGCTCCGGCGTCATATGCATCTACGTCGCCATCGGCCAGAAGCGCTCCACGGTTGCCCAGGTTGTCGAGAAGCTTCGGCAGTACGGAGCGATGGACTACACCATCGTTGTTACCGCCACTGCTTCCGAGTCCGCCCCGCTGCAATTTACCGCTCCGTACGCGGGCTGTACGATAGGCGAGTTCTTCCGCGATTCCGGCCGCCACGCTTTGTGCGTATACGACGATCTTTCCAAGCACGCGGTTGCCTATCGCCAGTTGTCGCTGCTTCTGCGCCGTCCGCCGGGCCGCGAAGCGTTCCCTGGCGATGTTTTCTACCTCCATTCGCGGTTGCTTGAGCGCGCGGCGAAGCTATCCGACTCGGAAGGCGGCGGATCGCTTACGGCCTTGCCCGTTATCGAAACCCAGGCCGGCGACGTTTCCGCGTACATTCCGACTAACGTCATCTCCATCACCGACGGCCAGATCTACCTTGAAGCCGACCTGTTCTATTCGGGCGTCCGTCCGGCTGTCAACGTCGGCCTTTCGGTGTCCCGCGTCGGCGGCAACGCCCAGATCAAGGCAATGAAGCAGGTCGCCGGCCGTCTGCGCCTCGAACTGGCGCAGTACCGCGAAATGGCGGCTTTCGCGCAATTTGGCTCCGACCTCGATAAGTCAACCCAGATGCAGCTTGCCCGCGGCGCCAGACTGGTGGAGATTCTCAAGCAGGCGCAGTATGAGCCGCAGTCGGTCGAACAGCAGGTGACAACCATTTTTGCCGCCACAAACGGTTTTGTTGACGGCTACGAGATCGGCTCTTTGGCAAAGTACGAGGTAGAACTTACGTCTTACATGAAGGGCAGCCACGAGGCGTTGCTTGCGGAGATCCGGGAGAAGAAGGCTATTTCCGACGACCTCAAGGCCAAGCTGATCGACGCGCTGGAAAAGTTTAAAGGGATATTCAAGGAATAAGACGCCATGGCGAACCTCCGCGCGATCCGGAAGCGGATCAGCAGCGTAAAAAGCACACAGCAAATCACCAGGGCGATGAAGATGGTGTCGGCCGCGAAGCTTCGTCGCGCCCAGGAAGCGATAGTCGCCGCCCGCCCCTACGCGCGGAAAATGCGCGAAGTGGTGTTGTCGGTAGGAAGCAAGGTCGATTCCAGCGCTCATCCGCTTTTGGCTTCCCGCGAAGTAAAGCGGCTTGCCTTGCTGGTTGTCACCTCTGACCGCGGGCTTTGCGGGAGCTTTAATGCCGGCCTTACACGCTATGTCCATCGGTACATTGCCGAGCAGCAGGCAAAGTACGAGGAAATCGTTCTTTATATGGTCGGCCGCAAAGGGCGCGATTTCTTCCGTCGCCGCGGGGTGCGCATCCACAAGGAATATCTGGGTGTTCTCGGAACCCTTGGCCAGTGGCACGTAGAGACGATTGCCAGCGAGCTTCTCGAGGGGTTTGTTAACGGAGAGTTCGACGAGGCGCGTATCGTTTACAACGAATTCCGGTCGGCCATTTCGCAGGTGGCTCGTATCGAGAAGCTCTTGCCTCTTACGATGGATACGCTGGAAGAGGGCAACGACGAAAACGCTCACGACTTTGAATATCTTTTTGAGCCGGACAAGCGCAAGATTCTGGAGCTCCTTCTGCCCAAGTATGTGGAGACGGATATCTTCCGCGTTCTTCTCGAGTCGGTTGCGGGGGAACACGGCGCCCGTATGACAGCAATGGATTCGGCGACCAATAACTCGGTCGATATGATCGCACGGCTTACGTTGCAGATGAACCGCGCCCGCCAGGCTACGATCACCACGGAGCTTACGGAAATCGTCAGTGGCGCCGAAGCGCTCAAAGGGTAACAAGGAGGATCGGGGAAATCATGGAAAAGGGAAGAGTTGTCCAGATCATCGGACCTGTTGTTGACGTCCGTTTCGACGCCGGCCACCTGCCGTCGCTTCTGAACGCAATCAAGGTTACCAACCCGAGCATCAGCGACCGGGAAGGCAATCTTGTCATTGAGGTCGCGCAGCACTTGGGAGACAACGTCGTCCGTTGTGTGGCGATGGACTCCACAGACGGCCTGGTCCGCGGTATGGAAGCGATAGATACCGGCGAGCCCATATCTATTCCGGTGGGTCCGGAGACCCTGGGACGCATCATGAACGTCATCGGAGAGCCGGTCGACGAGCAGGGCGAGATCACGACAAAAATCAAATATCCGATTCATCGCCCGGCCCCTTCATTTGATGAGCAATCGACCAAGGTCGAAATCCTTGAGACGGGAATCAAAGTCGTTGACCTGCTGGCTCCCTATTCCAAGGGTGGCAAGATCGGCCTGTTCGGCGGCGCGGGCGTCGGCAAGACAGTTGTCATCATGGAGCTTATCCATAACATCGCCAAAGAGCACGGCGGCTACTCCGTATTTGGCGGCGTCGGTGAGCGTACCCGCGAAGGCAACGACTTGTGGCTTGAGATGAAAGAGTCAAAGGTTCTTGAGAAGACATGCCTGGTTTACGGCCAGATGAACGAACCGCCAGGCGCGCGCGCGCGTGTCGGGTTGTCGGCTCTTACCGCGGCGGAATATTTCCGCGACGAGGAAGGGCAAGACGTGCTCCTGTTCATCGACAACATCTTCCGGTTTACACAGGCCGGTTCCGAAGTGTCCGCGCTTTTGGGACGCATCCCGTCGGCGGTCGGTTACCAGCCAACGCTTTCCACCGAAATGGGGAATCTGCAGGAGCGGATCACTTCTACCAACAAAGGGTCGATCACGTCGGTCCAGGCGATCTACGTTCCCGCGGACGACCTTACCGACCCGGCGCCGGCGACCGCGTTTTCGCACCTTGACGCCACCACCGTTTTGTCGCGCCAGATCGCGGAACTTGGTATTTACCCGGCGGTTGACCCGCTTGATTCCACATCGCGTATCCTCTCGCCGCTGGTTTTGGGCGAGGAGCACTATGCCGTGGCCCGCGCTGTGCAAAAGGTCCTCCAGAAATACAAAGATCTCCAGGACATCATCGCCATTCTCGGTATGGACGAACTCTCCGAGGACGACAAGATTCTCGTGTCGCGCGCGCGCAAGATACAGCGTTTCTTGTCTCAGCCGTTCTTTGTGGCCGAGCAATTCACTGGAATCGCCGGCAGGTATGTTCGCCTTGAAGAAACGGTCCGCTCGTTCAAGGAGATCGTCGAAGGCAAGCACGACGAACTTCCCGAGCAGGCGTTCTACATGGTCGGGACGATCGAGGAAGCGATAGAGAAGGGCAAGAAGCTGCTCGAAACGGCGTAACGGGGAGAATGAAGGAAATGGCATCGACGATCCGGCTCGAGCTTGTCACTCCAGAGCGCTTTATGCTTTCCGAGGACGTTGAAGAAATCATAATCCCCGGATACGAAGGCGAACTTGGCGTGCTTCCGGAGCACACCCAGTACTTGTCGATAGTGAATGTCGGAGTGCTTTCTTACCGCAAAGGAGGCGGATGGCAAAAAATTGCCATAAGCGGCGGGGTTGCTGAAATTACGCCGGAGCGGGTTGTTGTGCTGGCCGACACGGCGGAGCACGCCGAAGAGATCAACCTGGAGCGCGCCCGTTTGGCGCAAAAGCGGGCGGAAGACGAGCTCAAGCAAGTAGGACATTCCCTTGACGACGAGCGGTACAAGTTGGCCGAAGCTGCCTTAAGCCGCGCGATATCCCGTATATCCGCCATACATTAGGATTGAAATAGAACACGCTGCAACGGAAACTTGATGCCCGGTTGGGTTTAGCTCAACCGGGTTTTTACTTTCGGCTTTCCGCCTTCCACAGTTACATGGAACTCCACTTTTTTTCCTCCGGCGGAAGCGGAGAGCTCCTTCGCGCGCGATTCTAAAGCGCTGCGAAGCGACGCCAGCTCCGATGGGTTCGCCTGAATGCCACATTTTTTCCGGGCTTCCATCAGCGCTTTTGCCGCCTGATCAAGGTTCCCCGTTCCGGCAGCCGGTGCCGGCGCGGTTCCCTGGCTTGGGGCGGAAGGTTTTGGCATCGCCGGTCCGGCTTCATCGGGCTGGCCTATCCCGGCTCGCGTCAGCGCTCCCCTTTTGTCCCTGCGCAGGCGTCCTTCCTCGAAGTCGCGTATGATCCTTGCCCACAGGTTAACGTTGGACCAGAACTTCGCCTGGAGATTGCTGAAACGATTCTGGTCCGCGCTTTTGATCATTGCGCGGCGGCTTATAGTCAGCAGCTTGCTTTCGAGGTCTTTACGCTCGCGGGTTGGCTCCCCGCGCCGCCCCCCCTGGAAGAAAAGATCGTATTGGTTTTTCAGTTCGGCGAGTTCCGCCTCTATCTGCATCAGCAGGACTTTCGGGTCTTTCGGATCGTCCATCGGTGTCGAATCCTTTCTTAAATACGGGAAACTTTGTAAACTTATCGGCAAATCTGCCGATATAGATTAGCAATTAAGACGAAGGAATCTACTAATGAGAAAAGTTTCCGCTATCATCCTTGCCGCCGGTAAAGGAAAACGGATGAAATCCGCTCTGCCCAAGGTGGCGCATACCGCCTTGGGGCATCCTTTGGTGTGGCATGTGGCAACCGCGACAAAGAAAGCCGGAATCCGGGACATGGTGTTCGTGCTGGGGTTTGGCCGCGACAAGGTTTTGCCCACGGTTGATAGCTTCGGCGGCAGGGTGGCCATCCAGGAGAATCAGTTCGGGACGGGGGATGCTGTCCGGTGCGGCCTTAAAGAGCTTCCAAAGGAAGCAAAAGAGGTTGTGGTTCTCTGCGGAGACGCCCCGCTTTTGCGTCCCTCCACGATTCGGTCGCTGGTTATGACCCGCCGCCGGAAGGGGGCGGTGGCCTCCGTATTGACCGGGGTTCTGCAAGACCCCTGGGGGTATGGCCGGATCGTTCGTGGCGCTGATGGCAATGTGGCTAAAATTATTGAAGAAAAAGACGCAAACGAAACGATTCGACGGATTCAGGAAGTAAATTCCGGAACGTATGCTTTCGACCGGGGTTTTCTCGAGGCGGGGTTGCCGCGCCTTACCGATGTGAATGCCCAAAGAGAGTTTTACCTGACAGACCTTGTTCTGGAGGCGCTTGCAACCGGGGAGCGCGTGGTTCCGCTGATGACAAACGATCCCGACGAGGTTTTGGGGATCAACTCGCGGCGCGAGCTGGCGGAAGCCTCCAGGGTTTTGCGGTTGAGAAAGCTTGGGGAGTTGCTGGACGCGGGAGTGACGATCATAGATCCGGATAGCGCTTGCGTCGAACCGGAAAGCCGGATAGGTCCCGACTCGGTCATCGAGCCTTCGGTGATGGTTACGGGAAAATCGCGCATTGGACGAGGAGTTCTTGTGCAGGCGGGTTGTATAGTGCGGGATAGCGTTCTGGAAGACGGGGTCATACTGAAACCGTACTCGGTTGTCGAGTCCTCAAAGGTAAAAAAAGGCGCGATAATAGGCCCGTTCGCACATTTGCGGCCGGAGGACCGCGTTAGGTAGTGTGCGCCGGAATTGCCCGATAGCGACGTGGATTGGCGACGGCGAATATTTCATTGCTTCCGGTATTACGCCGTTTTTGTCCCACACACGCGATGTTTTGTTCCTTGATGACAGGAAGATGGTGATAGCAACGTCGGAGAGTTTTCCGCATCGTCAGTTTTTCGGCAAGGCCCAAAGCGTAAAAATCAAAACAGATCGATAGAAAACCGGGGATGTTCTGCCTTTGCCTGCGCGCGGATGCTATGCGCGGCCAATTATAGAAATTGATCCCGCTGCAGGTTCTGGCGTACGATACGGTGTTTATGAGAGGCGTCGATGTTGGTCTGTCGCGCAATTTGTCAAAGAGCGTGGCGGAGGAGCAGGAAGAACATTTTTCTAATCCTGCCGATGCAGACGGAGGTATGCCCCCAAGAATCTCTCTGCGTTAGCAGTAAGTAGCATAAAGTAAAGGATATTAAAGAAGGAGACCGAGAGATGATTGAATCGTCGGAGCTTGAGCATTTAAGAAGGGAACAAAGAGAAAGAAAATCTTTTTATTACCAAATCCAAGAGAAATATATGTTTTTAATTTTAGCCTTATGGGGAGTCGCAATTGGCTTGCCAGTGTATAAGGAAGTCAGTAGTAGTGATAATTATATTCTGTTAAAACTTGGTATAGCAATGTTTTTGGTTCTGGTATCGATGCTAATTATGATCTCTGCTGTAGCGAAAGATAACGAAAACGTAAAAAGAAGAATCAGAATTGGAACGTATGTTTTATTGTTTCATGAGAAAAAAACAAAAAAAGGAGAAAAACTCCAAACATGGGAAACGGCAATTATAGAAGAAGATATAAATAAAAGCGAGAATGAAAAAAAGGAAAATAAAAGGATAGGCACTTATAGCAATCCTTTTATCCTTTTTGCATACGCAAGTTTTTTTATTAATATTGTTTTGTTTGCGTTCCAGATTGTTTTGTTTGGGCGATTTAATATTTCGTGTAAAGGCTATTGTGTTTGGCGTGAGCAATGGCACATCTTGTGTTTGGTTTTTAGTTATGTTTTTATAATAATATCTTTGTGGTCGCTGTTGGAGATACACAAAATGGCTGATCCTAAACAATTGTTGGAGTGGAAAAAAGAGGCTTTGTTAAAAAATATTTTAGTAAAAGCGAGATAGAACAGAGATTTGGAAGTGAGTTTCTATGTAAGATTGGTTATTACAATAACAGTATTCTGCCTCCCTTAAGTTGTGCGTTACTAATAAACCGCTATTTGCCCGGGGGTGGACCTAAAATCGATTGCAGTTCAGCGTTGGACCGCAAAGCGTCGTGTAACCTGGTCGTGAGCATATTGAAAAATGAAGCGATTTCAGCAGAAGCAGCAATAAGCCATTATTTGGCTGAGAGTGGACCTAAAATCGATTGCAGTTTAGCGTTGGACCGCCAAGAGTTGTATAGCCTGGTCGTGAGCATATTGAAAAATGAAACGATTTCAGCGGAAGCAGCCAAGAAGCATAACCTTAAAGTTGGCAAGATTGAGGAGTGGCGGGACAAGTTTCTTTTGGATGCGGAGATTGCCTTGCGTAGCAAGCCCAAGAATTAATGTGGCTCCCCTCCTTGTTATACCAAGCCAGCCAACAGCCTGTCATAAGGTTGGCTGGCTTGAAGTCCTCAGCAGGGTTTTTCACGGTTTGAATTTTTCTCCGACACTCCAGGCTTTAGCCACGTGGTTTCCCAGCGCCCAGTACATCTTGTCGGGGAAAGTGAAGAATAGCGGGGCAATTTTTGTCCAGTCGGGAGCGCCGTCTTTAACTGCCGATTCGTCCGCATAGACGGTTGCCACTTCTCCGAAGAAAATCATATCCGGCTTGAGCTCCACTGTTTCGACCAGGCGGCACTCGGCGGTCAGCCTGCAGGCCTTGATCATCGGCGCGTTTCCGAGTTCTCCGGCAAATGTTTCAAAGGCGTTGCTTTTATTCACATTTTTGCCGGAATGGATTCCGCACCAATCTGTTGCTTCCACAAGGTCCGGGCCAGGGAGATTGATGCTGAATGCCTTGTTGGCGCGGATTCCCGCGGTGGTGTGGTGGTCGGGGCTGATGCTGATGGCGACAATCACCGGATCGTAATTCGCCAGACCGGCAAAAGCTACGGTCATGAAGTTCGGCGAACCGTTTACCTTGGTTCCCACCAGCACGGTCGGCATGGGAAGCACGAAAGGACCTGGCGCAAGCTGTACTTTTTTCTTCTCGCCAAGGGTGTTTTTGACAGAGTCACTTTTGGTCATTTTTATTGCCTCCTTAAGCCTTAACAGCCGTTTTTTAACTTTGAGAGTACTTTAATCTATCGGCATTCATCACTTGTTTAACTGGATTGAGCGGGAAACCTCTTCCACTGGGAGTTTCTGTAGCCAAGGATGGCGGAACAAAAAACAAGGCGGTGCGGGCATGTACATGAAAGCCGCACCCATAACAACGGACAAATCGTAAGGAAGGTTCTCCTGAGGGTGTTTTTGTTTCGTCAGCCACGGAACGGCTTCGCCAAGAAACAGGGCGGCGATGCGGGTTATGGAGGACGAGCGAACGTACCCAAAAGAGAAGCTTTCCTGTGGTGTCCGTGTAGCGCGGCGGGTAATGACGGATGGCAGGCAAGCGTACCCAAGCGAGAAAACGAACGAAATGGCAATAATGAATGCGCTCAAAATTAACCTGCTTCAAGACTGGTTTTGCGTGTCCGGCGCGTTGCCCGAAGCGTTTGTTTGCGACGCCAGAGCTTGTCGTTACGCTACAGATCTATAGACACATTGAATCCAGAATTTGTCTTCAAATGATACGGCAATGATAGCACTTTTTGATTAATTCCGGCGTGGCAAGATCGCGATTGTTTATAAGTGTAACCGCGTAAACGTTAAAGATATTTCCATTTCAAACTGATCATGGAACATGGATGCCGGGGATCGAATGCGTCAAAAAGGGGTTAACCGCTTTGCCTGGTTTGACAAGATAACGAAACCTGAAATTCATTTTCGAGAATGACTACAGTTTTTGAAAGCGACTTTTATGCGCCGCGTGAATCCGACTACGGTTTTCTAACAAATAAATCATTTTTGTGTTTGATATGTTATGTTTTGAGTGTGAAAGAATTTTATAGTCTGGCTGATAAGCAATTTTCACTCAATGAATCTATATTGCGGGAAGAAAGGGATGCTTTAGGTTGCGCATCCGGGATTTCAGATGGATACGTTTTGGAGGACATGCTTTACACAAGAGCGCGATGAACCATGCATGAAACCTTTTTGCGCTGGATGATGTTTTTATGCGTTACAAACGCTTGATTGAACGCGGGGCATAGTGGAAAACGCTGATGCGACTATCAGAAAACCGGAGTGCTCGATTTGAGCTGCCTTTATAGGCGGTAGCGTCTCGGTAACGTGTAAATCAGAATGAGGAGGAGGTTTTCATGAAGAAGGGGTCAAAAGGCGCAAGCGAGGGGAGTGACAAAACCGTGTCCCATTTTTTGGTGGACAGCGTCGAAGCGCTTCAGAAAAAGCTTGAAGAAGTTAGGGCGGCGCAGAGAATTTTCGCGGAGTATACGCAAGAGCAGGTTGACAAGATTTTTTTCGCGGCGGCAATGGCCGCGAGCCGCGAAAGGATTCCCTTGGCGCGCATGGCGGTCGAAGAAACCGGCATGGGGGTTTTAGAGGACAAGGTCATCAAGAATCATTTTGCGTCCGAGTTCATTTACAACGCATACAGACACACTAAAACATGCGGAGTTATTGAAGAAGACCGCTCTTACGGCATAAAGAAGATAGCTGAGCCAATCGGTGTGGTTGCGGCTGTCATCCCCACCACCAATCCGACCTCCACTTCGATTTTCAAAACACTTCTGGCGTTGAAAACCCGCAACGGCGTCATAATAAGCCCGCACCCAAGAGCGAAAAACAGCACAATCAGCGCGGCGAAGATTGTCGCGGAAGCGGCCGTGGCCGCCGGGGCTCCTGAAGGCGTGATCGCGTGGATAGACGTGCCCTCCCTTGAGCTGACCCAGGCTGTCATGGCCGGGGCGGACCTCATTCTGGCGACAGGCGGACCGGGCATGGTCAAGGCGGCTTACATGTCAGGAAAACCCGCTCTTGGTGTCGGGGCGGGCAATACCCCGGCGATAATTGACGATACCGCCGATATTCCGCTTGCCGTCAACTCCGTTTTGCTCTCCAAGACATTTGACAACGGCGTAATCTGCTGTTCGGAGCAATCCATCATTGCTCTCGAAAAAGTTTATAAGCAGGTCAAACAGGAATTTTTGCGGCGCGGCGCCTACTTTCTCAAAGAAGACGAAATTGAAAAGGTCCGCAAGACAATCATAATAAACGGCGCTTTGAACGCCCGCATCGTTGGTCAGTCCGCCGTCAAGATAGCTGAAATGGCCGGCGTGAAAGTTCCGGAAACCGCAAAAGTTCTTATCGGCGAGGTGGACAGCGTCGATATTGCTGAAGAATTTGCGCATGAAAAGCTATCCCCCGTGTTGGCTATGTACCACGCGCGAAATTTTGACGACGCCGTGGAAAAAGCGACGAAACTGGTCGAGCAGGGCGGCTATGGCCACACGTCATCTCTCTACGTCAACACTACTTCGGAAGAGGAAAAGCTTCAGAAATTCCAGAACCGTATGAAAACGGGGCGAATCCTTGTCAACACTCCGTCCGCGCTGGGAGGCATCGGCGATATCTACAACTTCAAGCTTGCCCCGTCGCTTACTTTGGGCTGCGGCTCATGGGGCGGGAACTCCATCTCCGAGAATGTGGGAGTAAAACACCTTCTAAACACAAAGGTGGTCGCCGAGAGGAGAAACGGTATGCTGTGCTTCAGAACTCCGCCGAAGGTATATATCAAAAAAGGCTGCCTTCCCGTCGCTCTCAACGATTTAAGAGATGTTTTGGACAAGAAAAAAGTGTTTGTTGTGACGGATACCTTTTTGTACCAAAGCGGCTGCTCAAAGGTCATCACGAAAAAACTCGAAGAGCTGGGAATTCAATATACCGTGTTTTTCGACGTAGCCCCGGACCCGACGCTTGCCAGCGCCAAAGAGGGAGCGGCTGCCATGAGGGCTTTCCAGCCCGATTGCGTGATCGCTTTCGGCGGCGGTTCGGCGATGGACGCGGCCAAGGTCATGTGGGTGCTATACGAACATCCGGATGCCGACTTCATGAATATGGCCGCGCGATTTGTGAGCGTTAGCCAAAGGATATACAAATTCCCGAAGATGGGAAATAAAGCGTGCTTTATCGCCGTGCCCACAACGGCCGGCACAGGGTCCGAGGTGACGCCGTTCGCTGTCATAACGGACGAAACAACCGGCGTTAAATATCCGCTTGCCGATTACGAGCTTATGCCCAGTATGGCTATAGTTGACGCCGATGTGATGATGGAAGCGCCAAAGGGACTCACCGCGGCTTCGGGGATAGACGCTGTCACCCACGCGCTGGAGGCTTACGCGTCTATGGTGGCGTCGGACTACACGGACTGCCTGGCTCTTGGCGCTTTGGCGATCATTTTCGAATATCTGCCGATTGCCTATGAAAAGGGTGCCGCCGACCCGGTAGCGCGGGAAAAAATGGCTGACGCGGCGACAATGGCGGGCATGGCTTTCGCCAACGCTTTCCTTGGCATATGCCACTCCATGGCGCATAAGCTGGGAGCGTTCTACCACCTGCCGCACGGCGTCGCGAATGCTTTGATGATAAACGAAGTAATCCGCTTCAATGCTTCCGAGGCTCCGGCGAAAATGGGTTTGTTCCCGCAGTATGATTCTCCGAAGGCGCTGGCGCGTTACGCCAAGATTGCCGATCACCTTAAGCTTGGAGGCAAGACCGACGAAGACAAGCTTAAAAACCTGATAGCGGCAATTGAAAACCTGAAGGCCAGGATTGGCATTAAAAAGACTATTGCCGACTACGGCATCGACGAAAAGGTTTTCCTCGACAGACTTGATGACATGGTGGAAAAGGCCTTCGACGATCAATGCACGGGGGCCAACCCGAGGTATCCTTTGCTCTCCGAAATCAAACAGATGTATCTCAACGCCTATTATGGGAAATAAGGAGCGGCGAAAATGAACCCGACACCAGAAAACATCATAGTGACGCGCCCGACAAAGGTTGTTTACCGTGAAGGAAACCTGCTCATAAAGCTATTCGTCGAGGGTTATTCCGGCGCCGATGTGTTTAACGAGGCGCATAACATCGCTATTGTCGAAGAAACCGGCTTTAAAATCCCAAAGCTTGTGAATGTGCAGAAAATCAACAACAGGTGGGCCATAACGACCGAGTTTATAGAGGGAAAGACGCTGTCGCAGCTTGTGAAGGAAAATCCGGCCTCTGTGGACGCCTACATGGAACACCTCGTGGATATCCAGCTTGAGATGCATAAATACTCCGCGGAAAAGCTTCGCCATAATACTGAAAAAATGCACGCCTACATCAGCCAGAGCGGCCTGAACGCTACCTCGCGCTACGAACTTCACACGCGCCTTAACAGCTTGCCGCGCCATTCCAAGCTTTGCCACGGGGATTTCTGCTTTAGCAACGTCATGGTTACCCCGTCCGACGAGGCATACGTCATCGACTGGGCGCATGCCACAAACGGCAACGCCAGCGCCGACGCGGCGCGTTCGTACTTGATATTCCACATAAACGGCGAAAGCGAACGCGCGGAGAAATACCTCGACCTGTTCTGCCGCAAAAGCGACACGGCGCGCCAATACGTGCAGAAATGGATGGCTATAATGGCGGCCGGCCAGCTTGTTAAAAACAGGCCGGAAGAAAAGGAGCTTTTGCTGAACTGGGCCAACGTGGTGGAGTACTAAAGTTTAGTTTTAAATAGAATTTGTTTTTGAGTTACCGGCTTTCGGCGAGGCTGTGTTCTCGCCGAAAGCCTTTACTTATAACCTGAGCGGCTTCATTCGCTCATTTAGCCATCGGATATTGTTTTTTCCTTTTTCCCTCCACATTTGCGTCATATTTAACTGGTATTTCTGTACCTGCGATTCGAAAGGAAACATTGCGGGGAAGCTTTAAAAACCGGGAAAGGTTAAAAAGGAGTATCCAGATGCGATTCCTGTCCATAATTTCCGCCGCTGTTTGCCGCGCGGCCCAAAAGGCTGTGTCCCATCCTGGTTGGCAAAAAGCGTTAAAATATCATCGAAGTTTTTTCCCGAATATATGTGGTTTGAACGACTCTTTACTCCTTTTTAACACCGATCCTGTTACCGTATTTAATCGGAACCGAGGCGATTATGAAGATGTCCTATATTGAGGTAATGACGGAAAGGAGTTCCGGATGATCGGAGCGCGCAAGATTGTCTTCGCGGCGGTGACTATTATGGCGGCGGGGTGCGTGACGGTCGGGCCGGATTACCGGAAGCCGGAACTGCCGGTGCCGGAAGTATGGAGCCGGACAGGATCTGCCGATAATTCTATAGCGCCTTACCGGGCCGAAGAGCTTTCCCGGTGGTGGGAACGCCTGGGCGACCCTGTTTTGACCAGCCTGATCGAACAAGCGCTTAAAAACGGCACGGATTTACGCGCGGCGCAAGCAAGGTTAATGGAGTCGCGTGCCCGCGCGGGGCTGGCTGGGGCGCAGATGTTTCCTTCTCTGACGGCTTCCGCAAGCGGCAGCCGGTCCAAAGGCAGCAGAGAAACAGGATCGGGTAACACGCGCGTGTTTTTCAGCGCCGGTTTTGACGCGTCGTGGGAGATTGATGTCTTTGGCGGAATTCGCCGGGGGATCGAAGCGGCCAAAGCTGATCTGGAAGGCGCCGAAGCAAGTTTGTACGCCACGCGGGTGTCGCTTGCGGCCGAGGTGGCGCTCAATTATGTGACGGCACGCTCCTACATGGAGAGGCTGGAAATTGCGAGGAAGAATCTGGAAAGCCAGTCGGAGACGCGCCAGCTTACCGATTGGCGCAATCAGGCGGGGCTTGTCTCCTCTCTCGATGTGGACCAGGCGCGCACCAATCTGGAGCAGACGCGGTCGAGAATACCAGCTCTTAACATCGGTCTGGCCGAAGCTGAAAACCGGCTGGCTGTTCTTTTAGGTCAGGCGCCGGGGGCGGTGCGTGAAATGATGTCCTCCGAGGCGCCGGTTCCGGCGGTTCCCGACGCAATCGCGATTGGCATTCCCGCCCAGGCGCTTGGAAACCGGCCGGATGTCCGAATCGCGGAGCGCAAGCTGGCGGCGGAAACCGCGCGGGTGGGGCAGGCCATAGCCGCTAGGTATCCCGGTTTCTCAGTGAATGCGTCTCTTGGCCTTGAGGCGCTTACGATTGGGGCGCTGGACAGCGGACGCGCCGTCGCGCGGAGTATCGTAGGAAGAATGTTCGGAACGCTTTTCGACGGCGGGCGTCTTCGCCGTCAGGTAGAAATCCGTGACGCGATACAGGAGCAGGCGCTGATTGCGTATGAGGCTTCCGTTCTTGCCGCGCTGGAGGATGTGGAAAACGCTCTGGTGTCATTGTCCGAAAACAGAAATCAACAGGAGGCGTTGCAGGCAGCCGCCGAGGCCGCGAACAACGCCGCTTTGCTCGCCAGGCATCGCTACACCGGCGGCATGATCGATTTCCAGACAGTGTTAGACACGGAGCGCACCCAGTTTACAGTGGAAGAGAATCTTGCGATCTCAAGGGCCAACGGCGCATCGTCGCTGATCCGGCTCTACAAGGCTCTTGGCGGAGGTTGGCCGTCGGCGGATGCGTCCGCCGTAGAAAACTCAAATGATGATGCGGAAGGGCAGACGGACGGGGGTGGAACATGAGCGAGCGAAACAGTGCCGGGGCGGAAGATGTCACCCGCATTCTTGGTGGCGCACAGACTACCGGTTTTAGGCGGTACGGCAAGTGGGTTATAGGCGCGGTCCTCATCGGTCTGCTGGTCGCGGGCTACGTTTTTTTAAAGTCGAAGAGCGGCAAATCGCAGGAGCTGCAATACAAGACCGAAGCTATCACGAAGGGAAATCTGGTTGTGACCGTGTCGGCGACCGGCAATTTGCAGCCGACAAACCAGGTGGATGTAGGAAGCGAGATCTCCGGGACCATCCTGACTGTTTTAGTGGAGAACAACGATCGTGTACGGAAGGGGCAAATTCTGGCGCAACTGAACACTTCCGTGCTGGAACAGCGGGTTCTAAAGTCACAGGCCGCTCTTGATGCGGCAAAAGCCGCGGTGATACAGGCGCAGGCAACCGCGGAAGTAACACGCGCGGACATGGCCAGACTGCGGCAGGTAGCCGAGCTGAGCGGAGGAAAGGTTCCATCGAAGACCGAGCTTGATGCCGCGGAAGCCGCTCTAAAAAGAGCGGAGGCAGTCGAAGTCGGCGCCATCGCGTCGGTGGGGCAGGCGGAGGCAACCCTGAAGTCGGACGAGACGGACCTCTCCAAAGCGATTATCCGGTCGCCGATCGACGGCGTCATCCTCGTTCGCAAGATCGAACCCGGACAGACTGTGGCGGCTTCGCTGTCGGCTCCGGTACTGTTTACCCTCGCTGAAAATCTGTCCCAGATGGAGCTTGAAGTTTACGTGGATGAGGCGGACGTGGGGATGGTTCGCGAAGGGCAAAGAGCGACATTTGGCGTAAATGCCTGGCCCAACCGGAAATACTCGGCAAAAGTAAAACGGCTGGCGTACGGATCGAGGCTGGAAGAAAACGTGGTGACTTACCCGGCGCTTCTTACGGTGAACAACTCCGATCTTTCGCTGCGTCCGGGGATGACAGCCACCGCGGACATCGTTGTGGCAAAGCGGGAGGATGTGCTTCTGGTGCCCAACGCCGCGCTGCGGTTTGTTCCGCCGGAACAGGGGCAGACGCAAAAAAAACAGGGCAGTAATCTGGTAAGTAACCTGATGCCTCGCGCTCCGAGACAGAGCAAGACTGTGCGCGTTACCGACCAAAAGGGCAGTGAACAGCGCGTTTACATCCTGGTAAACAATGTTCCGACGCCCGTGAAGGTGACTGTTGGCGTGACCAACGGACGCCTGACCGAGGTGATCTCCGGCGACATTGCCGAAGGAGCCCAGGTGATAGTTGAGAGCTTTGGCGGGAGATCATGATGACGGCTTCGGCGCAATCGGGCGGTCCAATCATCGAGATGTCCGGCGTGACCAAAACCTACGGAGAGGGGCTGGTCGCGTTCCAGGCGCTGCGCGGGATCGATTTTTCCGTGGCGGAAGGGGATTTTGTCGCGGTGATGGGTCCAAGCGGGTCCGGTAAATCGACGGCGATGAATATATTGGGCTGTCTCGATACGCCGACATCCGGCATCTACCGGTTTCGCGGTCTCCATATAGAGCGTCTTACAAGAAGAGAGCGGGCGCTGATCCGGCGGCATTATCTGGGGTTTGTTTTCCAGGGCTTCAACCTGCTGGCGCGGACAACAGCGCAGGAAAATGTGGAGCTTCCGCTTCTCTACCGGGGCGAGCCGTCGGCTGCCCGCCGCGAGGCCGCAAAAGAAGCGCTTGCGGCGGTGGGATTGACCGGATGGGAAGGGCACACGCCGGCCGAGCTTTCGGGCGGCCAGCAGCAGCGCGTTGCCATCGCGCGCGCCATCGCGACGAACCCAGCGGTCCTTTTGGCAGACGAGCCTACCGGGAACCTGGATACGCAGCGCAGCAAGGAGATCATGGAGCTTCTCAGCGGCCTGAACCGGGATAAAGGAATCACTATCTTGATGGTCACGCACGAACCGGACATGGCGCAATACGCCGGGCGAATAATCACTTTTGTGGACGGAGTCGTTGACTCCGATGTTCGTAAAAAGAGAGAAGACTGATGCTGCTAAACACTCTTTTACTCGCACTGCGGGCTATTCGCCGAAACCTGCTGCGCTCTTTCCTGACCATCTTGGGGATAGTGATCGGCGTGGCCGCGGTTATCACCATGGTGACGGTGGGAAACGGCGCCACCCGGTCCATACAGGATCAGATATCCAGCATGGGAAGCAATCTGCTGATGGTACGGCCAGGGCAGCGCATGGGTTCGTCGGGAGGCGTGCCCAATTTCAAGGAGAGCGATGCCGAGGCGATCCGCATGCAGATAAGCGGCCTCGAGGCGGTGGCGCCTACAACCAACAGGGGCGCGGTCGCGGTCAGCATGTCCAGGAACTGGTCCACCTCGGTGACAGGAACCAATGAGGAATGGTTCCGCGCGGGGAACTGGGATATCGCGATCGGGCGCGTTTTCAACGAGACCGAAGAGCGTAGCGGCAAGACGGTTTGCGTTATCGGCGAGACCGTGCGCCGGGAGCTGTTCGGGAGCCGGAATCCGGTCGGCGAATTGATACGGATCAAGCAGTTTTCCTGCGAGGTCGTCGGTGTGATGGCCTCCAAAGGGCAATCCGCCATGGGGCGTGACCAGGATGATGTCATCGTGATGCCGTTGCGCACGGTGCAACGCCGTCTTACCGGCAGCCAGGACGTACATTTGCTGATGATTTCCGTCCAGCAGGGCGGTTCGCTCTCTCGCGCGACCGAACAGATAAGAAGCCTTATGAGAGAGCGCAGGAAAATCAGCAGCGGGGAGGATGACAATTTCTTTGTGATGGATACGCGGCAGATAGCCGAGGCGCTGACAGGGACAACCCGCATCATGACCGCGCTGCTTGGCGCGGTGGCGGCTGTGAGCCTTTTGGTGGGCGGCATCGGCATCATGAACATCATGCTGGTTTCCGTGACCGAGCGGACCAGGGAAATAGGCATACGTCTGGCGATAGGCGCTCTTGAACACGAGGTGTTGCTTCAGTTTCTGATCGAGGCGACTGTGCTTGCCGCGCTGGGAGGGGTTGTCGGGGTTGCGTTGGCTACTGTTGCTTCCGCCGCCCTGACGCGGATGCTCCAGGTTCCGTTTTTGTTCGATCCGGGAATAAATGTTATTTCGTTTGTATTTTCTGCCGGGATTGGGGCGGCGTTCGGGTACTTCCCGGCCCGCCGCGCTGCCGGTCTTGACCCGATCGAGGCGCTGCGTCACGAATAACCGGGGTAAAAAGCTGTCTGTTATATGCTGTTCGTGTTTTTCAAGCTTTTGAACGAGTCCGAGAGTTTTAGCACATTTTGCTACATATTTGAGTTCTGGGCGGTTTCAAGCCTCGTTTCGTGATTCCAGGCTTGTTTATGGAGCCAGAGGGCATTCTCAAATTTCATTTAACTTGAAAACCAGCCTGCTACGCTCGTTGCTCTCATTTGTTTTGAAACGAATAAGCGGCAGACCATATTTTTCAAAAATAACGTTTTTCATCTTATCTCGTTCAGACTGACGGCTACCGTCTTTATGAAATGCTGTGCCGTCAACCTCTATAGCCAAGCGCGGAGTTTTACCGCATTTATCAAATATAAGAAAATCAACATGAGTTAGGATATTTTCGGCATATTTTTTTTCATTTTTATCTAACGTATTAAGGTCGCGGAAAATCATTCTTAACGGGATATGTGTTGCTACGTCAAGTTTTATAAAATTGTCATCACTAAGCACGTCTTTTATTAAAGCATACATAAGATTTTCACTGTCATACTTAGATATACGCCAACGGCTACGCAAAAAGTTATTTCGTTTTTCTTGGTAATTTTTGTACAGATAATCAAAGACGGAATATAGTTCGCTTTCTATAATTTCAAAATTATTATATTGAATATATCGGATAAGGTCGCCAACATTGGTGTCTTTTGCTTCATCTCCACCATTCATTACAACGATAAGCCGTTCTATTGCTCTTGAAACAGCAACATTCAAGCGATTGGCATTGTCGGTAAATTCAGATATTTCATTATCAACCGTTGAAAGGATTATCACGTCATTTTCTCGGCCTTGAAATTTATCGACCGTATCGGCTTGTATCCCGGTTCCAGCGAATGCTTTTTGCAAAGCATTGGTTTGGTTTCTGTATGGAGAAACGATACCAATAGATTTATAATCTTTAAGATTTGGTATAATCTCGTCTTTGATTACATCTATTTGTCGTTGATTGACCCGTTCTCGTGCGTGATTACCAGGCGCAGTTTTATAAACAACAAGTGGCTTATCGTCGGTTTTTCCCTCAGTTAAAACGATAAGCTGATTGTTATAAAATTTCTGATTACAAAATCCTATGATTTTGGAGTGACAACGATAATGTTCGCGTAGGAGTGTCTTTGGCGCATCTGGAAATAACTCCGATACTGCCGATAACAAACTATGATTTCTATATCTATAAACTTCTGACGGGTTAAATTCTGCGAATATATCATCTGTTTTTTTAGCCATAAGATTATCAACAACATTGGGTAGTTGTTTAAGGTCGCCTACAATTACAGCTTTTCTAGCGCAAGATAATGCCAATGCGCCTGTTGCAATATCAACCTGCGACGCCTCGTCCACGATCACATAATTATACACCACATTTTTTGACAGGCTGTTTTTAAGTGAATATGTAGTTGCAAGTATTACAGGATATTCTTCAATAAATTGCTTTGAATTCTTCCGTAAATCGCCAATATCAAACTTGCGACGTTTTGCGTCTTTATAACGTTCGGCAAGTTTGTTACGGAATAATTGCGCCGATAATTCCGAATATTCTTTCATCTTTCTTTCAAAGTCAAAACGCGACAATTCATTTCTAAGTTTGACAGTTATGGACGTTAGTTCGAAAATTTTTGTCATGTAATAGCGTTTCTGACATAGTGTAACCATTATTTCTGGCGATAAAGTATAAAATTCGTCATTGATAACGCCACGTAGCATACGATTGAGAATTCTGCCGATCCAATATGGTTTTTTATTGCGTGCCGTATATTTTTCACAAAGTAGCCATAACTCCATAGACCTATTGGAGGACACAGGTTTCAAATACTGCGAAACTTGATTGTCGTCATATTCGCAACTGTCGCAAAAGTGTTGATACTCAACTTTCAGCAAGTCTAATTCTTGGCTGAATTGTGATAATTCATTTTTCTTGGTAAGTTTTTCGCCCAACGAAATAAAGAGCTTATTTATAGCATGTGTTATTCTACGCTTTTGTTGAGGTTTAAGTCTCCATTCAAATAAATTAGGTAGTGGTTTTTGGGAATTTATAAATTGCTGTTTATTTTCAGAATTGCCTAAATATGCCGCAATAAAATCAACATCGTATTTCTTTAACTTTTCAAGAATATTTGCCGTCGCGGAATTATTGCTAGACACAACGGCAATGTTTTCGCCACGCATAACAGCATTTGCAATAATATTTAAAATAGTCTGGGTTTTGCCGGTTCCAGGCGGGCCTTCAATTATCGTTAACGGATTTGCAAAAACAATATCAACCGCCGTTTTTTGGCTATGATTAAATCCAAACGGATAGATAGTGGAAAATTTCTTTTCCCCATCTGTATCGGGAAGATTGCCGGTCAAAAAGGCAGCCAACATATTATCCGCTTTACCCACAAATTCTATCTTTTCATATTGATTGGATAATATATTCCCTGTTTGTGGGTCGTGCAGCCCAACGGCTCTAGCGATGCCTTTCAGATATTCAAAGCAATTTGATGCGTTGCCGTCTGATAGTGTAGAGTCTTCAATTATCACATTAGCGGAACTGTAAAAATATGCTTTGCCACTATTAAAGACTACACGCACTTTATCGCCATGTTCACTATACGAACGAATACTATGGGTTTTGTCTTCTCCTTTAATGATAATTTTGGCTTTATCTTGGCGCATTTCTCGCATTTTAATTCGTTTATTCAATAAATTCAAGTTTATAGCCATGGCTCTCAACAACCCAAGTTAACAGGTAAGTAGTTTTGATTTAAAGCGTCAATCTTTTCCATTAAATTCCCAAACTCAGTGGGATTGTTGGCTCGAAAGTTGTCTAACGACCCGCACCATTTTCCCTTTTGAGGTCTTAGGGGCGAAAAAGCCAAGATTCTCTTGGCTTTGAGTGAGTTAGAGAGTAAGAAAGCTGTAGAAGATTATTTATAATCAACCAGAATTACTGAAGCTTGGCCTCGATGTTTTCCCAATTATCAAGAAAAAGCAGATTTCTGGTGGTAGATTGGATATTTTGCTTGGAAATGATGATGAAAGATACGAAGTTTAAATACAGCTGGGCAAGACAAAAGAAAGCCATA
>WRHP01000008.1 GCA_009783195.1 Syntrophorhabdaceae bacterium | reverse complement strand
GAAGCGCCGTCACTTAACGGATAAAAGGTACTCCGGGGATAACAGGCTGATCTTCCCCAAGAGTCCACATCGACGGGAAGGTTTGGCACCTCGATGTCGGCTCATCGCATCCTGGGGCTGAAGTAGGTCCCAAGGGTTTGGCTGTTCGCCAATTAAAGCGGTACGTGAGCTGGGTTTAAAACGTCGCAAGACAGTTTGGTCCCTATCTGGTGTGGGCGTTGGAGACTTGAAGGGAGCTGTCCCTAGTACGAGAGGACCGGGATGGACGCACCGCTAGTGTACCAGTTGTTCTGCCAAGAGCATCGCTGGGTAGCTATGTGCGGAAGGGATAACCGCTGAAAGCATCTAAGTGGGAAACCCGCCCTGAGATGAGGTCTCCCGGGGATTTAATCCCCCTAAAGGGCCCTGGTAGACTACCAGGTTGATAGGCCGGGGGTGTAAGCGCAGTGATGCGTTTAGCTGACCGGTACTAATCGCCCGTGCGGCTTGACCACTATTCAACGGATGAAAGAACTCGGACAAGCATACAGAATCGATTGGCGCACAGGTTGTGCGTATTATGTCGTACACAGCTTTCGGTGGCGATGGCGGAGAGGTGACACCCGTTCCCATCTCGAACACGGAAGTTAAGCTCTCCAGCGCCGATGGTACTGCAGGGTTTCCCCTGTGGGAGAGTAGGTCGCCGCCGAATTTAAATTGGGCCCTTGCGCCGGAAACGGAGCAAGGGCCTTATTGTTTTATAATTATTGAAAATCCAATATGACGGGGTTGCCTTATGTCCGGCCATAATAAATGGAGTTCTATAAAGCACAAGAAGGGAAAAGCCGACGCTCAGCGGGGCAAGATCTTTACAAAGGTTACCCGCGAGATCATTGCTGCCGCGAAAAGCGGCGGAGGCGATCCTGACGGCAACGCCCGGTTGCGTGCCGCGATCCAGGCTGCCAAAGCCGTCAATATGCCCAATGATAACATCACTCGCGCTATCAAAAAGGGCACCGGTGATCTTGAGGGAGTATCATACGAGGAACTTATGTATGAAGGGTACGGCCCCAACGGTGTCGCGGTACTTGTCAAAGTCCTTACAGACAACAAAAACCGCACTGTGGCGGATGTTCGCCACATATTTACGAAATACAACGGCAACCTCGGCGAGACTGGTTGCGTCAACTGGATGTTTACGAAGAAGGGTACGATAGCTGTATCCAAAGACGGGGTAGATGAAGAGAAATTGATTGAGAACGCGCTTGATTTGGGCGCGGATGATGTGGAGAACGATCTCGACTCCCAAGAGTACGAAGTGCATTGTGAGCCGGAAGCTTTTGAGGAGATTAAAAAGGGGCTCGATGAGCGCAAATTTAAAATTATCACCGCGGAAATCGCGATGATTCCCCAGACTACAGTGCGCCTGGAAGGAAAGGCGGCGGAGTCCATGCTCAAGATGATGAACGCCTTGGAGGAGTCCGACGACATACAGAACGTTTGGGCGAACTTCGACATATCCGACGAAGATCTGGAGGCGTTCGGCTGAGCATATATTGGCGGATGCAATCCTTAACCCTATGCGCTTTTACCGCGCGTAGGCGTTTCTTTCATCAAAGCTTATGAATAAAGCGCGAAGGATCATCGGAATTGATCCGGGGTCACTGCGTATGGGTTATGGGATTGTCGATCTGCGGGGAAACGCGGTGACGCCTGTGGCATGGGGTGTGATCCGGCTCGACGGCGGAGAGCCGTTGTCCGACCGCTTGTACGCAATCCACATAGAACTATCCAAGCTTATCAAGGAGTATGTTCCAAGCGAAGCGGCGATCGAAAATGTATTTCTCGCAAAAAACGCCTCTTCGGCCCTCAAGCTGGGGCAGGCGCGTGGCGCCGCTATTGTGACCTGTCGAACGCACGGCTTATCTGTCTACGAATACAGTCCGAAAGAGATCAAGCTGGCAGCTACCGGGTATGGAGCTGCTTCCAAGGAGCAAGTGGCCGGGATGATATGCAGGCTACTGGGAGTGCGTGTTCAGATCCCTGCTGATGCTTCGGACGCCTTGGCAATGGCTTTTTGCAGAGCTGTCACTCGCGAAGTTCCAAGCTAAAAAATACGCCATAAAACACTGATTTGCCGCAGGCCGGTTCCAGGTTTTTAGCCTTGTAAGATGCGACGGAAGCGGAAGTGGTATCATGAACGGCAATGATTGATCACCTTAAAGGGCATCTGACCGGAAGCGGGAAAGATTTTGTGGTTGTGGAGTGCGGCGGAATCGGGTTCCGCGCGTATGTCTCTTCGGCTACCCGTTCAGCTCTTCCGGCGGAAGGCGAAAGCTGTTTTTTGAGAACATACCTTCATTTTCGTGAAGGGGGAGGCGACCTGTTCGGTTTTTCCTCGGAAGCCGAGCGGGATATTTTTCTTGCGACGATCGGGGTAAGCGGTGTAGGCCCCAAATCCGCGCTTGCGGTCCTGTCCGTCTTGGGGGTGGATGGTGTGCTTGCCGGGTGCGCTCGTGAGGATGCCGCGGTTTTCACGCAGGTGCCGGGTATAGGTAAAAAGCTGGCGCAACGTATTGCCATGGAGCTTCCTGATCGCCTGAAAAAGATATCTGAGTTTTCGCTTACCGGGGATGCGGGTGGCGGAGGGACGAGCCGACTGAACGAAGAAGCGTTCGTGGCGTTATCGTCCTTGGGATTCTCAAGAGATGAAGCGCGTTTAGCCATTGAAGCGGCCCGGCGGGAAATGGGCGCCGAGATTTCCGCCGAGGCGATGCTGCGGGAGGCGCTCAAACGTTTGTCCGGAAGTCGCAGATGATTCGGCCGACGGCATTGGCCTGAAGAGGTGGCGGTGGAAGGTAAAATCCTGGATCCGGGGAAAAGAGCGGCGGAAGCGCCGGCGGATATGTCGTTGCGGCCTAAGCGGCTGCCCGAATTTATCGGACAAAAGATGATAGTCTCGAACCTTAAAACCTACATTTGCGCCGCAAAAGCCCGGAATGAGTCACTCGATCATGTTCTTCTTTCTGGTCCCCCAGGGCTTGGGAAGACCACCCTTGCGCATATTGTCGCAAGCGAGATGGAGGTGGGGATTCGCGTAACCTCTGGTCCCGCGATCGAAAGGAAAGGGGATATAGCGGCGATCCTTACCGCTCTTGAGCCTGGCGATGTGCTATTTATCGACGAGGTTCATCGGCTTAGCCGTGTCGTGGAGGAACTCCTGTATTCCTCGATGGAGGACTATGCTCTTGATATCATCTTGGGGCAGGGGCCTTCCGCCAAGTCGGTTCGCCTTCCTCTTCCGCGGTTCACCCTCGTAGGCGCTACAACGCGCACAGGACTTCTTACGTCGCCTCTGCGCGATCGGTTTGGAGTTCAGTTCCGGCTTGAGTATTACAGTCTGGAGGAACTGGAGGAAGTGGTTCGCCGTTCCGCCGCTGCGTTGTCCATCCAGATTGATTCCGGAGGCAGAAGGGAGATCGCCCGTCGCTCTCGTGGCACGCCGAGGATAGCCAACCGCCTGTTGCGCCGGGTACGTGACTTTGCCCAGGTGTGCGGGGACGGCGTCATTACGCGGGAGGTTTCAGACGAGGCATTGCTTCGGATGGAAGTGGACAAAAAAGGGCTCGATGTGATGGACCGTAAAATTTTGGGGGTAATCCTCGAAAAGTTCCATGGCGGGCCTGTCGGTGTCGAGACGATTTCTGCTTCGGTGAGCGAGGAGAAGGACACTATCGAGGACGTGTACGAGCCGTTCCTCATCCAGCAAGGATTTCTCAAGCGCACGCCAAGAGGACGCGTTGCAACTCCGTCCGCATGGAAGCACATGGGACTGGAAGCCCCAAAGGGCAGCACAGCCCAGGACGGTCTATTCAAGGACGTTTAAGATAGTGTTTCAGTCCATCGGAAGAATGTTGATTTTTGCAGGGATCGTGATATCAGTTGCCGGCGCGTTGATACTGCTGTTGGATAAGGCCGGGTTTGTCGGACGCCTCCCTGGCGATATCGTTGTTAGCCGGAAGAACTTCACGTTTTATTTTCCTTTTGCGACTTCAATTCTTGTCAGTGTGGTTTTATCCCTTCTTTTCTGGTTTTTCCGGAAATAGGCCACTGTTTATAATTTATAATGTGCGCCGGAGGTAAGAAGTGCGCGTACTCGCGGCTATTTTTACTTTATATCTGATCATGTCGCCGACGGCTTATGTTCTTGCTGATTCTCCGAAGCCTACGGTTACCAATGTTGGGGGCACGGTCAAAGGTAAAGAAGCGCGTATCCATTTCCGCCTCGAAAACGCTTTCTTTGCCGAGATGACTGAAGCGCTTGAAAGCGGCATCGAGATTTCTTTCCGTATAGAGGTTGAAGTCGAGCGGATACACCGGAACTGGTTCAATGTCACAATCGGCGATTTCCAGTACACACAGTCCATCCGGTATGATGTCCTCGCCAGGGTTTATCGGCTGCGCCACCCTGACGGCGATGAGATTCTTCCCGACCTGCAACAGGTGCTCGACAGGATGACTTTTTTTCATGCGACGGTGCCTTTGAGCATGGAAGTTAGGCCCGGCAAGATTTACAGGGCAAGCGTCCGCGTTCGTCTTGATCGCACAGGGCTTTCTGAGCCGCTTCGGTCGATAGTTTTTTTCTCCTCAATGTGGGATGTGGAGACTAATTGGGGGCGCGGACCGGTGATTGCTCCGTGACCAAAGACTTTGAGTATGCAGGGGGCGAATTTTCGGAACAGGAACGGGCGAAACGGCGCAGGGAGCTATGGGCGATCGGCGTTGTTGCCGCCCTTGTTGTTTGCTTTACTTTGCTGCAAGCCTGGCTGGTCGCATCCGGCGGGACAGTCCCTTTCTCCAGCAACATTGCTGTTTTTGCGCTGATCAATCTGAATGTCGTTCTGGTTGTCTTACTGATTTTTCTTGTCTTTCGGAACCTGTTCAAAATCCTGCTGGACCGTCGCAGGAAGACCATTGGCTCGAAGCTGCGCTCCCGGCTGGTTATCATATTCATCTGCTTTTCCTTGATTCCTACGGTTTTGCTGTTTATCGCTACGACGAGTATTACGACTAAGAGCATTAAATCTTGGATCGGCGCTCGTGTAGGGCAAGCGCTCAACGGCGCTCTTGAGATTGCGCAGGGCAAGCTCGACGATACAGCGGTATCGATGCTTCCGCTGGCCAGAAAAGCGGCGAATTCGATTCGGGAGGAGATGACTGACGAAGAGGTGGTTTTGGCGCTGCAATCCGCGCGCTTGGGGCAGGATAGCACCGTCGCGCTTTTGCTTTTACGGGACGGAATTAAAACTGCGTCGGTGGGGCCTCCGCTAGGAGCGGCGGAAGAGGAAATTCTGCTTCGTCTGAAAAATCCTAGGGCGGTGGAAACTGGGGGGGGCGCTTTTATAGGAGACCGGTTTGCCGTTGCCTGGGCTCCGCTAGCGGGTTGGGGAAAAGTTGCGGCGGTGGAGATGCTTTCCCTTGAGGATGTCGCGCGAGTGCGTAATATCCGTGATGCCTACTCGGAATACCATCAGGTGCGTCTTCTCGATGATCCGATTCGCGCCAACTATCTCGGAGTAATAATCCTGATTACGCTTCTCATAGTTTTTACGGCAAGCTGGATGGGAATTCTTTTGGCTCGCTGGATCACCGTGCCTATACAGATGCTTGCCGAAGGGACCGGGCGGATAGCGCGCGGCGATATGGACGTCACGATTGATTACCGTTCGGATGACGAGTTCGGGATGCTGGTTTCCTCTTTTAACCAGATGGCGACGGATCTGCAGGCGATAAAGGCGAACCTTGAGAAGGCGCATGAGTCGCTTGCTCTGGCGTACGAGGATTTGCGCCAGAAGGCGCGGTTTATTGAAACCATCGTGGACAGCATTACTACGGGGATTGTAGTTATTGACCGGCGTTCCAAAATCATCGTGGTCAACAAGGTTGCGGGGTATCTGTTGGAAGTTCCCACTGAAGACGCGGTCGGGCGGCTGTATAGAGATGTCTTCCGGGAAGACTATTACGAGCCGATCCGCGAACTTTATAGGGAAGCGGGAGCCGCCGAGAGCAGCCAGATGGAGCGGCAGATAGAACTTCCGATCGGAGGCAAGACGGTTGCGTTAAGGGTGCGTCTGACATCGTTACGCAATGATAGAGACGAGTATATCGGTCTGGTTATCGCTTTTGATGATCTTACCCAGACGATGCGGTTGCAACGTGTGCTGGCATGGAGGGAAGTTGCCCGCCGGATCGCCCACGACATCAAAAACCCGCTGACTCCCATCCAGCTTTCAGCCGAGCGGCTGCAGCGCAGGTATGCCGGAGCGCACGAATCAGATCCTGTGTTCAAGGAACTTAATCAGGCGATTCTGGCTGAAGTGGCTGCGCTTAAGCGGCTGGTTGACGAGTTTACTCTTTTTGCCCGGATGCCATCGCCTCTGCTTGCGGAAGGTGATTTGGCCGAAGCGGTCCATCAGTTCGTGGAGATGTATCGCACGTCGAACCCAGACATCCAATGGGAGTTTTCCTCACAGAAGTTGCCATCAGCATGGTTTGACGCCGACCAGATCCGGCGCGCGCTTACCAACCTGTTCGAGAACGCAATTGCTGTCCTTGATGGAAAAGGGCGTATTGATGTCGCATGTGCCTACGATGTCGCGCAAGGGAAGATCTGTATCTCCGTCGCGGATGACGGGCCGGGTATCTCCGAGGAAGACAAGGAACGAATTTTTGAACCGTACTTTTCCCGTAGAGAGGGCGGGACCGGGCTTGGGCTTGCCATAGTGAGCGCCATAGCTACCGATCACGGCGGGGCCGTGCGTGTACGCGGCAACGAACCGCGCGGATCTGTTTTCGAATTCGAGTTTCTCGCGAAAAGAAAAAACGATGAGAGCTACCCTACGCCGCAGAATCCTGCCCACGAAGATTTTCAGAGGTAAGCCGCGTTGGAATCAACACGTTTTGGCAAATACCGCGTGTTGCGACGGATTGCCACAGGCGGCATGTCCGAAGTATTCCTGTGTATTCTTCCGGGAGAGGAAGGATTCCGCAAACGGGTAGCGGTGAAAGCGGTACACCCGCGGCACGCCGCGGACCCGCGATTTCGTGAACTTTTCATAAGGGAGGCGCGATTGGCCGCTTCTCTATCCCACCCCAACCTGATTCAGGTGTTCGACTTTGGGAAGGAAAAGGATGTCTTTTTCCTCGTCATGGAATACGTGGAAGGATGTGATCTCAGGCAAGCTGCGGCGCAGATGCGGCAACTGGGGCTGTCGGTTCCGCCCGGCATATGGAGATATTGGGTAGAGGGCATGCTGTCCGGTCTGATGTATCTGCACGAAAAAGGAATTTTGCATAGAGACATAAGCCCAGGCAATGTTTTGCTTGGACGTACAGGCGCTGTGAAACTGACTGATTTCGGGGTGTCGCGCATTGCGTCTATTGTGGACGAAGCTGGTGATGTCCAGGCGGGGAAGGCGGCTTACTTCTCGCCTGAGCGCTTGCGGGGAGAGGGGGCAACCCCCGCGTCGGACCTTTTTGCTATTGCGGTCATCGCCGCGGAATTTTTGTTGGGGCGGAGACTGTTTGAGGGCGAGTCCACGGCCGGCGTTCAGGAGCGCGTTTGTTCTTTCGATCCGGATAGCATCGAGTTTCCTTGCGAGGCGAAAGAAACCGTTCATGTTTTGCGGAAAGGACTCGCGTTGGCCCCGGAAAACCGGTTTGGGGATGCCGGAAGTTTTTTGGCTGCTCTTGCCTCACACGGGCCGGAGCGGGCAACTCCAACACAGCTTGCGGATTTTTGGGATGCCCTTTTTGCCGGCTCCGAAGAGGAGGCGACGTCTCCTGCGCTTGCGCTGGAGCGTGTTGCTGCATTTCCAGAGATTCGGGAGCCGGTGAGATACTGGTTCCGTAAAACAGGAGGAAAAGTTGCCGTGGCCGCCGCGGTTGCGTTATCTGTTGGTGGAGCCTACTTTTGGATAGAAAAAGGAAAACCTGTTCCTTCTGGCGTATCATCTTCTGCGCCTTCGCCTGCTATGACCACCGCGGCTTCGGCTAACAGTTTGCCGCCTTCTTTGGCGCAGCCATCGGATTCGACTTCGGAGGCGCCGATTGATACCGCAAATAATTCGGCTTCTTCAACCGATGTTTCACCCCGGCCGGCAAAAAAGCACGTCAAGATCGAAACAGATCCGGAAGGCGCCAGCATCTTGCTCGGAAATGGCGAAATGCTTGGCAAAACCCCGGCCAGAATTGATATTTCTGAAACCGGCGGCAAAGGGATTGTTTTATCGAAGGAAGGATACGTGCGAAAACGCGTTCCAGCGAGCGCATTGGCTGGTGTCGACACACTTCGCATAGAGCTTGAGTCGATGATGGGCGTGGTTGATGTGATCCAGGCGATTCCGTGGGCGCGGGTGTATTTGGGCAAGCAGTTTATTGGAGATACTCCGTTAAGCGATGTGCGTTTGCCTGTGGGGGAGCACCGACTGCGTTTCGTGAATGAACCGCTTGGGGTGGACAAGACGGAGAATCTGTCGGTGCGCCCTGGAAGAAATCCAAAGGTTATTGTGCAGATGACAGGTGAGAATCGGTGATGGAGCGATTATATTTCCTTTGTCTGGCGATGCTCTTATAGTGTTCGATTTTGCGAGCTTCTTGTTTGGCTTTGGCGATTCGCAAGGAAAGCATTACCTTGTCGGCGCGGTTCCCGTTGTTACCGCCGTGGATTGTTGATGCCGGCGCGGCAAAAAAGATAGCCAGAAATAAAATTCCAGCCAGTTTTGTCATGTTTGCCATTGTTTTACCTCGAAAGGAAATTCCAGAAACCAAGAATTACAGGCGACAGGATGATGAGGAAAACCGCCGGAAAGATGAAGCATACCAGCGGAAGGAGAAGCTTTACCGCCGCCTGCTGCGCGATTGTTTCGGCTCGATGGTCCTGGCTTTCGAGCATCTTGGATGAGAGCCCCCGCAGGCTTTTGGAAAGCCCGATGCCAAGACGTTCTCCCTGCAGGATATGGTTGAGGAAAAGCCGATAATCTTCCGACGGGATTCTTTCGCCGCTTCGCCGGATAGATTCGGTCTTGGAAATTCCCAAGGCGCGGGCGGCGACCATATCGGAAAGCTCTATGGAAAGCGGGCCGCGCGGGATTGACGAGGCGGTTTCCTGCATGGCGGAGGATGACCCCATACCGGATTCGAGCAGAAGAGACAGGAGAAAACATGCGACAGGAAGATCTCTTTGCACCAAATACATAGCCTTCCGGGAAGAGGAAGCAAGGGAGGCCCATGTGATACAGGAGCAAAAGAGAAAAGCGACGGGAAGAGCTTTAAGCGCCCCTGTCAGTGTTTGTTGGAAGCAGCAAGCCAATAGAAGGATCGCTACTCCAGACAGTTCTCCGCAGACAAATGGCATGATGGGATCAGCGAGATAAAGGCCTGGTATGCGCAGGATCTTTTTCTTGACCAGTTTATCGACAAAGCGCAAGTGTCGATGTTTGTATGCTTCCATGAAGCGTTCACGAAAACGGTTGCTGAATACTGTTCGGAGCGAGTATGCGACCAGCGTTCCGCCGATCAGTGTGAATAAGCCGATCAAAAGAAAATCTGCCGTATTCATGGGCGCACCGACAAGATCTTTTTGATCGTTATCCATCCGAGAACTTGCAGAGTCACGGAAATGGCAAGGATGATTTTTCCTTGCGGAGTGCCGATCAGGTTTGGCAAGAAGGATGAATCAATCCTGGAAAGTATTAATGCGAACACAGGGGTAATCAGTGTCAGCACCATTGCCTGAAGCCTGGCCTGGGCGGTCATGCTCTTAAGCTTCTCCGCGGAGCGGTTTCTGCGGCGCAGGATGTCGCGGGTTTGCTCAAGGAGATCTACAAGGTTTCCGCCGCTTGAAAGCGCTGCCTGCAACGGTCTCACAAACAGCGATACGTCTTCCGAGGGTATTCGCTTTTCGAAAAGCAAAAACGTTTCGACCAGTGGAGTGCCCAGGCGATGCTTCTGCATCACCCAAGACATTTCTTCCCGAATACCTGAAGGAAGCAGGGGGATGGTTTCCGCAAGCGATTCCGAAAAGCTGTGTCCGGCCTTCAGGTGGCCTACGAGCAGATCCAATAATACTGGAAGCCGGGAAAGGATCAGTTTTCTCCTTCGGGCCCGGTACCATCGGATGGCTGTTCCTGCCAGCAGTGCCGGGATAAGCCCGGCTATCGAGGCAATGAGCAATCCGGTTGCGACTATCGCAAAACACGCTAATACGAGACCGGCAATAATCAGCACTAAAGCGATTCGGGACGCCGGCATCTGAACGAATTCACCGCGCAGAGTATCTGATAGGCGGTTTGATCTGCTTTCGAAGCGGCGGGCTGCCGATGGAAGCGCGATGCGAATCAGGTATCGCAAGACCAGCCCTGTTCCGAGCGCAAAAGACGCAATCTCGATCCTGCTTAATCCCACAGGCTTGATTCCTCTTCGGCGAACCTGGAAGGGATGCCAGTAAAGACAAGCCTGTTTTCGGATGAGGCCGCGTCGTTTCCTTTTCCCCACCGGAAGATTTCCTGGATGAGGATCTGGGAGTCATTCATCCCGGAGATCTCTGTGATCGAGGTTACCGCGCGCTTTCCGCCTTTTATCCGGCTTGTATGGATAACCAGATGGATTGCCGAAGCGATCTGCTCTCGTATTGCCCTGATCGGAAGCTCCATTCCGGAAAGAAGCGTCATTGTTTCCAGGCGGCGCAGCATATCTCTCGGAGTGTTTGCGTGCCCTGTGGTGATAGAGCCGTCGTGTCCGGTGTTCATGGCCTGAAGCATATCGAGCGCTTCGCCTCCCCGGCACTCCCCTACGATGATGCGGTCAGGACGCATTCTCAGAGAATTGCGGACGAGGTCCCTTATCATGACGGCGCCTCCTCCTTCTATATTGGGTGGCCGGGATTCAAGGCGAATGACGTGAGGTTTCTGGAGGCGGAGTTCCGCCGAGTCTTCGATTGTCACGATCCGCTCGTCCTCCGGTATGGCGCCGGAGAGCGCGTTCAATAAAGTGGTTTTGCCCGACCCGGTTCCTCCAGAGACGATGATGTTTTTTCGCTGAAGCACTGCTTCGCGCAAATACTCGGAAGCTTCCTGAGAAAGCGAGCCGATTCGTACGAGTTCATCGAGAGAGAACGCTTCTTTGCGGAACTTTCGAATCGTCAGGCATGCTCCTGTAAGAGAGACAGGAGGAATGATGGCGTTGATACGCGAACCGTCCGGAAGGCGGGCGTCCACGTACGGAGATGATTCATCGAGGCGTCGGTTAACTCTGGCGACCATACGGTCGATAGCGACCCGCAGCGACTCTTCCGAAAGGAAACTGTTGTTGTGCCGCGCAAGTCTTCCCTCTCTTTCTAAATAGATGGAATCTTTGCCGTTTACCATGATCTCGGAAACGGATGGGTCTTCAAGAAGCGGAGTGATGGGGCCGTACCCGAAGATCTCATCTATCATCTCTTTCCGGAAGGAGTCCCTGTTTTCCTGGCTCACGGAGGCGTTGCTCATCTCTTCGTTGATAATCTCTTCGGCGCGGCGTCTACAACGGTCGATGTCTTCTCCGTACGCAAGCCCTATCTTGCGAGCGTCTAACTGGGACAGGACGGCCTGGTGCAGCTTTATTTTTGCGGCTTTTTCCATTTTGTTTCTCCTTAATCAAGCAGTCGAAAACGTAAAGACTTTTCGGCTTCCGAGTATTTTTGATTCCATTCCTCTAATTCCTGAGTAGCGTTTTCTTTGACTTCCGTTGGTGTTATGAAAACCGCAAGTTCTGTCTGGTTTTCACGGAAAGACCTGGATTTGAAGAGCTCTCCAAAAACCGGAATGTGTCCCAACAGCGGTATTTTTGCCACATCCTTTGCCATCTCGTTCTTTACAAGCCCGGAGAGCATTACCGTTTCTCCGGGAGAGGAAGAGAAGTGTGTGGACACACGCCGGATCAAAAGACCCGGAACATCAAAGGTGCCGCTGGCGTGATCCACGGAGCTTACTTCCGCCAGCACCTTGGTGCGTACCTTTCCTCCGTGAGCAATAGACGGGTTGATCCGCAAGATAATGCCGTAAGTTTTCCACTCGACCCTTCGGGTTTCGGGCGTGTTGATTACAATCGGAATCTCGCCTCCTGCCAGAAATGCAGCCTCTTCTCCACTTTCACAGGACAGCTTTGGATTGGTGAGTATTCGCGCTTTCCCATTAGCAAGAAGAAGGTTAAGGGTTGTTTCGAAATCCGTCCCTACCGAGATTACTCCTTTAGAGCTATTTGTTCGTGATGCGGATGTTTTCATCGCTGTGGCATCCGGCCAGCGGACCCCAAGGAGCGCTGATTCCCCTTGGCTGAGTTCAATAATCTTCAGGTCGTACTGAAGCATGGTCTTTTTTTCCTCGGGAAGGGTTACCCTCAAGTGGACTGACGGATACTCTTTGACAAAACCTTCGAGTATTTTCTTTTCTTGAAAAGAGGCGACCATGCCGCTGACGATTATGGAACCGCCGGCTTCCGAGACTGTCAGCCCAGGAAATGATGCCGCAAAGAGCCGGATATCCTCGATTGCCGCGCTCTTACGGGCGCCGACTTCGACATGCCACTCCTTCCGGACTCCTTTTTCCCAAAGGACCAGGTTTGTTTCCCCTTCCTGTTTTCCCACAACCAGAACTCCGTCTCCACGAGGGAGCGCCTGGGCTTCGAGTATTTCCGGGTCTCCAACGGAAATCCTCGAAACTCCTTTACGATCCAGTATCTTTTGAAATCCCAGCCGCAGACGGAGGGTTTCCGCGGCGCGGGAATCGACGGCCTGGCCGACGATAAATACAATAAGAAGAAGGGTCAACAGGATATGGGAAGCTTTCATAATGCCGATTTGCCTCCATTGCTATCTGTGGATGACTGTCGCACCCGGATACCGGCGTGCCAAAGCTCTACCGCCGGATAGGCGGCGTGGTTGTTCTTGAGTGAAACCGTTACGTTGTCGTTTGGGTTTCTCAAGAACCAGAAGAGGCGGCCTCCCGTAGACGCTTCCGCGATGGCGGCGCCTTCCTCGACCGTCACCATAAGAGTGACCGCGCTGGTTTCTGTTGCTTCTTCGGGGCTGGCTGACGGGTTTATATTGCGATCCGTAGCGATTACGCTTATGCCACGAATCCATTTGGAGCGGTTCTTCTCATCTTTTGCCAAAAGGTCTATATGGTCTCCGGGCCTCAAAAGTCCGGAGAAGGAGGAAGTTGTATCAACGGTCAAGGTTAAGGCCCTTCGGCCTTCCGGGACTGTTTTGGAGAATATGTCTGTATCGAAAGGTTCCTCCACGTCGGTCCACAGGATCGGCTCGCCCGGTTCGATCGCGCTCTTTGATCTTGCCCCGATGAGAAGTTCGAAATCGGATACCAGGACATTGCGCCTCCCCGTGCCGGACGCGGGGATGGTCTTGCTGGCCAGGTTTTCTGTATGGAAGTCGGCGCCTGCGGAAATGGGAACCGATGCGACGACTATCGCAATGGGTTCAGACCGCTTACGGATATCGATCTCAACCGCTGTCACTCTTTTCATTGCTGCAAAAACCGCAATGGCCATGAGAATCACTCCGACCCCAAACGGGAGCAGTTCCTTGAGCCTATCGTTCCAGCCTGCGTAGCAGAAGGAAGATGCCTTTTTTTTCATCCAGCCAAACAATGTCTGTCTCTTTTCCCCGGTTTTTCCGGAAGGTTTTTGGGAAGTTGCGATCTTCAGATATTTCCGACCGAATCCATTGGTTGCTTTCGAGGCGCGCCGCGGCTGATCCATTCGCCTGTTTGACAGTTCCCATGAGCATTTCGACAGTTCCGTTTTCTCCCGACATCTCGAGCGTGTGATCTACGTTGAATCCTTCGGGCATTCGCGTCTGTTTTTTATGGCTTGTGTTTTGGGCTGTCGGGAGATTTTCAGGAATGACAGGCTTTATGGATCGGATTTCACCGAGGTCTATTAGGTTTTCCGGGACATCAATTCCGAGCCTTGCAAGCTCGTGCAGCATTGCGGATCTGCTGTCCATGGAAGGGGTTTTTACAAGAAACGATCTGCCGTCAATTGATACCCTGGTTGTGCCTGAGCCGGTTCGCCTCGCGTTGACGGCTTTAAACGCCAGCAATGAAACAACTACGGCGGTTATAACAATAAAGAAAAGGATGGATTTGCGTTTCATTTGATTGCCCCCACGGCAACGACTGCCGAAATGGTATTTTTGATCGACGAGCCTGAACGACTGCTTTTTCCCCAGCAATCGACCGCCGCTTCCGCTTTCCGGCCAAGGTTGTGGTCCGGCAGGTCGATGAACGCTCCCACCTGTTCTTTTTGGCAGGAGACGTCGGCGGAGGCGACGGTGTTTCCCAAAAGATTGTTAAAAAATGGTATTCCTTTGAAAAAGGAACTGTTTTCTCCATTCAGCCGGACGGTGTTTTCACCGGGATGGATTGTTTTGGAGAGTTCCGAAGTAATTGGAGAAAGGTTTCTTCCGGTGCGAAGAAGGTGGACATGGGCGGCTGACTCCGCGGCGTCCGACAAGGATAAGTTTTGAAACGCCCACCATCCTCCTGCCAGAAGAATGAGCATAAGCGGCAGGAGAATGATGGTTTCAACCATTGACTGACCACAGGATGTTTTCAGGCGTGTTTTCATTTATCCCCCCATTTTGTCAGTCGGGATTTCCATGTCATTGACTCCGAATCGCCGTCGTATGGCTCCGCCTGCGCCTGGTCAAATATCCGCTCCGTTTCGTTATTCTCCAGAAACGGTATCGGCAATGGCTGGACCTGCTGGCTGCCAACAAACCGAACGAACTGTCTTTTGGGGAAATCCTTTTCCAGGATCAGTTTGCGGATCGGCTTGTTGTTGCCGCCGAGGATGAGGTTGAGTGTGCTGTTCAGGACGTTTTTTATTGCTTTAAGTGTTCCGTCCGGGCGGCGAACTTTGTCCAATCGGCTCAGTGTGGAAAAAATTGGATCAAAAGCGTTGATAAGATTGATGGGGGGACCGTACTCCAAGTGGAGTTCGAGGGTGTTTGTTCCGTCATGAGTCCCGCGCGGGTTAAGCGGATACAGGATTCCCTCGACCCCCAGTTTTTTTGCAAGCGCGATTGTTTCGCCCAGCACCAGGTACGGAGCCATATCGCGTATTCGCTCGCTCCATGACGCCAGCATGTGCGCTGTATTCCAGCAGTTCGAGATAAACTCACGCGCGTACTTTGTGTAAGCATTGAAAACGGGAACACCCACACCGAAAGCCGCCAGGCCCGCCATAACCGCCCAGGTGGCGCATATCCATAAGATGATATTCATGCATTGGGAGATCCCGTCGTTTAGGGCTGCGATTACGTTCAGACACCTGGCTTCCCATGTGGCCGCGTTTAGCGCGATGGCGTCTATGGCATTTGCGCAGGCGACTCGTGAGGCAGCCATATTGTGAACAACGATCGAGACGAACAGCAGGGTCATCACTGTGCAAATGACAACCAGAAACAGAGGCATGGCCTGGCCGCTTTTTCCATTGCGAACATGGAGCGCCTGGTGGGAGAAGTAGCGGATCATGGTTATTCCACCGTTACCCAGCGGGTGGATTGCAGCATCAGGTAGTATTGGTTTCCAATGCTGGTTTTAGGACCGGAGGAAATATTGAAGAGAACCCAGTCGGCCCATGGGACTATCAGTCTGACCCCATGGATCAACTGTACGCATAATGCGTCTCCCGCGGCGGCGCGGTTCACTTTCTGTTTGCCGTCACGCGTGATATCGAGAGTGGTCATGGCCATGGAAGCAAGCGATCCGCCCGGACGGTTCAAGCAGATTTTCCATGCTTCGAGAAGAGCTTCCTGCCGGGCGCTTTCGAAATTGATTCGGGCGGTGCGTGCGAATTTACGCGCGGCGAAGTGTGCGGCGGCATCGACGGTCCCTTTGTCGATCCACAGCAGTGAAAGCTGAAGGATCATCATGAGGAAAAGCAGAAGCGGAATGCCCGCCAGCAGGAACTCGAGCATGGTTGCTCCCCGGTTATTTCGATTCGCCATACGTTGAAAGGTTTTTAATGTTGGTTTCTTTGTCGGCTTTTTCGAGCAGTTTGTTTTCCACTTTCGCTTGAGAACTGCCGGCCATTGCTTTTACGATGACGTTAAACTGGTGTCTCAACTGGTTGCCGAAGATGTTTACGATTCCGATAGCTGCGATTGCGACCAGCGCCGTGATGATGATGTATTCGGTAAGTCCCTGGCCTTTGCGGTTTTTTCTGAGCTTTGTTTGCATCGTGTTGCCTCCTTCTGGAATTTGGATGACACGGGAAGGAGCAATCGTGATGCCGGAGGCAGAAATAAAAACCGCCGCTGAAACTATTGTGGTTTTGGGCGGTTACGGAACAGAAGCGGATAGGGCTGGTAAAAGGGGAAAGAATGAGTACGAGATTCGTACCGTCGGTTCAATTACCGGTCTGTCTCTTGTGAACTGATCCCGTACTTCTTGAGTTTCTCAAACAGCGTGGACTTGGCGATTCCGAGCACACGGGCGGTACGTGTTTTGTTTCCGCTTTGGCGCGAAAGTTCCGCGAGTATGTTGGTTCGCTCTGCCTGTTCCCAGCGCGTAAGTCCTTGGGAAGTGTCTTGCTCGGAGGAGGAAGTATGGGAGGAGGCGCTCAAGAATGAGAAATCGGCCGCGGCGAGTTCCTCTCCTTCCGCCATGACTACTGCCCGCTGAATGGCATTGCGCAATTCGCGGACGTTGCCGGGCCAATCGTGCGAGATGAGAATGTCGAGTGCGGCGTGGGAGAGCGTTGGAATTGGATGCGTGGAGCCGGCGCTCAAAAGCGCCAGGAAGTGCCTGGATAACGGCACTATGTCCTCCTTTCGCTCACGAAGAGGAGGCGCGGAAATGCTGATCGCTCCGACGCGGAAATACAGATCCTCCCGAAATGTTTTTTTTGTGATTTCTTCTTTTAGATTGCGGTTTGTCGCGGCCAATATGCGGGCGTTGGCCAAAAGCGTTTCGTTGCCGCCGACACGCTTGATTTCTTTCTGCTCCAGCGCGCGCAAAAGCTTCGGCTGCAAGGTATAGGGCAGCTCGCCGATCTCATCAAGAAAGATAGTTCCGTTGTGGGCCAGTTCGAAGGCGCCGCGTCGTTGCGCGGTAGCGCCTGTGAAAGCTCCACGTTCATGGCCAAACAGTTCGCTTTCGACAAGCTCCGGGGAGATTGCGCCGCAGTTGACGACGATGAAAGGGCGGTAGCTTCGGTTAGAGGCATTGTGCAGCCCTCTTGCCACCAGTTCCTTGCCGCTTCCTGTTTCACCTTCAATGAGGACCGCCGCGTCGGAAGGTCCGACCCGGCGGATAGTGTCGATCAGTTTCCGGATCGGCCGGCTTTCTCCCACCATGCCGAACGTATCATTGGCGGTTTCGCGCTCGATAGTTACGCGTTTTGGGGAAGACGCGGATGCGCTTTCGGCGGAGGAGGTTGTGCCTGGGCCGGAGACGGCTGTAGCGTTAGAAGGCGGCAATGACGCTCCGGGGGCGACCGTAGGTTCTTCTCCCGGCATTGGCGCGCCGGCGGGCCACAAGAAATGGATACGGTAGGGGCCAATGGTGAAGGTTTGTCCGTCGTCGAGCGGGAGCTGTGTTACAGGCTTTCCGTTGAAATGTGTTCCGTTGCGGCTGCCAAGATCCGCCAGGAAATACCGGTTTCCGAAGCGATAAATACGCGCGTGAAATCTTGATACGGAGCGGTCCGGTAGTTGAAGGTCGGCCTCGCGTCCCCGGCCGATGCGGATCTCTTTGAGTCCCAGCCGCACTTCTACCGTCATGCTGTCTGAAATTGAAACGGCAAGTTTTGCGCCCGGATCGGTATTCATAATGTTTTCCTCCCGAATGGTTAGCCTACTGATAGCAAAGGCGATGCCACTATTGCGGGAGATCTATTTTTTCGAGGTAGACGACCCAGTCGTGGTCCAAAAGCTTTGGGATGCCCGATATCGGGCCGGTAATTTTGTAGGTAGGTCCTTCCTTTGCGTGAATCTGGAATCCCGCCGCTATAACCGCTTTTTCCTCCGCAACCTTCGGGAGCGAGCGAAACTGGACCAGAATTACGGCAGGGCTCGACTCGGTTCCTTTGCCGAAATGGCTTAGCATGTCGAACTCAAGCGACGTATCAAGGCGCGCCAGGCGCGCTTGCGGCCCAAACCATGCGGCTTTTATCAGGGAAGCGTCTTTAAGCAGAGGCAATACTTCGACGGGCCGGACAAGCAAAAGCGCCGTGTTGCCGAACTCGTTCAGCACGGGAATGAAAGATTGTTCCAGTACGGCGGAATGGGATCTGAATACGTCCTCGCGGAAAACGGCGATGAGGACGAAAGGGTCGCTCTCTCCTATGCAAATAGTTTCGTAAAGCGCCTTGTCCGCTCCTTTTGCTTTTAGCAGATCGTCTTCATCTTTGGTCGGGACATAAGGCGTTGAGCCGAAACAGCCCGCGAGGAGGGCCGCTACGGTTAGGAAAAGGAGGGCTTTGTATTTGCCCTTACGGTGTTTTCTTGGGAGAAAGGTGTCCGACACGGAGTGTCATATCCAGGTAGCGTTGGTCGTCATATCGACTTTTTAAAACGGTGGAGCGGACTATTACGGGAAGATCTTTCGCCGACAGTTTCCGCAAGGCATTGACGGCTTCAAGGTACGTGAGGTTTTCGACATGGACCTCGAACAATTCCTCGCGGAACGCTTCGCTGTCGTGGGTGCCGGCTGATTTGATGGCTAAAACAGACGCAGGGATTCCCGCTCCCTGCAAAAAGGAAGTTAGTTGTGTAAGCGGCGATTCATGAGAGTTGGCTGCCGCCGTGGCGGCACCCTGTCGTTCGATGGTGGCTTGCCGTACGCGCTGCAGATCCGGGCTGGATTTGCGCACTTCGGCCAGGTTCTTTTGCGCCGCGACGGTGTTGCGGGAAAGAACCCGGATGCGGGATATCGCCGGGAAAACCACTAAAGCCACGATCAACAACGCGGCCGCGGCTACCCCGACGATAATCAGTGTCTTTTTCTCCCGCTCAAGAAGCACGAGGGTCTTCCTTCTGTTCGATCTGGATGGTGAATTTAATGGAGCCTCTGGCGCTTGCTTCCGTACCCTGGAGCGTAGCGTTGTATTCGCTGCCAAAGGATTTGGACAATTCCTCCCGGAATAATTCCACCAGGCGTGAATCTTCTGTTTCTCCGGCAATGCGCACGCGCCCGCCTTCGATCGATGTTTCTCGCACAGCTATATTGCCACGCGGCAGGGCGGACGATGCAAGCGCCAGCAGGTCGGCTGGCGGAGGCGCGTTTATTCCCAGATCTTTTCGCAGGCGATCCAGAGAGGTTATCCTCTCCTTGATCTGGTCCGCCATTGTTGCGTTGCGCAGCGTAACGTCGGGCGCGATCTGCGAGAACTCGCTGCGGATCTGGTTTCGGATTTTTTCGAGTTTTTGTCCGGTTACCCATACGAAGAACTGGAGCGTAATGATCGCAAATATGGCTGACGCCGCCGCCGCTGCCGCCGCGATTTTGATCTTGCGGGCCTCCCGTACTTTATTCGCCGTCGCTTCGGCGGATGTCCGCAGCGAGAAGCCGCCAAGCGTTTTTTGGGATACGGGCGCCAGCGCCGCGCCAAACGCGGCAAAGTGGGAAGAGGGAATGTATTCGGGGAGGGAAAGTGTCATGTACCCAGAAAGGTTTTTCTCGATGGAAGCGGGCAGTTCGCCGGCTACGACCAATGGAGTGGCCGGTCCCTTGTCGCGTGTCATATCGGCAATGGCTTCCAGTATGTCATCCGGGGCGTCAGCCATAGCGATGGGGAATTGCCTCGCGGCGCGCACGCCGCCGTTGGATACGCGCAGCAGGAGGATGTCGGAGAAGGCCGAGACGAGCAATGCGTCCTCCCGGATTTCATCGAAAGCGGCCACAAGCATTGCCGCGTGGTCGGTGATGACCATGTCAACGCGAATGCCGACGTTTTGGAACGTTTCCACCGTTTTTTCTATGAGCGGCCGTTTAGCGGCGACGGCTATAAATGTGCCGGGAGTCGCCGGAGAAGAAGGGAGCAGGTCTGACAGGATGTCGTCGTCTTCGATCGGGAGGTTTCCTTCGAGTTCGCCAAGGTGTATGAGGCGCGCTCTCCGAAGATCATTTACGGGGAGCTTGATGGGCCGCAGATAGGTCATTGCCGGCGGGAGAGTGATTACCGCTCCCGGCAAGACGCCGTCTGGAAGGACCTCACGAAGCCGGTCAACGAGCGTAACCGCTTCTTCTTTCCATTCGAAAGGCTCACGGCAGCGCACGGAAATAGCAATCGCCGGGTCAGAGAAGGAAGCCGCGCCGCCTAAAACGACAGCGAGCAGTTGATCCCTGGTTAAGGATATGCCGATGGTCAACGTGGCCTCGTCTCAGAGAGGTAGAAATTCAGCCTTAAGGGCGCCAGGCGCCCCGCTGATTTTAAGGGTAGCATTCTTTGAGTTTTTCGCCAGCATGTCGAATAACATTCCCACCCGGCCTTCGAAAGGGTTGCGAATCCTCAACAGGAATGTGACGGAGGCGTTGCCCGGCGACAAAAACTGCGCGATCTCTCCGGTGCCTTCTACGCGCGCTCCTTCGTAACTCCCCTGCATGCGGGGAATGTGCAATGTATCTCCGCGGACTACCATGAAAAGCGACGCATTGTCGATACGCGCTTCATGGATGGGGGCTGCGGACAAGTTGACGGGGAGCAGCAGGTAGTCGAGTTCCGCCGAACCGGAGGCATCGAAGCTGTCGCCGGCTCCGCGCCACTGCGCCTGTATCCTCCTTATGGAAAATTTTGTCTCGGAGCTGGATAAAAAAGGGAAGCTAAGTTCATCGGATGAAGCTTCCGTAAGCGTCATGGTCCCGTGACTTGGGTTCCAGAATGCCGGAGAAAGGCGGATATCCGCGACTGTTTTTCCTTGGATGATATTGAGGTGTGACGGCAGCCAGTTTAAGAGGCCGGTCAGTTCCCATGAGGCGGTTGCCTCTTCTATGGGGACCGGGTGTCCGTTGTTGATGGAGATGGTGGCGTTTTTGACACGGATTCCCGGCGGAAAGACCAGCCGCGCTTTTTCCGCGTAGAGGCCGATGCCATTGGCTTCAAGCGACGGTGTGATCAGCCCGAGTACCGCTTCCGTTGGAAGAGAGAGAGCGGCGACAAAAATAAAGCAGATCGCAAAAAGGAGGCTTCCAAGAGCGTATAAGTAGATTCGCCTCTTGGAAGAGTGGCCGCTATTTCCGGCCAAGGCCTTTCCTTTCAATTTGATACCTCTATATTCAAGGTTTGTGACCGACTCTATTCCAGGCGCCGAAAAACCCATTTTACATCATTTCCGGTTCGCGCTCCGATAGCGTCTATCGTGCGGATGGTATCTCCGATGTTTCCGGAAGACCGGACATGGAAGTGGGTGGACTTTATGTCCAAAAGGCCGGAGTAAAAGGCGGATTGCTGGCTATACAGGTTTTTGAAAAAAGGGCTGACATTTCCGATATCAGATATTTTCTGAAACGCGCGTGTCTGCCGATACTCGATGAGCCGCGCGGCGGATTCGCTGTCAATTGCCCCGGATTCGGTGGCGATTCTGCCCGCGGACAAAGACACCAGGATTTCCTTCGGCGCGGTGTTGATGTTTATCCTTCCGGAAGAGGTGACTGTTACGAAGGGACGTATTTTTTCGTAGATTTCGTTGGTGACACCGCGAACGAGGAGGATTTCCTCTATCGTGTCGAACAGATCGTTTTTAGCTTTGTATGGACGGGGAAGCGAAAGATAGTAGCTGCTTTCAGCGCCTCCGACGCGCGGAGTGTCGTCGTTGTCGAGCCAATCCACGAAGGCGTCCGCAAGCGACATGTCGATTCCCATGTGCGCCAGGAACGCGCGGAACATCTCAACCCGATCTTCGTCAGGCGCGTTTCCGTTTGTCATTATCAGCTTGTTGAGGTTGATCTTGCGCTCTTCGTCTTCGACAAAAACGGAGATGGTTCCGTCTCCCATTTCGAAGGGAGGCGTTGGCTGGGCCCAGAGTTCGTCCAGGGTATCGTATGAGTTGTTTTTCGCGTCCTCGCGGAGCGCCAGGCGCGCGGCGTTGATTCCCGCTTCCGCAAGCATTGCGCTTTTGATTGAGTCTCTGCCGTATGCGCTGGTTTGGGCCGCGCGCGAGCCAAGCCTGAAGATTTCGTTGGTGAGTACTACAATCAGGACCAGAATGAGGAGAGTGGTCAAAAGCGCGACTCCGCGATTGTTGTCGGCGCGCGGTTTCATCTGGAACTCCCCGGCCTGTTTCCGGACTGGATGACCGAGTCTTGCCCGGAAAGGTGTAAAGCAATTTCACGGCGGTATTCCAGCCCGCGGGAATCTATGATTGTGATCGCCACTTTCTTCGGCAGGGAGGCCAGGCTTCTTCCGGCGGGCCATTCTTTTTGCCATTCGCTGCCGTCGTAGAACTCTGCCCGGAAGCCTTTCAACCTGTCTGTGATTAACGCTTCTTTTACCGGAATCCGGTTTTCGATGAAGGGCAGAGCGGACTGCCTCCGGTGCAGTTCTATGTGCGCGCCGTCCGTTCCCACTTTCGGGAAGTAAACGACCTTGACGATGCTTGATGGAGGGTAGCTGTCTCCGACCGAAGGAATCTGGAATAAAGTAAATGCGAGAGTCGCCGCCGGGCTCCCTGACAGCTTGTCTTCTTTGTATGTCAGCCCGGTGTCGGAGTGTTTTGCGGATGAGAAAGCCCCCTGCAGATCGGTTCCGATACGATCCATGGCGATCAAAACCTGACGGAAATCGCGTCCACGGGAGATAAGCGCGCCGCGCGTTCTTGACGCGCCCGTGAATGCGGAAACCAGCAGGATCATGATTACGGACAGGATGGCCAGGGTAATAAGCACCTCGACGAGGGTGAACCCGGCGCGTCTTTGCGCTGCTCTCATTTTTTTACCGAAAGGCTGGTAACGGAAACCTGGTCCGTTTTGCCGTCCGATGTCCATGAAACGATTACCGTTACCTCTACAGCATCGGGGTGAGCGGTGGCCCTTACCATTTGCTTCCATGAATAGGAGTCGTTTGGCGGTTGAAATTTTCCTTCCGTCTCATTCGCTTCAGGAAAACTTTCGATAGTCTCCAGGACCATTTTTTCGGCGAGGTATGCCGCCGCGGTCCATCGATCCGACCTGTTGGAGGCTGAAATCGCCCCGGAGATGACCCGGTAGGTCAATATGAGAGTGACGGCCAGGATCGAGAGGGAGACCAACACCTCGATCAAGGTGAATCCTTTGCGATCACTCATAGTATCTTGCCGCGCCTTCCAAAATGTTGATGGAGCCGTCCCAGGGGTTCAGGCTGAGAGTCCACTCGGTCGGGTTCTTCTTGTCACTGGAGTCACGAAGGAGTATTCGCGTGTCAGGTACGCGGCCGCCTGACTGATAGCGGATTTCCGTGGTCAGATCCAGCGGGCGTTCCTCCCCCCCGATCCGGATGCTGGTTACCGCAAGACTGGAGCCGAACTCTCTGGGGCGCTGCTCATCATTTGTGCGATCCGGATTGCGGAACTCATACGTTCCGGAAGACGGGACGAGCACGAGGCGAGTCTCACGTTTTTCGAACAGTGAGGCGTCGAATGCCTGTTCGGAACCGGAGGCCAGATCCCGAAATACCGCGTCGCGTCCGGGACCGCCCAGGCGCGACAGGCGTGGAACGACAGTCCACAGGATCAGGCCGAGCACGAACAGGACTGCCGTCAGCTCGACCAGAGTGAATCCGCGCTTACCGATCATCCCACAAGTTGATATCGGCATCTTCTCCTTCGCCGCCGGCTACACCGTCCGCACCGTAGGAGATGAGGTCGTAGCTACTACGGCTTCCCGGGCAGATATACACGAAAGGCTCTCCCCAAGGATCTTTTGGGACACGATCAATGTAACCGTCTTGCCTGTAATTCTTGGGAACGCGACCGGAGTTGGGAATCCTGACGAGCGCCTCGAGCCCCTGTTCTGTTGTTGGGAAGAAACCGTTATCAAGTTTGAACAGTTCAAGCGCCTGCTGGATGTGCTTCATCTGGACGCGCACCTGGGTTCTCTTTGCCTCTTCCGTTCTTCCTATCAGCTTCGGTACTACCAAAGCGGCGAGAAGTCCGAGGATGACGATGACCACCATGATTTCGATGAGGGTGAACCCCTCGCGGCTTCTTTTTTCGCAAGCCTGTCTGCGATTCATGTAATACCTCCTAACCGACGATACTGGAAATGTCGAGCAACGGCAGAAGTACCGATACGACTATGAAAGCTACAACCGCTCCCATCACGAGAATAATCAACGGTTCAAGGAGAGAGAGAAGGCGGGAAAGCCGCGCTTCGATCTCCTCATCCATTGCGTCCGCTCCACGGGCAAGCATGTCTCCCAGTGTACCGCTGTTTTCGCCTACGGCCACCATCTGGATAAGGCTGATGGGAATCTCGTGGTGCGCGCGCAGGGCGTCGGCAAGCGTCGCGCCTTCCACAACCCGGTCGGCGGTGGCCATTATTTTATCGGAAATGATGACGTTGCCCACAACCGGCGCGACGATCTTGAGCGCACGGTTTACCGGGATTCCTCCCGAAGTCAGCGTTGATAGAGTCCGCGCGAAGCGCGACAAGGCGGACAGATGTTCGAGCCTTCCAATCAACGGCAGGCGCAGCAGGATGGCGTCGCGGTGGGTGTGGCCGCGTTCCGTGGCCAGGTATTTTCTGAGCATCAGCGTTGCTACGGCGACGACGATGAGCAGCGCCCACCATGCGGAAGACAGAAACCCTGTAATCCCGATAAGGATTCGCGTGGGTAGAGGAAGCGCTTTGCCCAGATGGCCGAATACGCCGACGATCTTTGGGACGACGAATGTCAGAAGAAAGACCACGACGAGGCTTGCGACAACGGCCATCAAGACAGGGTACGTCAAGGCGGACCGGACCCGGTTCTTCGTTTTGGTTTGTCTCTCAAGATGGTCCGCGAGGCGCGACAGGGAAAGCGGAAGCGTGCCGCTTTCTTCTCCGGCGCGCGCCATGCTGGCGTACAGATCCGGGAATACTTTCCCTTGAGCCTCGACCGCCCGCGCAAACGTTGCCCCGCCGTTGATCGCTTCCTGAATTTCTTCCAGAACCTTTCGGCTTTTCGGATCGTCAACCTGCGGAATTACCGCTTTGAGCGCTCCGGCAAGAGGGACTCCCGCGTTTGACAGGGTCGCAAGCTGGCGTGTGAGCAGTGGAAGGAATTCCTGCTGTCCAAGAAGGGAAGGGAGCGAGAAGCCTCTTCTTTCGCCTGTGTCCTCCGTCAGCTTTTCGGTAAAAATTCCGTCCGCATGGAGTTTTTTTCGGGCATGCGCGGGAGTTTCCGCCTCGACAGTTCCTTTAAACTCCTGTCCGGTTTTCGAGATCCCTTTGTAGCGGTATGTAGGCAAGGAAGTCTCAATCCTCCTGTGTTACCCGGAGAACCTCTTCCACGGATGTGGCGCCGGAGATGATCTTTTCCACTCCTGCCGCGAGAATAGTGCGCATTCCCTTGGAGACGGCCAGCGTCTTGATCGAGTTTGCGTCCGTGCGGGTCAGGATGAGCGACCGGATATCTTCGTCGGCGGTGAGGATTTCGTAGAGGCCCGTGCGCCCGGAATATCCGGTGTTTGAACAGCTCTCGCATCTTCCAGCGCGATAGAACGGCGATTTGTGGCGCAAAGTTACGCCAAGCCTGCGAAGTTCCGATTCCGAAGGGGTATAGGGAATCCTGCAACGGGGACATAGACGGCGCACCAGCCGCTGGGCCATGACGCCGGAAAGGGACGAGGCGACGAGAAAAGGCTCGATTCCCATGTCGGCAAGGCGGGTGACGGCGCTTGCGGAGTCGTTCGTATGGAGCGTGGAGAGAACGAGGTGTCCGGTGAGAGATGCCTGTATGGCGATCTCGGCGGTTTCCGGGTCGCGGATCTCGCCTACCATGATGACGTCCGGGTCCTGGCGCAGGATAGACCGGAGGCCGCCCGCGAAAGTCAGGTTGATCTTCGGGTTGACCTGGATTTGCCCGATTCCATGAATCTGGTATTCCACCGGGTCTTCGATTGTGATGATGTTCTTTGTTCCCGAATCGAGTTGGCGCAGTGCCGCGTAGAGCGTTGTGGTCTTGCCGGAGCCGGTTGGTCCTGTAACGAGGAGGATGCCGTTTGAGCGGGAAAGAAAGCGCTCCATGGAGACCATATCTTCAGGTTCCAGCCCGAGGTCCGACAGCCCGAGAAGGACGCTGGTTTGGTCGAGCAGGCGCAGTACCGCCCTTTCTCCGAACGACGTGGGCACCGTAGAGACGCGGATATCTACTTCTTTGCCGCCGATGCGGATTCGGATACGGCCGTCCTGCGGGAGACGGCGCTCGCCGATGTCGAGCCCGGCCATGACCTTGATGCGCGAGATAGCGGGGGCGTGCCATTTTCGAGGAGCCGTAATCATCTGGCAAAGAATTCCATCAACCCGGTTGCGGACGACCAGTTCCTTTTCGTAAGGCTCGAAATGGATGTCGCTTGAGCGTTCCCGGATTGCGCGGACCAGAACGGAGTGGACAAACCGTATGACCGGCGCCTCTTCGGGAGAATCGAGCAGGTCCTTTGTTTCTTCTATGGCGGCGGTTACGTCGAGATCCCATTCGTCGGAAAGGCCGTCGGCTATATCGCTTAACGGCGCGGCGGCATTCTGGTACGCGATGTCGATACGGGGAATGAGATCTTCTGCAGGCGTCTGGATGACGCGGACCGGTCCGGCGAGGAACCGCATTTCGTCGATGGCTTCGCTTGCGTCGGGGTTTCCCGACAAAAGGACAAGCTCTCCTGACGAGGATCGGGCCGGCAAAAGAAGATACTTTCTGGCATAGCTGATCGGGATCTTCGAGACCAGCGCTGTTTCGGGCTGAAATTCACCCGTAGCCGCCTGCGTGGTTGCGGAAGAAGGGGTATCGGTCACGGACCCGGATTTTCCGTTTCCTGCTTCGGCGGAAACACGCTGCGGATGTGATCGTTGTTCTGGTCGAAGTCCAAAAGGATCTTGCGCTGCCGTTCCGCGAGCTTTTCCGTAAAGACCCCCGGCTCCTGAATGATGTGCGGGGTAAGGAGTATGACGAGATTTGTGCGGGTAACGGTTTTTGAGCTGTACTTGAAAAGCCAGCCCAGAAGCGGAATGCTGCCCAGGATTGGAACCTTGCTCTCTATCTCGGACTTGGTCTCCTGAACGATGCCTCCGATGAGTATCGTATCTCCGCTCTTTACCAAAACGGTGGTTTTGGCCGAGCGCTTTGTGGTGGTCGGGCCTACCAGAGACTGATCGAGGCCGGAGGATTCCTTCAAAGCGGAGGACTCCTGGTAGATATCCATGCTGACGAATTCGCTCTCGTGGATGTGCGGCGTGATTTTTAAGGTGACGCCGACATCCTTGCGCTCGACGGTGTTTATGACGTTGGCGAGGTTTGTCGTGTCCCGCGACTGGCTTGCGATGAAGGGAACATTCTCGCCTACGACGATCTCCGCCTCTTTGTTGTTTTGCGTGAGCAGGTGAGGGGAGGAGAGTATCTTGATGTCGTTTCGCGTCTGTACCGCCCGCAGGATCGCCGCGACGGCCGGGACTTCTGTTCCGTCCGGCAGTTTGACGGTTCCGCCGATGCCGCCGGCAAGCAGGCCGGTGCCGGCGAAGAGCATCGGATTGCCGGAAGCAAGGGCGGTGAGCATGGAATTGACGTTTCCGGAGAAATTGAAATTGGTTCCGCCAAGGATTGTGCCGTTTTTGCCGGCGTCCATTGCCGTGCGCCATTCGATGCCCAAATCCCTGCTCTTGTCGAGATCTATCTCGAGGATCATTGCCTCGACGAAAACCTGCCTTCTTCGGATATCAAGCTTCTTGATGACGCCCACAAGCGTTTTGTAATCGTTTGGGGAAGCCACAATGACGAGGGAGTTGGTGGCTTTATCCGCCGTTATTTTCACGCGGCTTTCAAATTCGGCGATGACCGCGCTGGCCGCGGCCATGCCGGCCGGGGTCATCTGCTGCCCTTGAGGCAGCATTCCTTGGGGCAGTTGCGCGGGTGAAGTGCCGGAGAGCCCGGTGAGCGAGGTGAGGACGGTCGCCGTTTCTTCAGCATCCGCGTTTTCGAGGTAATAGACGTTGATTTTGCCGCTCCCGCTTGGGAGAGGGACATCAAGCCGCGCGATGAGTTCGGAGATTTCCGGCAGTGTCTCCGGCGGCGCAATGACAATCAGGTTATTTGTGCGCATCTCCGGGATGAACCGGATAGTAGAGCTGCCTTGGGCCGCGGCTCGCCGCGCGGTTCCGCGTCCGGCTTGCGGCGCGGGCGCGCCTGGCGGCGTGGCGGATGGGAAAAGCTGTTCAAGCGTATTGGCCAGGTTTTGCGCCGACGCGTATGTGAGCTGAAAAAGCTTCGTTTCGTTTTGGCTCTCTATGTCTATCTGATTGAGGATTCCCATGAGGCGCTCGATGTTCTGGCGGGAATCTATGAGCATTATCGTGTTCGCCGACGGGAAGGAGGAAATCATGCCATCCTTCGAAAGAAGCGGAGTAAGCAGCTGTATGACTTCAGGGCTTTCTGTATGCTTCAAGGAAATGAGGCGGGTAATGAATTCTCCGCTATGCCGCGCGGGCTTCCCTTTTCCGTCGGTCGGGATAGATTCCTGGCGGATTTCCCGCGAGGGAACGATCTTGATCGAGTTGCCGACATTTACCGTGGCGAATCCTTTGACCTGAAGGACGGAGAGGAACACGTTGTATGCTTCCTCTTCGGTCATTTTGGTTGGGGAAACGATGCTTACTTTTCCTTGCACCCGCTCATCGAACACGAAGTTTTGGCCAGTCTGCTCGCTCATGAACTTGATCAATACCTGGAGATCTACATCCGTGAAATCGAGAGAGATGTACTGCTGTGATTTGCCGGGGCGCTGCCGTGGAGCCGTGCCGGCGTTCTTTGTCCGTTGATTGCGCCGTCCATTATGAGGTTTTTCCTGTGTCGGAGGCGGGGCGGACACGGTGTCTTCCTGCCGCTCTGGAAGAGCGCGAACCTCCGCTTGCTGTATTAAAGGAGTGAGCGTCTCTTCTTGTTGTATTGGAGGAATAAAAACTTCTTCATGCTGCGTTGAAGCGAGGCTCTCTTCGCTTATCGCGGTTTCGGGCACGGCTTCGCCGGACACGTCAAATGGCAGCTCCGCGGCCACGGCTGCGCCGGCCATGAAGATTAATGCCGCCAGCAATATGGCGGTTATTCGCATGGGCGTCTCCACGCTCATTTGATGTCGTACTTCAGCGTGTTTTTCTTCCCTTGGCGGATAATGTCCACGGATACCGTTTTTTCGTCCTTGAGGTTCTGGAAGATCGTGTACATCTTTTCCGGGGAGGAAAGGGTTACGCCGTTTACGTTCTGTATTATATCGCCGCTGCGAAAGCCAAGTTTGTCGAAGGCCGTGCCCGGCGGGATTGACGCCATTCGGTATCCGGCGGATGCGCTTCCCTCAAAATACGGGGTGATCCGGACGTTTGCCATGAACTGGTTGATGTTTCCCGACAGATAAGCCAGCCCCGCCTCGTCGAGGATGAAGTTGTTTTCGTCGGCGCGCTCCACGCGCAGGGCGCCGTCGGAGGACACCTCTGTGGCGGTTGTTTGTCTGGCGTCGGGCGCTCTTATCGCGGAAGGCGACCGCTCGACCGTGGAGGGAGAGGGCGAGCGTGATCTGCTTCCAACCGGGAGCAGGTCTATTTGCTCCTGGGCGGCCCCCCGGTTTATGACCGCCTTGTCTCTTGTTACCGACGCAAGAATGGCGCCCGGCTCCACCTGGGTGTTCACCCGGACCAGTTTGGGCAGCTTCATTCCGTCGGACCACAGAATGGCGCGTGAATCGCCGGGGAGGGTGGATACGATCGTGCCGAGAAGGACGAAGTTCGAGCGGACTCCGTGCTTGACGTCTGATAACGTCTGAGCCGGCAGGTGGGAGGGAAGCTGCATGCCCGCCTCGGGCGCAAACAGGTTCCTCCATTCTTCCGGGGGAGGCAAGGGAGTTGTCCGCGCGGGCGCGGTGTAAACCCGCGGGATCTTGGCGGAGTAGGCGCGCAAAGACAGGGATTTTGCCAGTATGACCACAAGGCATACGGTGCAAACCGCTATGGAGGCCCCTACAATTACCTGGAATACCGTTTTGCGCACCACTCACCTTAAGGAGAGAATTAGTATTAAATATTATATATAACTATGCAACATTATCACTGAATTGTTAGCGAAACGTCAATGTATATACTGCCTCTTTGTTTGCCGGTTTTGACACGCGCATGGCAGCGTGATATTCCTAACAGCTATATAATTTATAAGGATTGTTTCCTACTTACAATATGGCTGATTTCGATAGGGTTACTTTGGAAACCGAAAAGAAAACCACGGATTTTCTCAGAGAAATAGTCAAAAGAGATACTCTTGCGGGCGTATACGGTAAGCGTGTCGTTACGCGCTTTCCTCCCGAACCCAACGGCTACCTCCACATTGGTCACGCCAAATCCATTTGCCTGAATTTTGGGATCGCCAACGAATTCGGAGGGATTTGCCATCTCCGCATGGACGACACGAACCCGGAAACCGAGGACATGAAGTACGTCGAGTCGATTACGAGCGACGTGCGCTGGCTTGGGTTTGACTGGCGCGGCAAAATGTTTTTCGCCTCGGATTACTACGAGAGGTTCTATGAGTTCGCCGTCCGGCTGATCCGGGAAGGCAAGGCGTACGTGGATAGTCTCGATGAGGAGCAGATCCGGCAGTACCGGGGCACAATTCTGGAGCCGGGGAAGGAGAGTCCCTACCGCAGCCGTTCGGTGGAGGAGAACCTGGATCTCTTTGCCCGGATGCGGGCGGGAGAGTTTTCCGGCGGCGCGCATGTGCTGCGCGCCCGTATCGACATGTCCGCCAAAAACATGAAGATGCGCGATCCTATCCTCTACCGGATTCGGCACGAGACTCATTATCGGCGTGGCGACGACTGGTGTCTTTATCCCATGTATGATTTTGCGCACCCGCTGTCAGACGCTATTGAAGAGATCACGCATTCGATATGCACGCTTGAGTTCGAGAACAACCGGGCGGTCTACGACTGGCTGGTTGACAACCTGTTTCCGGAGCCAAGGCCAAGGCAGTACGAATTCGCCCGCCTGAACCTCGACTACACGGTAATGAGCAAGCGCAAGCTTCTTCAACTCGTGGAGGAAGGGTTCGTATCCGGATGGGACGACCCCAGGATGCCTACCATCGCCGGCATGCGCCGCCGCGGTTACACGCCGGAAGGGATTCGGTTGTTCGCCGCGCGTATTGGGGTGGATAAGGCGAACAGCCGCGTGAGCATGGAAATTCTCGAGGACGCCATCCGGGATGACCTTAATTCCAGGGCTCCTCGCGTTATGGCGGTTTTAAGGCCCTTGAAGGTTACGATAACGGATTGGCCCGATGAAACGGTCGAATATGTTGAAGCGCCGTTTTGGCCGCATGATGTGCCGCGTGAAGGTTCGCGCTCCCTGCCGCTGTCCCGCGAGTTGTACATCGAGCAAACCGACTTCAGCGAAAACCCTCCCGACGGCTGGATGCGTTTGCGACCAGGCGGAGAAGCGCGTCTGCGAAGCGCCTGCGTTATACGCTGCGACGAGGTTGTCAAAGATCCTGTTTCCGGGGAACTGACCGAACTGCGTTGCAGCCGCGTTTCTGAAGAAGGCGAGGGTGGAAAGAGAAAGCGGATTGCCGCGATCCAGTGGGTATCCGCCGCCCATGCTGTCGAGGCGCGGGTACGTTTGTACGATCGTCTTTTTACTGTGGCTGATCCCGATATCGTTCAGGAAGGGCAGACATTCAAGGATTACATCAATTCCGCTTCTGTGGAGTTGCTTTGCGGATGCCTGGTTGAGCCGTGGCTGGCGGAAGCGCAGTCTGGTGAGCGCTTCCAGTTTGTTCGGCACGGTTATTTTATCGCCGATGCCGCCGATTCAAAGCCCGGCGCTCTTGTGTTCAACCGTATTGTAGAGCTTAAAGACACTTATCGCGAGGGCCGGACAAACAAGGCGGACGCTTCCTGCGCGGTTACCACGAAGCCGGTCAAGCCCGCGGGGCCCAAGCCCCGGACGGTATCCGGACAAGGCACGGTGTCGGATGAGCGCGCGCGTTCGCGCGCCGCGGACCCTTTTCTGGCCGGGCGATACGATGCTTATGTGGGAGAGATGGGATTGCCGGCCGACACGGCGGACGTGCTGACCGGAGAGGCGGATGTGGCCCGCTTTTTCGACGCGGCGGTTGCCGCTCACCCCAATCCTAAGACAATCGCGAACTTGACTGCCAACGATGTGCTTCGGGAGCTTAAAGGACGCTCGGTTGGCGATCTGCCGTTTTCGGGAGCGGACCTTGCCGACCTTGCCCGACGGATAGACGCGGGCAATATTACGACGGCGGCGGCGAAAACGGTGTTTGCGGAGATGATGTCAGGCAAAGGCGCGCCAGGCGAAATCATCAGCCGTCTGGGGCTGGATCAGGCGGTCACGGGGTCTGATCTCTCGGTTGTGATCGACTCGGTGCTGGCTTCGATGCCCGACAAGGTCGAGGCGTACAAAAACGGCAAGGCCAGTATCCTTGATCTGTTTACAGGACATGTGATGAAAGCCACCGGCGGAAAAGCCAACCCGAAGGCGGCGCGGGAAGAGATCCTCAATAAACTTGCGGGAAAGTAACCAAAAGAAAGTCTGATCGTAAGGCGATACGCGGGAGCGTATTCAAGCCTGGCGTTGCCGCGCGGTTTAAGACGCCTGGTAACTCGGTGAAAGAAGAAAGCCGGAGCGGGGTTTTCATGAATACCGAAGAGTTCGACATAACGGACGGAAAAAAGCTTTTGTATCTTGTTTTCGGCGCAAGCCGCTGGGAATTCGAGCGGATCGAGGAAGGGTCGATGGCGATCCCGGGGAATGTTGAAACTTGCCTGGAGCACATTCGTTCCACACTGTTTTACCTGCTGAAAAACTGGAAGAACATCCACGTTGATGACCGCGCGATGGCGATGGACGGCATTACGCTGGCTCTCCGTGAAATGAAAGAAAGCGGTTTTACCATATTGGGGATCAAAAGATATGGAATCGGCGGAAGGCCCGACGATAGAGAGGTCGGGAGGTATGCCGCTTACCTGAGAATCCTTCAAGACGAGTGATCAGGCGCAAAAGCCAGTTTAGGTGGAGCCCTCCGCTTTGTATCTGGCCAGCAGGCCGGACCGCGTGATCATCCGGTATGTATGCGCGAATATCCACGACGCAACGAGAATATAGAGTACGCACAGGACAAACCCCAGGATCAGGCCGCCAACCGGCGGTGAATTGCCCGCCACGATCATTCGCAACCCTTCAAACACATAGGACGGCGGCAGCAGTTTCGAGACCCACTGCATCCATGCCGGCAGGGTGGCCACCGGGTAAACGACGGCCGCAAACGGCGTAACTATCGCGGGGATGGGCCACACAAGCCACTCGGAGGCGGGGCCGAATCGCAAAACAAGCGCGATTCCGAAGATGCCCATGGCGATGCCGAACAGGAAAAGTACGAGCAGGAAAGGCACAAGCATCAGGCCGTAAGCGAAAAAGCGCAATCCGAAAGCTATGGTCGCCAGGATGATCATGGCGATCAGCCCAAGGATGCTCAAGACGGTGCTTATAAGCACCAGCCCGCCGAGATATTCGGTGATCGACATGGGCGAGGCGAACAAGTTCAGGAAATTCTGGGACCAGACATCCTCGAGAAACGACGTGGTGACGCCGTGCATTACCCGTCCAAAAAAATCCCAAAGAAGCACCGCCCCCAAAAGCGCGGGAACAAAGTTGGCGCCTGATGCCGTCGCTATGTTCAGGTATTGTGAGATAAATCCCCACAAGATGATGTCGATCATGATCCACGCGTAAACCGACAATACGCGGGCCGGACTGCTGCGCAGCAAATAATACTGGCGCAACGCGATCCCGGCTGTGCGTCTGAGTCCGCTCATTTAAGCTTACGTTCCCCCAAGCGTTAATGGTTCCCGCGCGACGGAAATGAAAAGATCCTCAAGCGTTTCTTTTCCGTATTCGCCGGGAAGGGATTGCGGCGCGCCTTCAAGTAGTATTTTTCCTTTGGAAAGAAAAAGCACCCGTTCGCATACTTGCGTTACTTCGTACATGTTATGCGTCGTCCACAGAATTCCCATGTTGTACCGTGTTGTATATTCAAGAATCTTGGCGCGGATGTCGCGCGCGGTCGCCGGGTCGAGAGAGGCTGTCGGCTCGTCCAAAAGAAGCAGGCGCGGCCGGTTGAGCAGCGCTTTGGCGAGGCAAACCCGCGTCTGTTCGCCCGAAGACAGCAGGCCAAACCTTGTGTTCCGGATATTTATGAGATCAAAGGCGTCTGACAGTTCAGCGATCCGCTCCGACAGGTCTTCGACATCATATAGCAGCCCGAAGAAACGCAGATTCTGGATCACGGTCAGGTTTCCCGGCAGCGGGGCGTAAACGGCGGCGAAGTTTGTTTTCTCAAGCGCGCGCCGGCGGTCTTTTGCGATATCGATTCCTTCAATCAAAATCGAGCCGGAAGTTTGGGATAGGACTCCCAGGATCATGTTGATAGTCGTCGTCTTCCCGGCGCCGTTAGGGCCCAGAAGCCCTACGGTTTCGTTTGGACCGACCGAAAACGTGACTCCGTCTACCGCGACGATATCCCCGAAAACCCGTCGAAGGTCCGTTACTGAAAGCGTGGGAGATGAGCCGGCTGTCCGCATTGTTTTATGTTACCGCTACTTGTCGAAAATTGTAGTACCCACTGAAGTCAAGCCACCGGTTGTAGTTTTGCGCCCTGAATTCTTTTTTGCGTCGACCGCACAGCCATGCTTGAAGCGCAACAAAGCCCAAAGCCGCCTATAACCAAAAGTCGGGTGGAGCGGTATCAATTTGTGAAGACAAGATTCCAGTACGGTGATGCCATGCTTCCTGTCTGCTTCCGATGCGATTAATTTTCGCTAAATTTGGGCTTCTAACTGTTGTTTGACCGCTGGCAATAAGAAAATTTCGTCTTTTTCTGCCAACTCTTTTGCGTTTCGTTAAATTTGTAGGAGTTTACTCATCAAATAACCTTTTTACTGTCTTCAGGTTGCCATCCAGGTTTAACATTAGATTTCCTTTCGAGAAATTGACGCTTTTTGTAAACAAGTCAAATTCTTTCCAAAAAACACTGTGTTCGGGTATTATTAATCTGTTAAAATCATTTTGTGATAAAACAAAATGAGCAAGGTAATAAAGTCCGTGAATATAAACTCCAAAAAATTTAAGGAACTCATTTTTGAAATTGAATAGCCAGGTTGTTTTTCTGTAATTATTGGCTATCTCTTGAAGTAAAGCAGACGCATTCTGAACATTTGGTTCACTCAAAGCCAACAGATATTTTACCACTAAAACATCGTTTTTTGCACTGCTTTTTTGCCCGCAGAATTTTATAGACTGTGCTCTTGCTTCTTCTACCCATTCTGTATTTTCATATATTAATCCCATAATCATATTGCAGCTTGGTCTAAAAAACGGAGCTGTTTTATTATCCGCCAATCCATGTACTTTGGGCAGGTATTTTTTTACCAGATCAATATCACAGTCAGCAAGAGCGTAAATTACTTTCTCGAAACTTCCTGAATGATTGTGCCCACTGCATGTAGATAAAGTGCTGCCGTATGTTAATCGATTCATCGTATGCAGGCAGTTTTTCAAAATACTCATGTTGTTGTTTTTGTACGCTAAATACATACCGCTGGTAAGTATCCAGGAACGACTGTAGTATGAGAAACTTCCCAAATCAGTGTCGCGGATAAATTGTTCCGCAAAAGATTTTTCAAAAGCATTCAACTGAAAAATGGATCTGTACTCATCTTCAAAGTTTGTTTTCTTTCGTTCTTCGGATAATTCATTGATGTAAAAATTACGGCTTATTTGAAGTTCGCTCTCTATTTCTTCAAAAGTTTTCATGGCATGCGCATCTTCTTTGGAGTATAATTCTTCAAACTTTTTAGCATCTTTTTTATCCATATTAGTTAACTCCTTATATCCTTTTAGGCGGTTTATATTTTTCTTTGCTGTTTTATGTTTATTATTTCTATCTATTGGTTATTATGCCTCTGCCAAATTTAAAATGCTTTCCTGTAATAAGTCATAAATCATTGTTTCGTGGTCGTAAAAATAAAGTGAACAATTTTTGTCTTTCGGGTTAAAAAGCAAGTGGTTTCCATAATCATCAAATGCAAAAGCAATCAATTTGGTTTTAGTTTTTGTTGCTTTCCAGTTTTCTAATTGTTCAACTATAAACGGACTTTCAAGGCCAATGTTGATTTTTGTTCCATAGTTGAGATTGCAGATGTTTTTAACGATTTCATTGGTGCTGATCTTAAACTTTTTCTGAAATTGTATCGATGTTAAATCAGTATTATCTGTAATTGAATAAAAGCGTTTGAATTTTTCAATGGTTTCTTTATTTATTTCCTTTTTAATGTCTTGACTAAGTGATCCTATCTTTTCTTTTGCTTGCTCTATCCAGTTTTTTTCAGTTTTTGTAAGTTTTTTGAACTTTGAAAAAGCGTACTGGTAAATTCCTTTTGCTGATATTTTTTTCAATAGAAATATTAACCTTACAGAAAGGAAAACATCTCGGCCAATCCAAGTTTTTTTCCAATCATCGCTATCAGCACAGTGCCAATTTTCGGATTTTATGATGTCAAATGATGCTTCAAAATCGTCAATCCAAAATTTGTATTGCGAGCCCGGGTGAGCGTGTAATGGTTGATTGCATTTCCCGCAGCGTCTAACATTATCATTTACTTTGCCGCTTACAATTGTATGGGAAGGAATAGCCAGCCACCATTTTGTAGGAATTTCGGTTTGGTCAATAAAAGTCTTTTCATAAGTGCATTGATTGGGAAATAAAATATCAAATATTTTTCTCAGCCTGTTTGAAACAAATAGGTTTCCCAAGTCCGCTTCCATTATTTCAATTCCGCTAAAATCCCTGCCTTTTGCGATATAGTATGGATTGGGCGTTTTGTCTATGTTTGGGAAATGACAAGTGTCACAACTTGTTTCATATTTGTTAATCGGTGTGTCTATCGAGCAATTTGTGTCCACAATGTCCATTCGCTTGTCAGAACAGCAAATGCGTGACAATCTAATTTTAGGAACGTCTGTCATTTTTTCTATTTCTTGTTTTTTCACGTTGTTATCCTGTTGCACAAGGAGGGGCAGTATAACAGCTCACTTGCTTGTAACGCTTAAATATGCGCAACTCCTGTTTTGTCTCATTGCGTTGTCCATATAGCTGTCCGCCCCGCTTGCGTACAACGCCCGGCGGGCCAACAGCCGCTGCGGCAATTTTACGTTCTTGGGGGGTGCGGGGGCAACCAGTCGCTGTGGCTACCTCAGTGTGTATCTATACTTTTCCGCATCATTTCTTCGGTTTGCCACGAGAGGATGTCGTGAATGCAGACCGGAACGGGTGGTTTTACTGCGCCTCCCCGCGACATCGCTGACATTGTCTCCGTGCTTTGGGAGAAGGCGCGAAGTTTTTCCGCAGGCGTCGGAAATGCCGTTGGCTGCGTGGAGAAGGCCTGGAAGTACACAGGCGATACCGACTGGCCGGTACTACTGACTGATGAGTCCTGCGCATTCTGGAGGATCAGGTACGCAAAATTGTCGTATGCGTATGGATAGCCAGGCAGCATGTCGAGTTCAAATGTTATTATGCCCATTGAATTCCGGTTGTAAAACGAGGCATGCAGACCTGCGGACCCGCCCCATACCAGCGACCCTGGCACCGGTGTGTTTTTCCAGTAATATCCGAGGCTCCATGGATTGAGTGGCCGCAAACCCCGGATGGAGAGATTTCCGTAGTCGTTGAACAGGCCGGGCCATGTGTTGATCGTATTGTATTTCCAGGCCGGGTTGTTTGTGGACACAGGGTTGCCGGCGTTGTTGTCTCCAAAGAAAACCGCGAGGGACCAGTCCCGAAACACTGAAGCGAAGTCTGTTGAGTTTTTCGAAAGGTATTTCTCGACTGAAGCCTTTCCACGTCCACGGCATCTGTCGAGGCCAAGGATATTCCGGAAGACGTAATTATCAATTGAGGGTTGGTCAAACCGGTCCGCCATGTATTGCCCCCACATATAGACGACGTCATAATCGGCGAGAGTGGCGTTCCCGTTATTGTTAGGTCCCCAATGCGTGAGGGAGTTTGAGTGGTTTGTGCCGCTTTCGAAATCCGCGACCCTGCTCCAGCCTATATCTCCAAAGGCGTAAAAGGGCGCTACTTCCGACATGGCTTCGTTGAGCCATGTGTTGCTGCCTGCTCCGCAGAATAAATCATCGCCAGAGGGGGGTGGGGTGGGCGCGTTGTTCCAGTGGATCATATGCTGGAATTCGTGAGCCATGGTATGGCTCAAGTTGGTGAAGTCGCTAGAGAGCGGATTTGTGGTTCCCGGATGGATGTCTACGTAAAGGATTTCCTTTTCATTTGAATAGTTAAATGGAATTTTAGGCTCGTAAGGGAGTTGGTTCAACACATGGAAATAGCCCGCCACGTATCCGGGTATCGTTGTTCCGTTCCAGTCGTCCTTGATATCCAGCAGGAGGATATAGACCTTCGAATCGTTGTCTATGCCGGGGTTTGGCTCATCGCCATACGCGGCGCGAACTTTTGGATATATTTTGTTGTCGAATAGATCAATGAGATTTGCAATGTGGGCATTGTCAACATGCGCCCCGCGCTCAAGGTATATGTGGCAATGGATTCCTTTTCCGTCATCGACCCTGTCTGCTTTAAGGGAATAAATGTTGTTTGGAAAACCGGGGGCACATTCTCTGAAATCGGACGCCCAGAAGTTAACGGAGGAGTCGCCGCTGTCAGGGAGCGCGATGCCGTATTTGATATCGCCGCAGTAAGTGGCGGTTTCTCCGCCGCCCCCCCCGCCGCATCCCGCCAGGGAAAACACGCATACCAGCAGTAAGAAAAGTTTTCTCAAAACTCCGCCCGCTTTATTTTGTTATAGCGGAAACGTTCTCGGTTCTGGAAAGCCTGTCTATGTGACTGAACGGTACAATAAAATCATTATATGCCAATTTGATTTTTTAAAGCAGGAATTGTTATCGTCGAGATAAAAACAGTAGGTATGCCAGAAATGCTTTAGGCGCGACATATGTGCCGCGCCTAAGAGCTTGAATGCAAAATTACTCGCCCAGTTTTTCTTTTACCGACCGTATTTTTGCCTCTATAGATCCTTCCTTGTCCCGCCGGTCGTCGATGCGTATCATGGTGGACACCCGCATTACTCCTTCGAGAAACGGTTGCTCGTGCATCTTTTGTATAACCGGCAGTATTGCGTCGAGCTCGCCCTCGATAATGGTGCCCATTCCGTTCAGTTCATGTTTCAGTCCGCTTGCCCGAAGCACGCGCTCCACTCCGGCGACATACTTGGAGACGCTGGGGGTGGCGGTTCCAAGAGGGATGATGGTTACTGACACAATTGGCATGGAATTCCTCCGTCGTTAATGTTTTTGGTTTATAAGGAGCAATTTCAGCTTAAACATGGTTTCGCAGCATCAACTCCGCTGGGTGCGGCGGATTCAGAAAGACCTGGCGTTCCAGATAGGCGATATCGTGTTTCCGTATGTAGTGCCGAAACATGGTGGCCGGAACCACCATCGGGAGGATGCGGTTCCTGTACCGGTCGATCATCTCGGCCAGCTCCTGTTTTTCTTCCTGCGTCAAGTGCATACGAAGATGCCCCATCGTGTGCGTCATCACGTCCGCGCATTTGGCCGGGGTGGCCCGTTGCGCGAGCGCTTCCAGAAGCAACCGCTGGTACCGACCATAGAGTTCATCAATGGAAAGGTTCTTTGCCTGCGAGATGAGATTTCCCATCTCCTTGGATTGCGCCCGTCCGTGCGAAAGGATCAGCAGCCTGTGGTTGGTGTGGAACTTCAACAGGGCGCTGTTGGATTTTCCATTGCGGAAGGATTCGCGGAAACGCCGAAGCGTAAACACGCGTTCAAGGAACATCTCTCTAAGCGAAGGGTCTTGCAGCCGGCCATCCTCTTCCACGGGAACCAGAGGAAAATGTTCCATGAACATCTTTGTGAAAATTCCCATGCCGACCCTTGCCGGGGTGTCATAGATGCCGTACATCTTGATGCGGTCCATCCCGCAGCTTGGCGACTCCTTTCTGCAGATGAAGCCGTTCGGGTCGAACTGCTTGAGGTTGTGCACCTTCTTGCGACACCAGGCGTGTATGAGTTCGGTGAAGTTTGTTCCCGATACGGCGCCGATGATTTGGGGCGTGTCGGGGGTTCCCCATAAGCGCATCGGCTCCCTTGGGGTTGGGAATCCGCATTCCACCTCGGGGCAAACAGGGATGAATTCAACGAACCGTCCCAGCGTTTCCGAAAGGAAGGGGTCTCTTTTGTGGCCGCCGTCATACCGCACCTTTTCTCCCAGAAGGCAGGAGCTGACAAGGAGGCGGATTGGTCCTTGTACGGGGGTGTTTTGTCGTTGTTCCAGTTCGGGTTCCATCACAGCATTATAATAATGATCACGCCCGATGGTGTATTCTCTATAAAAAATGTCTGTAGAGGAACATTCCATGTCTTTGACCGGCCCCATCCTGATAGTGGACGACGAAGCGAGCATCCGGCAGTCTCTCGATGGAGTGCTTTCGGATGAAGGGTACTCATGTATTCACGCCTGTGACGGAGCGGGCGCCCTTGAGAAGATCCGCGAGGCCGGCCCGGCGCTGGTGCTTCTGGACATATGGATGCCGGGGATGGATGGCATACAAACACTGCGGCGGATCAAAGAGCTTACGCCGCACATTCCTGTTGTCATGATGAGCGGCCACGCGACTATCGCCACCGCAATCGGGGCGACGAAAGAGGGAGCTTCCGATTTCATCGAAAAGCCGCTTCAAATCGATACCGTTCTGAACTCTGTCCGGCGGGCGTTGGCGAAAGAAGATGGGGATCTGGCGTTCGCGGAGGTATCCGTATCCGCCGAGCCTGGGTTCGCGACGGAAGCGAGGGTGCTGAAGTCGCCGGTTTTCGAAAAACAGACGCGCAAAGGAGCGCTCGTGCCGCAACGCACTCTGGCGCGCGGCGCTGTCATGTACGGTCAGGGGCTGCATTCCGGGAAAAAGAGCGGGCTGGTTTTTGAGCCGCTTGGCCCAGGGTCCGGGATACATTTTGTCGGGGTCACCGACGATCATGCCGTGCCGGCGCATATAGATTACGTCGGATCAACCGGGTACGCGACGACGATCCGGCTTGGCAACACGCAAGCCGCGACGATAGAGCATGTCATGTCCGCGCTGAATGCGTATGGCATAAGCAATCTTCTAGTAAAGTGCGATGGGGAAGTTCCGGTGCTTGATGGTTCCTCGCTTGAATTCTGCAACCTTTTCGAAGAAGTGGGATTGGTGGAGCAGAAGGGCGGCTGGCACAGGATCGTTATAGAAGAGCCGATCCGGATAGAATCGGGCAAGACTTCCATCGAACTGGTCCCGTCCGGCAGATTCGAGATCGACTATACGCTTGAGTATCCGGAGCCGGTTGGCAAACAGCGGTTCGTGTTCCGGCTTGACGATCCGGCCGTATATCGGAAGGAGATCGCGCCGGCCAGAACCTTTGGATTTGTCAGAGATATTGGCGAATTGCAAAAGCAGGGGCTTGCTCTGGGCGGGCGGTTTGATAACTTCGTTCTTTTTGGCGAGGATGGCCCGATAAACTGCGAGCTGCGTTTTACGGATGAGCCGGTTCGTCACAAGATAATGGACGCTATCGGCGATCTGTATCTTTTGGGGCGCCGCATCGAAGGGAAGGTGATTGCCCGGATGACGGGGCACACGCAGAACATATCTCTTTTGAAAAAGGTGCGCGATCTGCTCTAAAAATTCCGGCGTAGCTTCCCGGCGCGGCGGTATTCCAAAATCATTTCCACAGGTGTATTCTACGTAATTCAGGAATTTGTACGGCGATATGAGGTGTCCGCGGCATATCGGCTCGTCCAATCCCGGAGAAAACAAACGGAGCCCCGCAGTGAAAACTAAAATGGTTTTTGTGTTGTTTTTTGCCGCCATGACGGCTGGAATCCTGTTTCAGCCTCGGGCGTCGGGCGCGTCGGATGCTGTCATCACGCTGACATACGCTAACTTCCCGCCGGCATCGACCTTTCCGTGCGTGCAAATGGAGCGATGGGCGCGTGAAGTGGAGAAGCGCACAGCCGGGAAGGTCAAGATCCGGACGTTTCCGGGCGGAACGCTGCTGCCCGCCAAAAACATCATGGACGGTGTCGTCTCAGGGCTTGCCGATATAGGCAATTTCGCCATGAGCTACCAGCCGGGGCGGTTTCCGGTGTCCGAAGCCATTGATCTTCCGCTTGGGTTTACGAACTCGCGGGTTGCCAGCCTGACCTTGTACGACCTTGTGGAGAAGTATCAGCCGAATGAATTCTCCCAGGTGAAGATACTTGCGTTTTTTACCTGCCCCCCGACCAACCTCATGACCCGTGTTCCTGTAAAGTCGCTCGCCGATCTGAAAGGAATGGAACTTCGGGTTGCCGGGACTTCGGTGGATATTGTCAAGCGGCTTGGGGGCATTCCGGTGGCCATGCCGCAGTCCGAGACCCCGGAGGCTATCCAGAAGGGCGTTGTAAAAGGTATCGTCTCCTCCCTCGAAATCCTTCAGGATTTCAAGTTCGCGGCATACACACAGCACGCGACCATCGTCAATCTGCCTGTTGTGTCGTTTGCCGTTGTGATGAACAAGGGCAGATGGAACTCTCTTCCCCCGGAGGTCAAGAAGGTGATGGACGACATGCGGCGGGAGCATTCGGAGTGGACCGGCGAATATGTTGACTATCATGTACGGGAAGCGTTGGAGTGGTCGAAGAAAGCCCACAATCACCATGTTTATGCCTTATCCGAGGCTGACGCCGGCGCGGTGAAGGAATTGCTAAAACCGATCACAGACGGTTACGTGGCCCGCGTCTCGGCCCTTGGGTTGCCGGCCGACAAGATCGTTTCGGATGCCCTTGAGCTCAAGAAGCGAAACGAGCGGCCGGGAAAGTAACGAGATCGCGATGAGCCTGGAACGTATCGCCGAATTTCTCCGGAAGCTGCTCATGATCTTTGCGGCGGCGGCGCTTTTGGGGGTTACTTTGCTTGCGACATTGAATGTCACGCTGAGGATTTTCCGTGTCCCGGTCAGCGGCACTTACGAGATCGTCTCTTTTCTGGGGGCGATTGTGACGGCGGGGGCGCTGGGATACACCCAGAAGCACAGAAACCATATCGTCGTGGATATCCTTTCCGAGAAATACCCTCCGGGACTCAAACGGATGATTGACCGGTTAAGCTACGCGATCATGTTTCTTTTCTTCTGTGTCGTCTCCTGGCAAACGATGCGGTATGGCCGCAGGCTTGTTTTGGCGGGGGAGGTTTCCGAGACGCTGAAGATTCCCTTCCAGCCGTTTGTGTACGCGGTCGCGATAGGGTTTGGAGTTTTCGCGCTGACGATCCTTTTGGACCTTGTCGGAATGTGCCGTACGGAGGCGGGAAAACAGTGAGCGGTCCTCTCTTTGGCCTGTTTGGAATAGGGGCCATGTTCTGCATTCTGTTTTTCCTGCGTATACCGGCCGCTTTCGTCATGACGCTGGTCGGTTTTGCCGGAATCGCCATGCTGACTTCGATCGACGCGGCTTTCTCTATTGTCGGGACCGAGATGTGGAACATTTTTTCCAGCTACGGTCTCACGGTGATTCCTCTGTTCATCCTGGTTGGCGAGATCGTTCATTACGCCGGCTACAACTACAGCATCTATGACGCGACCTACAAATGGTTCGGGCATTTCCGGGGCGGGCTGGCGATGACGACTATTATGGCTTCCGCGGCTTTCTCGGCTATCTGCGGGTCAAATACGGCAACGGCGGCGACGATGAGCGCGGTCGCCATTCCCGCCATGAAAGAATACAAATATCACCCCATGCTCAATGCCGGGGCGGTCTCGGCGGGAGCAACGCTTGGGGTTTTGATCCCTCCGTCGCTTGTTCTGGTCGTTTATGGCCTATACACAGGGCAGTCCATCGGCAAGCTGTTTTTCGGAAACATAATTCCGAGCATCATCTTGACCGTGTCCATTCTTGCGACCGTGGTGTGGATATGCCGTATGCATCCCGAATGGGGGGCGGCCGGGCCACGGTTCGGGTTGAAAGAGCGTCTCAAGGCGCTGCCTGAGGCGATAGATATTCTCGTCCTCTTTGGGATCATCATGTACGCGCTGTTTACCGGGGTTGTTACCGCGACCGAAGCGGCGGCGGTGAGCTGCTTTTTGGCTTATATAATTTGCATTGCGCGCCGCAAGTTTACCTGGAAAAAATTCGTTGATTCCATGGTCGATACCCTGCGCATTTCCTGCATGGTATTCATGATAGTCGCCGGCGCGGTGATTTTTGCCCGCTTCCTTACGCTTTCCCGCCTGCCGTTTGAAGTTGCCGAATGGATCGGCGCGCTTACGCTTCCCAAATGGATGGTGCTGTGGCTGATCCTTTTGTGCTACATCATCGGCGGCTGCGTTATGGACGCGCTGGCGTTTTTGCTGGTGTCGCTGCCGATCTTCTACCCGCTGGTGATTGGGCTTGGGTACGATCCCATCTGGTTTGCGCAGGCGATAACAATTGTGACAACGATGGGGGCCATAATGCCTCCGATAGGGATCTGCTGTTACGTGGTGTCGGGAATGTCCGGAATTCCGCTGGCCACGGTTTTTAGAGGCTGTTTTTACTATTTCCCCGCATACATCGTGTCTATCGCGATCCTGATGATCTCTCCTTACTGGACCGTGCTGGTTTTGTCCGACATGGTGCGGTAGGCCGGAGCGCCGCGTGAAAAAACATAAACTCATGCTGGGAAATGAAGCGATTGCGCTTGCGCTGGTCGAGAACGGATGCCGGATCGCGACTTCGTACCCCGGCACGCCTTCTTCCGAGATCCTGTCGTCTGTCGCCGCTATCCGGCGAGACCTCGACGCAAAGATGCATGTCCAATGGGCGATAAATGAAAAGGTCGCCTTCGAGATCGCGTACACGGGGAGCATGTCGGGGCTGCGTTCGGCTGTGAGCATGAAACAGGTTGGGCTTAATGTGGCTTCAGACCCGCTGATGAGCGCTGTCTATACCGGAGTGAAGGGTGGCTTTCTGGTAATTTCCGCCGACGATCCCGGCCCGCATTCATCCCAAACCGAACAGGACAGCCGGTTCTTGGGAATGGTGGCCAAAGTGCCGGTGCTGGCTCCGGATTCGCCGGCTCATGCCAGAGAGCTTGTGGCCAAGGGATTTCAGCTTTCGGAAGCGTTTGAGATACCGGTTATGCTTTGTCCGACAACGCGCGTGTGCCATGCCTGCCAGGACATTTTGCCGGGAGAAGTCTTCAGGACGGACGCGGAAGCGGATTTCCAGAAAAATCCATCCCGTTGGGCGGCAACGCCGGTGTTCCGGAATATCCTTCACAAGGAGCTTTGCGAAAAGCTGTCGCGGATTGCGGAGTTCCTGCCCACAACGCCCATCTGGTGGAACCCGGAGGCTTCCGGATCGCGGGCGGTTGTCGCTTCGGGTGTGGCGGCGGCGCACACCAGAGAGATTCTGGAGGAGCTTGGGCTTTGGGAGAAGGTTCCTTTTTATCAGGTGGTGCAGCCGTATCCCCTCCACGCTTCCTTCGTTTCTTCTGTTCTTGACTGGTACGAGGAAGTGCTCGTGCTTGAGGAACCGGCTCCGGTCATCGAGATGCAGATGCTCGACCGGCGCAAAGTGCGCGGGAAAGCTTCCGGCGCCGTGCCTGAAGCGGGAGAGCTTCTCCCGGAGACGATAGAAAGCATATTGCTGGAGTTTACAGAGGCGGCGCCGGTTATGCCGGTGAAGCGCGATCCGGGTCCGCCGGGGCGGCGTCCCACGCTTTGCGCGGGCTGTCCGCATCGGGCAAGTTTTTATGCGATCCGCAAGGCCGCCCCAAACGGAATCTACCCAAGCGATATCGGCTGCTACACCCTTGGGTTGAACCTTGGCGCGGTTGACACGGTTCTGTGCATGGGCGCCGCCGTGGGACAGGCGGCGGGTTTTCGCCAGGCATACCGCCTTTCCGGAAAAGAGGTGGATATCGTTTCAACGATAGGCGACTCCACTTTCTTTCACGCGGGGCTGCCCGGATTAATAGACGCGGTGGTTCAAGGCGTAGAGTTTGTTCTTGTTATCCTCGATAACTCCGTAACAGCCATGACTGGTTTCCAGCCGACGCCGGCAACCGGCAAAGGAGCGGGAGGGGAGACGACTGGCGTTGTTGACATAGAAGGGCTTGTCCGCGCCTGCGGCGTCGGGTTCTGCAAGGTCGGGACTCCAAGCGGTTTCGAGGCGTTTGTGGCTTTGGTGAAAGAAGCGCTTGCTTTTAGCCGCTCTAATGGCGGTCCCGCTGTGGTCATCGCCAAGGAGCCTTGCGTGATGTCGCGGCAAAACAAAGGACGCGTTTTGTCAAAGGCGGCTGTTACCAAGTTTTGCTCCGGCTGCAGGCACTGCATCGAGCAGTTCGGATGCCCCGCAATCCTTTTTGACAAAGAGAGCGGACGCGCCTTGATCGACGAAGCGTTTTGCGCCGGTTGCGGCGTCTGCCCGCATGTATGTCGGCTTGGCGCCATTGTAATGGAAGAGGAGAAGTCCCGATGAGTTGTGAGCAGGCGCAACGGCCTTCGTCGATGCGGCAGCAGATTCTGGTAAGCGGAGTCGGAGGACAGGGAGTGCTGTTTGTCTCCCGTCTTCTCGCCGAGGCCGCGATCGGGCAGGGATCAAGCGTGCTGACCTCCGAAATTCACGGTATGGCGCAGCGCGGCGGCACCGTGGTCTCCCATTTGAAAGTCGGCGGGTTTGCGGGCCCGTTGATTCGAGAGGGACGCGCCGACGGGCTTATCGTGCTAAAGGAAGAAAATCTTGGTCCGCACGCCCGTTTTCTTGCGCATTCCGGGTGGGTCGTTGTTAATTCGAAGTCCACGGCGTCTGAAGCCGGTTTGGGCCTTTTCGCTGTTGACGCCGAAGGGCTGGCGAAAAAGTCCGGGTATGCCCGTGGGACGAACCTTGTCATTTTGGGGTTTTTCATTTCGAAGCTTGGGGATGTTTTGGGCAAGGACCGGATCTTTTGCGGGGAAGACAGCCTGCGGAAGGCGATAGAGAAGCGGTTTACAAACAATCGGTCCGCGCTTGAGGAATCCATCGCGGCGTTTGATCTGGGAATTCGTTACGGAAAGGAATAAGGTGTTTTTCCATGCTCAAGAAATTTCCTCCCAAATATATTTCGCCCGAGTCGCTTTCCGGCTACCAGTTGAAGGGGCTGCAGTGGACGGTTTCCCACGCCTACAGGAATTCCCCCTTCTATCGCGGCCGTCTGGAGGAGGCAAAGGTTACTCCGGCGGATATTCGGTCGATGGACGATTTGCGAAGGCTGCCGTTTACCACCGCGAGCGATCTGAGTGAAGGCTATCCGTTTCCGCTTCTCTCGGTCGACATGAAAGATGTCGTCCGCATCCACTCGTCTTCCGGGACTACCGGAAAGCGCAAAATACTCGGTTATACGCAGAAAGACATAGGCGACTGGGCGACCATGTTTGCCCGCTGTTATGAGATGGCGGGGGTAACCAGGGAAGACCGGGTGCAGATATGCGTCGGATACGGATTATGGACGGCTGGAACAGGATTCCAGGCCGGCGCGGAAAAGATCGGCGCGATGTCCATCCCCGCGGGTCCGGGGAATCTCGACATCCAGTGCGCGTTTCTGCTTGATATGAAGACGACCGTCCTTGGCTGCACCGCTTCGATGGGGCTTCTGCTGGCCGAGGAGGTTCACCGGCGTGGCATCCGCGGCCTGCTCAATCTGAAGAAAGTAATCCTTGGAGCCGAGCGTACCAGCGAAGCGATGATCGCTACAATCAAAGATTTGCTGGGCGTAAAAGAGGTATATGACATTCCAGGGCTGACCGAATTGTATGGTCCGGGCACGGGGTTGTCGTGTAGGCACGAGTCTGGAATCCATTACTGGGCGGATTACTACATCCTCGAAGTGCTTGATCCGGACACCCTGAAGCCTGTGGCTCCGGGAGAGATCGGGGAGATGGTGTACACGACGCTTGGGAAAGAGGCGACGCCGCTTATCAGGTATCGGTCACGGGATCTGACGCGCCTCGTCGAAGGAGACTGCCTGTGCGGCTGCATCCTCCCCAGGCACGACAAGATTCTGGGACGCTCCGACGACATGATCACCTTTCGCGGAGTCAACGTATATCCCGGACAGATTGACGAGACGCTGTCGAAGATCGACGGTGTGGGCAGCGAGTTCCAGGCTATCATCGAGCGCCGAGAAGACGGCAGGGACTACATGACCTTGAAGATCGAACGCGCCGCCCATATGGGAGAAAGCGCCGACGAGGCCGTAGCGTCCGTCGTGTCGGGCGAGGTCAAGCGTAACCTGATGGTTTCATGCGCGGTGCGGATCGTTCCTTACGGTACGCTTCCGCGATCCGAAAGGAAAACCAAGCGGGTACTCGACAAGCGCGTGTTCTGATACCGCGCTGCAACTAAATGGAACGCGCCTAATCACGCGTGACAAGAGCGCCGTTCTAAAACATCCGGGTTGCGCGTGGAACCGGGCTTCGGTTATCAGAGCCTGGAGACGAAAGGGTTTCCAGGGATGTAAAAACGCAGCAGCCTGCCAGCCCAATGCTTTCCGGCGTAACCTACCCCAACACGCGGTTTTCGGACGATCGTAAAGGGTTCAATCCGGTCGGGAGCGGCTATGTGGAAGCCGTGGCTTGTAAGGTCGTGGGCGTTAAGTCGCCGGTCGATCCCCATTGCTTTGCACAGCCTGCCCGGCCCGTTTGTGGCGCCGCTGATGTTTGCCACAGGCTCAATGGCGCGAAGCAGCACGGCCGACGCGTGCCCTTCGCTTTCCGTGACCGCGTTCAGGCAGTAATGCATCCCATAGACCAGGTAAATGTACGCATGACCAGGCGGGCCAAACATCACCCGTGTACGCGCGGTTATTCCTTTCGAGGCATGGCAGGCAAGATCCTGCGGTCCTATATACGCCTCGGTTTCGACAATGCGTCCGATTCGCGGCGCGTTGTCGTTCGCCAGGACGAGAAATTTCCCCAGCAGGTCGCGGGCGACTTCTATTGTGTCCCTGTCATAAAAGGAACGGGGAAGGATTGTCACAGGCGAGCCTTGTTCCAATTTGGCAATGCCGATAAAGCCGCGCCCAAAGCTCCGATGAGCTGAGGGTCGGGGACTACGGACACCGGACGCGAAAGTTCCTTTGACAGCGCGGTTACCATAACGGAGTTCAACGCAACGCCGCCGCTCATAAATAGCCTGGCGTTTGGAGGCACGGAGCCCGCCAAAGAAGCGATGCGGTTGGCCAACGCGGCGTGCAGTCCCGCCACGATGTCCTCCAACGCCTCTCCGCGAGCAACCAGCGAGACAACTTCGCTTTCGGCAAATACGGTGCAGGTGCTGTTGATGGGTATTGCGCGTGTGGAGCGGGACGCGTACCCGGCGACTTCCTCTTGCGAAATCCGTAAGCGGGCAAGGATAACCTCAAGAAAGCGTCCTGTTCCCGCCGCGCATTTATCGTTCATGGCGAAGTCAAGGACGCCGCCGTTTTGCCCAAGCCGTATGACCTTGGTGTCCTGTCCTCCGACATCAATGAGAATTCCGGCTTCACGCATCCGGGAAAAAGCGCCGCGAGCGTGGCAGGTGATCTCGGTGATCGCCTTGTCGGCGGCAACACGGTTACGCCCATATCCGGTCGCCACGATGGGGACGCTCTTGGGAGCGCCCAGAGATTCTAACGCCGCGGCTTGCTGTTTCTCTATCCGGGGGTCGGACCCTTCCAGAAAGGAATCAAGGATTTGGCCGTCCGCGTCGATCATTACGGCTTTGAATGTTGTGCTGCCGGCGTCGATGCCGACAGACGCGGGGGCGCTCATTGAAAGTTCTCCATGACGCATAGCTTAAAGCGGTTTTCGTGGCTTTGCGCGCGGAACTTGATGATGTGGCCTCTTTTTTTTCAGCCTACTGGTCAGCGTCTTTGCCGAGCGGGATATTTGATTTCGGCTTGCGTCGTACCGCGCGTGGGTACGGTTTATGTTTGCTGGTTACAGTTTCCGGGTGAAGATATGGCCGCGGATAGCCGGATCATAATACGCCGCGTTCTCCTGTGCGTGTCTCGTGCTAATATCAACTGGTATCCTTCGCTATGAACCGCTGTTTTCCATCATCGACGAAAAGGAGTCGTGGCATGAAAGAACAAGCCGTAAAAGTGTTTTTGGTTCTTTGTATCTGGATGGCGGCCGCGCTTTTGCCGCACGACGCGATCGGGGCAAGCTTTGCCGATTTCACGAAGCCAAGCGCGGACTATTCCGCTGACCGGATCATTACCATGGATGGGAAAAACATGATGGCGGGCAAAGTGTACGCCGCTCCCGACAAGGAAAGGATGGAAATAAAGGATGCCGGCGGCACGGCAAACGTCATCCGCATGGACAAAAAACTTGTATGGACGCTGATACCCTCGCAAAAGATGTATATGGAATACAAGTTCTCCGACCAGAAAGGGCAGCGGACGAATGGCGACTACAATGAGTGCGATGTCCGGCATGCCGAGAAAGGCAAAGAAGAAGTCAACGGCTTCAAGACCCGCAAGATGGAGGTTGAGGTTTCCTGTCCGGGCGGAGACAAGCATACGGGAATAGTCTGGCTGACAAATGAGAACATACCTGTCCGGACGGAGATGTTGAGCGCCGGTTCCAAAAAAGAAAAGGTCCGGATGGAATTGAAAAATCTCAAGATCGGCAAGCAGGACCCGGCTTTGTTCGAGGTTCCCGCGGGTTACAAGCTTATGGTCATGCCTTCCATGAAGAGAAAGTGAAATAGCGGCGGCATGCTTTGAAAGGCATGGCTGTGAAGCGGGATAAGGCGATTGCGTTCTTCTAAAGCGAGATCCCGGCGGAGGCCGTTTACGCGGCCTCCCCGCGGATTTCCGCTTCAAACAGACTGCCCGTGGCTTAACCTGGTTTTCGTTTTCGCGGCGCTAATGGCGCCGTCGGCTTTGCCCATATGATTCCATACTTCCCGCAGCCTCGCCTGCATCTGTTTGGTCCGGTTTATTTATACGGATTCGGAACGATGGTCGCCGTGGCGCTGTTTGTCGGCTGGAGGATTACGACTGCCAGATGCCGCAAGGAAGGGCTTGATCCGGACAGAATGCAGGATATGTTTGGCTGGGTTGTGGTAACGGGATTTATCGTCGCCCACCTGTATTCCGTTCTTGCGTATTATCCGCAAGATGTTATGAGAAATCCGCTCATGCTGCTGAAAATGTGGGAGAACATAAGCTCTTTTGGCGGTATAGCCGGAGGGATACTGGGTTTTTGGCTGTATTTCCGCTTCAAGGGAAACGGCATCAGTTTTAAAGAACAGATCCGGTATCTGGATGTTGCCGCCTACGCGTTTCCGTTTGGCTGGCTGTTTGGCCGACTGGGGTGTACGCTGGCGCACGACCATCCGGGCGCGATCACGTCGTTTCCGCTTGCTATAAGCCTTGAATCCGAAGCGGCGAGAAGATACATCCGGCTGATTTACGAGGAAGCGGGTCGGCGGGCGGAACTTTTATCAGGGGCGGAGTTGTCGCGGCTTGGGGTTCACGACCTGGGCTGGGACGGATTTCTTTTTACGGCGGTGTTTCTTGTTCCTGTTTT
>WRHP01000007.1:2533-53531 GCA_009783195.1 Syntrophorhabdaceae bacterium | reverse complement strand
GGCGGCCCAGCACAACCTTGGAGTGATGTACGCAAACGGTCAATGCGCGGAAAAAAATGATACCGAAGCCATAAAGTGGTTTCGCATGGCGGCTGAACAGGGATTTGCGCAGGCCCAGCACAGCCTTGGAGTGGTGTACGCAAACGGCCAAGGCATAGAAAAAAATGATGCCGAAGCCCTGAAGTGGTACCACCTGGCGGCAAAACATGGAATCGCGGAGGCTCAACACAACCTTGGAATGATGTACGCAAGCGGTCAAGGCACGGAAAAAAATGATACCGAAGCCGTAAAGTGGTTTCGCATGGCGGCGGAACAAGGACACACGGAAGCTCAACACAACCTTGGAGTAATGTACGCAAACGGTCAAGGCACGGAAAAAAATGATACCGAAGCCGTAAAGTGGTTTCGCATGGCGGCGGAACAAGGACACGCGGCGGCTCAACACAACCTTGAAGTGATGTTCACAACAGGTATGGACGCGACGCGGCAAAATGATACGGAAGCATTGAAATGGTGCCGTTTGGCGGCGGAAAAGGGAAACCCGGAAGCCCAGTACAGCCTTGGAAATATGTACCGTGACGGTCAAGGCGTGGAACATAATTATATTGAAGCCATGAAGTGGTATCGCCTGGCGGCGGAAAAGGGAAACGCAATGGCCAAATCCAGCATTGGAGTTATGTTCGCAATGGGCCAGGGCGTGGCACAGAATAGCACGGAAGCTGTTAAATGGTTTCGGATGGCGGCTGAACAGGGAGACATGGAATCTCAATTCAACCTCGGATGGATGTACGCAAAAGGCCATGGCGTAGCCAAAAATGAAAATGAAGCCATCAGGTGGTTTCGTATAGCCGCGGAACAGGGAAGCCCAAAAGCCCATAGGGTGCTTGAAAGCATAAAAAACAAGGCTCCCTCCACCACGCAATAAAATCTGGCTCGACGAAAAGCTTTTCGGAGCAAGGCTTTAAAGCGTCACGCATGTCGGGATTATTAAACCGCGTTACAACTAATTAATGCCTGGTTCCATGCTCATCTGGCCGAACAGCCGGCGGTTGAAAAGGAGAATTTAAATGCTTTTTTTTATATTTACATTTTTTATTATTATATGCGCGGGATTGATCACAATTTATTTTCTATTGAAGATTCATCAAGTTAAAACACAAGACTTTAATACAATCAAACATGCGGCTGAAAAAAACGATACAAAAGCCCAATTCAACCTTGGAATGATGTACTTCCAGGGAAAAAGCATTACGCTTGATTATCCAGAAGCAGCGAAGTGGTTTAAAAAAGCTGCTGAAAAAGGACATGCGGACGCACAGTACCTACTTGGATGGATGTATGCCAAAAACCAAGGCGTAGAACAAAATGACAAGGAAGCGGCAAAGTGGTTTAAAAAAGCGGCGGAAAAGAAAAATGTTGCCAGCCAAAACAATCTCGGATTTATGTACGAAAACGGCTTGGGCGTAGATCGAGACTATATGGAAGCCGTTAAATGGTATCGCATGGCAGCGGACCAGGGAAACGCGGACGCTCAGTTTAACATCGGACGAATGTACGCCGAAGGTCATGGTGTTGACCAAAGCGATACCGAAGCCATGAATTGGTATCTAAAGGCTGCAAAACAAGGAGACACATGCGCCCAGGTTGTTCTTGGAGCGGTATATGCGGAAGGCCGGGGCGTAGACCAAAACAATACGGAAGCCGTAAAGTGGTTCCAACTGGCGGCGGAAAAGGGAAACGCGGACGCTCAACACATCCTTGGGCAAATGCGCGCCGAAGGCCGGGGCGTAGAACAGGATTACGCGGAAGCGCTGAAACTGTATCGCCTGGCGGCGGAACAAGGATTTGCGGAGGCTCAATATAGCCTTGGAATGATGTGCTTCTTCGGCCACGGCATGGAAAAAAATGATGCGGAAGCCACAAAGTGGTTTCAAAAAGCGGCGGAACAAGGACATCTTTTGGCGCAGAACAGGATAAAAAACACGAAAAAACAGATTTCTTCCGCCGAGATGTTTCAGGCGCAGGATTTTGACGTAGTCAAACGCGCGGCGGAAAATGGAGACGCGGAAGCGCAGTTCAGCCTTGGAGTAATGTATTACGAAGGCCGGGGCGTAGAAAAAAATGATGCGGAAGCCGTAAACTGGTTTGGCAAGGCCGCGGAACAGGGAGACGCGTATGCCCAAAGCATCCTTGGAACACTATATTTAAACGGCCGTGGCGTAACACAAAATAATACGGAAGCCGCAATGTGGTTTCGCAAGGCGGCGGAGCAAGGATTTGCAATAGCCCAATACAACCTTGGTTTGATGTACCAGGAAGGTCAAAGCTTAGACAAAAATGATACGGAAGCCGCAAACTGGTTTGGCAAGGCCGCGGAACAGGGAGATATAAAAGCGCGGGAAGCGCTCGACGCCATGAAGAAAAAGAGATCTCGGCATTGAAAAAAACGGAGCATTCCTGAACCAAGGGAGGCGTCAAGATGATTTTTCCTGTATTTTTAAATAGTCATTGCTTTTTATGACGCCTGAACATCAGGGAGAAAAGAAATGTTTCAATTCATACGCGCAAGTGTCGGATCGATCGCGGGAATGTTTCAAACCACGGGCTTTGACGCAACCAAACGCGCGGCGGAAAAAGGAGAAGCGGAAGCCCAGTTCAAGCTTGGAACACTGTACTCCGCGGGTATAGACACAACGCAAAATGACGCGGAAGCCGCGAAATGGTTCCGGATGGCCGCGGAACAGGGACATTCCGAGGCCCAGCACAACACCGGAGTGGTGTACGCCGAAGGCCGTGGCGTAACAAAAAGCGACAAGGACGCCGTGAAGTGGTTTCGCATTGCGGCTGAAAAAGGGCTTGCGGAAGCGCAGTCCAGCCTCGGACGAATGTACGCCGAAGGCCGGGGCGTATCCCGGAATTATGCCGAAGCCGAAAAATGGTACCGCCTGGCCGTAGAGCAGGGAAACGCGAGCGCCCAGTTTAGTCTTGGAGAGCTTTGCTACCTCGGCTATGGCGTTGTTCAGGATTACGCGGAAGCGGCGAAACTGTTTAAAAAAGCGGCCGACCAGGGATACGCGGAGGCCCAGTTTTTCCTTGGGTTGATGCACTACGAAGGCCGCGGCGCGGAAAAAAATTACGATGAAGCCGAAAAATGGTACCACCTGGCCGCCGACAAGGGACTTGCGGAAGCGCAATTCAACCTTGGGAAAATGTATGCCGATGGCCAGGGCGTGGCAAAAAATGAGGCGGAAGCCGTGAAGTGGTTTAGCCTGGCGACAAAGCAGGGAAACGCGCATGCCCAATACAACCTTGGAATAATGTACGACGAAGGCCGGGGCGTAGCCAAGGATTACGCCGAAGCCGTAAAGCTGTACCGTCTGGCGGCGGAACAGGAATACGCAAACGCCCAGTTCAACCTTGGAGAGATGCACGACGAAGGCCACGGCGTGGAGCAGAATTATACGGAAGCTATAAAATGGTACCGCCTGGCTGCGGAAAAGGGGCACGCGGACGCGCAGTTTAACCTTGGGCGAATATACATCAAAGGTTTGGGCGTAGGCAGAGACGAGGCGGAAGCCGCGAAATGGTATCGCCTGGCGGCGGAACAGGGAGATGTGCAAGCCCAGGTTATTCTTGGGGCAATCTACGCAAAAGGCCGTGGCGTAGCCAGAAACGATGTTGAGGCCGCAAGGTGGTATCACTCGGCGGCAAAACAGGGATACGCCGAAGCTCAACACATCCTCGGACAAATGTACGCCGATGGCCGCGGCGTAGCCAAAAACGACACGGTAGCCTTGAAGCTATTCGGCATGGCGGCTAAACAGGGGTATGCGGGAGCTCAATACAGCATCGGATTTATGTACGCCGAAGGCCGGGGCGTACCCCAGAATCATACGGAAGCCATGAGACTATATCGTCTGGCGGCGGAAAACGGATACGCGGAGGCGCAGTATAACCTTGGAGTGATGTACTTCTTCGGCCAGGGCGTAGAGCGGGATGACGTCGAGGCCGAAAGGTGGTATCGCATGGCGGCGGAACAGGGAAATACAAAAGCCCAGCACGGGCTTGAAGACATGAAGAAAAGGCATTAAAAAACCTTTAAAAAAAGCGGTCCCCCTTTCCGTCGCGCTATAAAAACTGAAACCCGCAATATTTTCGGAATTAGGTCAAAAGAAGCCTTGCGCAACAAGTTTTCAAACCGTACCATAGCGAACCCAAACACGGCGCTCCGCTCGTCCAACCGGCCGGCTCAACGGCTGAATCAAGGAGAAACACTATGTCCCGATTAGTGCGCGTATGCACGGCATTGATCGCGATCTGTTTTGCCGTGATAGTCCATGCGCAGGATTTTGACGAGGTTAAGCGCAAGGCGAAAAAAGGAGATGTCGAGGCCCAATACGACCTTGGAGTGATGTACGCCGAAGGCCAGGGTGTAGCTCAAAACTATGCCGAGGCTATGAAATGGGTTAAAAAGGCGGCTAAAAAGGGAAATGCGGAAGCTCAATACAAACTTGGATGGATGTACGCCGCGGGAAAAGGCGTATCCCGTAATCCCGGAAAAGCCGAGAAATGGTATCGCAAAGCGGCAGACCAAGGCCATGCCGCCGCCCGGAAGATACACGAAATCTATCCGGCATATCTTTACACAAACAGCTACGGAATCGAAATGGACGTGCTTAAGGAGTTGTTGTTGTTCCCTCTATTACCGGTGATACTCTTTATAGCCTGTATGGCCTATGTGTACTTCAAGCGGGAGCGCAGGGCGATAGAACGAGGAGATGTGAGAGGAGAAGTATACGCACGGAAACCCGAATCTGAGTTCTGACAGTTGTCTCCGTTTTATAGCCGGTTCCGCTTGCCGGATTAGTTGAGCCGTAGGCGTTTTCGTCTCGCTGATGGCTATATTCCCCGCGAAGGCAAAAAATTAGCGTTTGGCGCTTTGACCGCAAACAAGTAAAACAACGCCCGACCAACCAGAGCAGGCAGTCCGGATGATCGGGCTGAAAAACATAACCGGCAAACGCTAACTTCTTTGCCGCCCGCGCAAACCAGCAAGAAAATCACCCCACAATCTCAGGCGTTTTGACGCAAAGCGTGGAAATCAGGCTTGAAGGCGTTTGACTTTTAAGACGTGTTTCGACCGTGTAACGAGTGATTGGGGAAGGCAGTTTCGCGGAGAGAAAGAGCGCTCTTTCTCCCCGCGAAACCTTAAAGACTACTGGACCTTGATCAACTCAACTTCGAAAATGAGGGTGGAGTTAGGCCCGATGTCCCGCCCGGCTCCACGCTCGCCGTACGCAAGCGACGACGGAATAAAGAGCTGCCATTTGGCGCCTTCCTTCATCAACTGCAACGCCTCCGTCCAGCCGGCGATTACTCCTGAAACCGCAAAAGAAACAGGCTCTCCGCGCTTGTAGGAGCTGTCGAACTCGGTCCCGTCGATCAGCGTGCCCGAGTAGTGGGTGGTCACAGAGTCAGTGGCTTTCGGAGTTTTACCAGTTCCCGCTTTCAGTTCCTTGTACTGCAGCCCGCTCGGAAGGGTTTTCACCCCTTCTTTCTTTGCGTTTTCCGCCAGGAACTTCTCGCCATCACTTTTGTTTTTCTCACCCAGCTTTTTCATTTCGTCTGCTTGCCTTTCCATAAGTTTGGTCTGAAGCGCCTGGATTTCCTGGCGCATCTCTTCTTCGGTAAGCAAAGTCTTCCCGCCCGTATAAGCATCCTTGAGCCCTTTCGCCACCGCGTCCGGGTCCACATTGAGGGATTGCCGCTTCAGCATGCCTCCCAAATCCATGCCGATGCTGTAACCGAGCCTCTCTTTTTCTCCTTTCAGCGTCGTGGCGCCGGCAGCCAAGGCGATCCCCGACGACATGACAAGCGCCAAACAGACAATAGCTACCACAAAGTATCTCATTTCTTCTCCTTCCTGACTGGCTTGGTATGGGATATTTCTTCGTACAATACCACACCCCGCCGCTTTCCGGGCGGGCGCTTTACGTAAGACACAACAAACATAAGCAAGAGCCTAACCGCACGATATCAAACTCGTGCCAACTTTTAAAAACGGCGTGCTTTAAGTTATACGATTTTACTTTTTAGCAGCGGCCACAATACCTTCCGCATATTCATCAGCCGCTCTATATGTACTCACGCGTTTTTCTTTAGAAAGCGCAATTATTTTAAGCGTCGTGTCGTATATCTGGTCAACTTGAGTGTTAATTACATTAACATCATAATTGCCATCGGGTATTTCCATGCCACAATTAATTACGCCGCCCGCATTGACAATATAATCTGGCAAATACAGAATATCCATATTATCCAATGCATCTCCCGTTGCCGCGTCTAAAAGCACATTATTAGCCGCCCCAGCTACAAGCTTGCATTTCAAGCTGCTTACATTATTAGTATTTAACACCGCGCCAAGCGCACAGGGCGAGAATATGTCACATTCTGCCGTTAAAACTTCTTCAGCCTTGATAGCTGTAGCGCCAAACTCTTTTATAGTTTTTTCCGTCGCGGCGGGGTTAATATCGTAAACTTTTAGACTTGCTCCTTCTTTTTTCAAGTGTTCACATAATAAATACCCAACGCTTCCAAGCCCTTGCACTACAATCGTTTTGCCTTGAAGCGAGTCGGAACCAAATTTAACGCTTGCGCCTGCTTTCATGCCCATATAGACGCCACGAGCGGTAAACGGTGACGGGTTGCCGCTCACCTCAGGAGTTCCCGATACAAATTTCGTAACCTCGTTTATGTGAGCAATATCAGTAGCGCTTGTATTAACGTCTTCCGCCGTGTAATATTTGCCGCCTAACACATCTATGAATTTGCCATACGTGCGGAAAAAATCCCTGGATTTTAACTTTTTGGGATCACCAATGATTACCGCTTTACCGCCTCCGAGTTTAAGGCCGGCCGCCGCGTTCTTTAATGTCATCCCCCTCGACAGACGCAGCACATCAAACAAAGCATCCTCTTCCGAGGCATAATTCCAAAAACGAGTCCCGCCAAGCGCAGGCCCTAACACCGTGCTATGAATCGCAATAATCGCATTGAGCCCCGCCGCCTTATCGTGAACAAATATAATCTGTTCATGCCCATATTCATTCATCGCTTGAATAACTTTCATGATAACCTAACCTCCTCTTAAGGATATTTTCTGTAATTTCAACGCTTCACAAAACAAGCAAAGCGTCTCTATTACGCATCCAATTTATGACCTTATTAATCCAATGCAAATATGATTTCTACTCCGCCAAGGGGACATTTCCGCCGACATAACACCCTACTTCAGCAAGAACGCTCCCGCACGAATTATCGACACGCATATAACCCGGCGCCGTAAATATCGTTACGGCTTCCAATAAAAATATTACGTATTTATGTTTATGCAAACAAGATGAGCTTCTACGTTCAGTCATACTTATATCGTCTCTGTAAAGTTTATACATTTACTTAAGCAACAGAGCCTATGCTACTCAGTTATATTTTATAAAAAGAGACCTTTACGGATACCAGATTAAATAAACTTATCGAAAAGATAAAACAAGATAAGAATACAGCAACCCAAGCAAAAACAGTCAGAAAGGGGATAGGGAATATAAGCTGCAATTTCTTCCTGCTCTCTTTGTATCAAACTTCTGATAATGGGCCTTGTGTAAGCTTTTTCGGATCACAAGCCGCTCACACCATGCAAGAACTTTAAATTTACTGCGGAATCCTATAAAACACAAGCGTTTTTTTGAATGAAATCAATAATTTCTACTGCTTTTTAGCGCTCCTGCCGAAAACAACTTCAATCAGGGCTGCTCCCTGCGGTTTTGATTTAAAGCAAACCAAGTACGGAAAGAACCGCTTCCGGGGTCATTCCATCGATCCGTACAATTTTGTTGCGCCCCTTTTCGCCGGATACCAGCGTAACGCTTCCACGGGAAACGCCAAGCGCCTTTGCGAGAAACCGCGTCAGCGCCTCGTTTGCCTTCCCTTCCACCGGCGGAGCGTTCAGGCGAATCCGCAGCACTCCTCCCTCAAAACCGGCGATGCCTTCTTTCGACGCGCGAGGAACCACACGCACGGAGAAAGTGGCATACGGAGTATCCGGTTGCTTCACCACGCCTGATAAGCAAGCTCAAAGAGCGATCGTACTACGAAGCGCTGCAGAAAAATGATAATCAGCACCGCGACAGCGACAGAGAAATCTATGGAGCCCGCGTATAGCGGAAGCTTTCTGCGCAGGGGCGAGAGCACCGGCTCGGTAAGCGCGTAGATCGTTCGGACGATCGGGTTGTACGGGTCGGGGCTGACCCACGACAGCACGGCCCGGATGATGAAAACCCACATGTAAGCCAGCAAAACGTAATCAACAACGGTGGCGATCGCCACGATAAAGTTTCTGGCGATGAACATCTTTTCTTACCCCTTCCGCTTTATTGACCACCCAGTTCGCGGCACCTTCGCCATGCAGCCAGAACAGCGTCCATAACCGTCGCGCGAAACGCTCCGCGCTCCAACGCCTCCACTCCGGCCGCGGTAGTACCGCCGGGCGACATCACAATATCTTTTAGCTCCGCGGGGTGCTTCCCTGTCTCGCGGACCATCCGCGCCGCTCCCTCCAGCGTGGCGGCCGCAAGCAGGCACGCCTCGCCGCGCATCATCCCGGCCCGGACAGCGGCGTCCGCCATAGCTTCCACAAACATGAACGCGTAGGCGGGGCCTGATCCTGACAACGCCGTAACGACATCCAACAAATCTTCACGAGGCATCTCCGCCACTTCCCCGAAAGAGGAAAAGATCGAAAGCACGCGTTTGCGAACCTCCGGGCCGGCATCAGCGGAGAAATAGACTCCGGTACTCCCCATCCCTACCTGAGATGGAGCATTGGGCATGGTTCGCACGATCTTTGCGCCCTCTCCCAAAGCGCGCTCAAAGACCGCCGCCTTCACGCCGGCCACGACGGAAATAAATGTCTTCCCGCAAGCAGCCTCCCTTGGAACGCAATCCAGAGCGCTTTGCAATACCTGCGGTTTCACGGCCACAACAACGGTATCGCACAAGGAAAGCAACTCCTCGACAGAGGACGCAACGACCACGCCGAAGCGTTGATTAAGCACCTCCGACCGCCCTCGCGCCGTATCGTACACAATCACCTGTTCCGGGGAGTAGAGTTTGGCGCGGATCACCCCCCGGATCATCACCTCTCCCATATTCCCCGCGCCGACAAACCCCAAGCCGTTCATTTTTCTACCTCCATGACCGGACGCCGAAAATCGCGGTTCCCACACGCACAATCGTCGCCCCTTCCTCGATAGCCTCCTCAAAATCGCCCGACATCCCCATAGACAGTTCCGGCAGCTCCAGCGAAGGCATCCGCCTGGCAAGCGCATCCCTTAAATTACGCAACCGGACGAAATACGGCCGGCTCTCTTCAGGATCAATCCCGTATGGCGGAATCGCCATCAACCCGGAAACTTTGACGCCGCGCAAACCCTCGGAAACTTCGGCCACGGCAGGCAGCTCGTTCGCGGAGATCCCCGCCTTGCTCTCTTCGGCTCCAAGGTTTACTTCCAGCAATACCGGCACAACTTTCCCCGCTTCGACTGCGCATTGGGAGATTTCTTCTAACCGCTTGCCGGAATCAACCGTTTGAATCCATGAAAACAAAGAGACGGCTTTGCGAACCTTGTTTCCCTGGAGTTTCCCTATCATGTGCCACTCGGCGTCCGGAAGACCGGAGATTTTCTCCTGCGCCTCCTGGACATAGTTTTCCCCAAAAACCGTAAGCCCTGCGGCGTATGCTTCCTTTATCATCAAAAGCGACTGCGATTTTGACGCCGCGACCAGCTTCACCGACCCCGGCGCGCGTCCGGCGCGGCGCTCGGCGCGCGCGATCCGGTCGAACACGCGAGCGACGTTTTCAGCAACCGTAGCGCCATACTCCATTATTTTTTCCCTCCGGCAAACCGGTAAAAACGGGACCCCGAACAGGAAGCCGCGATCAATCCCGCCTTCTTGAACATAGAAACAACGCGGGTCATCGGAAGCCCCACCACGTTTGAAAATGACCCCGCGATACGATCGATTAAAAGCATCCCCGCGCCCTGCGCGGCATAGGCGCCCGCCTTGTCGTCGCATTCGCCCGTTCTGGCATACGCGGCGATCTCGTTCCTTGCAAGAGACCGGAAAAACACGCGCGTTACCTCGGTCCCCGCGTCCCGATATCCGCGTTCCCCGCAAAGCAGACACAGCGAAGTGTAAACCTTGTGCTCGCGCCCCTCGAGCAGGGAAAGCATCCGGCGGGCGTCCGCCCGATCCTTTGGCTTGCCCAGAATCGCGCCGTCGATCACAACAATCGTGTCGGCGGAAAGAACCCAGGAAAAAGGATGCTTTTGCGCGACCTCCATCCCTTTATCCATCGCCGCCCGTATAGCAAAACGCGCAGGCGCTTCTCCGGGAAAGGATATTTCGTCCACCCCCGAAGGCACAATCCGGAACGGCACTCCCAAAGCGGACAGCAATTCTTTGCGGCGAGGAGATTCTGATGCCAGGATCAACTGACTGTTCGGCTTCATAAACACAATTATATTGGTATCCGCCTTGTTACGCCAAACTTCGCCACGGGGCAGACACCGTATTGCCCTTAAGCAACATTGACGTAATAATTATAGAAGTCCTTGCAAAGAAACCTGACGACTTTAAGTCGCGGGTTATTTACAATGCGTTTACATCTCCCGGCCTGAACGGAGCAAACAGATGCCATTCAAGACAATCACCGTTAAGACCGAAGGCAAGCAGCTTTTCCTCGACATCACAAAACACATCCGGCAAATCGTCCGCGACAGCGGGATCAAAAGCGGCATCTGCCATATCTTCATTCCGCACACTACCGCGGCGGTCACCATCAACGAGAATACCGACCCAAGCGTCCGGGAAGATATTCTCAACTGCCTCGAAAAAATCGCCCCTTCGACCGATTGTTTCTACCGCCATCTCGAAGGAAACGCGCACGCCCACATCAAGGCGGGGCTGATAGGCTCTGGAACCAATGTATTCGTGGAGGCGGGGCAATTGGCGCTGGGCACCTGGCAGTCGATCTTTTTGTGCGAATTCGACGGCCCGCGCACACGCAACATCATGATCCATCTTGACGGAAAATAGACTCCAGCTCCCTTATTCTCTCCTGAACGGGCGGATGGGACGACAGGTAGTCTTCAGCCAGGGAGGATTTTTTCTCGCTTTCCTGTTCGGCCTGCGAAGACTTTTCTTCGCTTTCCAGTTCATTTAAAGATTTTAAAATCATTTCTTTTTTACTTTCCAGTTCATCTAAAGATCCTAAAATCGTCTCTTTTTTGCTTTTCAGTTCATATAAAGATCTCGAAATCCTATCTCTTTTGCTTTCCAGTTCATCTAAAGATTTCAAAATGCTCTCTTTGCTTTTTTGCTCAGCCCGCAAAGGCTCTTCTTTGTTTCCCAGTTCATCCAAAGATCTTGAAATCCTGTTTTTTTCGCTTTCTAGCTCATCTAAAGATCTTGAAATTCTGTCTTTTTCGTTTTCCAGTTCATTTAAAGATCTTGAAGTCCTCTCTTTTTTCCTTTCCACTTCATCTAAAGATTCTAAAATTCTCTTCAGCTCAGCCTGCGAAGATTTTTCTTTTATTTTCCGCTCATGGTCCGCTTCCAGCCGCTCAAGCATGTCGGCAAATTTCCGCCAGGAGACGCCGCGGCTCAAGAGATAGCGGGCAGACTCCGCATCCGCCTCCCGCTCGAAATCTCTTGAATACTTCGCGTTGATCAAAAGCGTCGGCGCGGCCGCCGCCATCGACGAAACCGAGGTAAAATCGCCGATCGCGGCAGAGACAATAAGCGCTGTCATCGAATTTTGCAGAAGATGCCGCATACTGTGGCGTCCGCGTATATGCCCGGCTTCGTGCGCCATCACCGCCGCGATTTCCCAGTCGTCCTGGGCCAGCAGCACAAGTTCATCGGTCATTACCACAATCCCCGATGGAATCGCAACCGCGTTGGCGCCAAGCCGCCCGCCCTTCCGGAACAGGATACGCGCGTTGTCCCCGATAGAAGTTCCTTGCGCTACGTCATGAAAAGCCACGCTGAGGCGTTCTATGCTTTCTTCAGGCAAACCGGATGGCTTGAAAACAACCTTGTCGAGCGCCGCCAGCACCTCCTCGCCCAACCGCTTCTCGACATCAAGCGGAATAATAAAAGCTACTCTGCGGGAAAGCGCCGGAACTCCATACCGTACGGCTACCGCCACGACAGCCGCCACGATCAAAAGCGCCACTATGGACAGAAAAAGGCTTCTCTCCCAGCGGCTGATCCGCGACAACCCCACCCGTTTCCCCTGCGCTACAGAAACCTGATCCGCGAACGGCGCATCGTCAAAAGCGCACATGCCGCCGTCCGCAAACCGAAGCACGCTTCGTCCGCCACCCACGGCTTCTTCGAGGGTAACCGAGGCAAGCGGCGCCTTGATGTCCACTCCCGGTCCGTGGATCATCACCCCCCCCGAAACCAGATACACCTCAACCTGCACCCGGTGGGAGCTTAACCCATCGTAGTAGAAGCCGTCAGTCCGCATCAGAAACCGAAATCCACGTCCATACCAAACAAATCGCCGATCTCCTCGCCCACGGCTCCGACGGAAGCCGATGCCGTATCCGCAATGAATTGACCGATCCCTTCTTGTGAATGAACCGACAACCGCTCACACCGGTAGCGCATCACGCGGACCGATGCCCAAGGAAAAAGAAGTCCCATCGAAAAAATGACGGCAACGCCGCCTGAAAAATAGAGCCAGCACATGTCCATTACATCCATCGAACTTTGAAACTTCAGTCCTCCAAGTTCCGTAGAGTTCCAGACCAGATTCGCAATAGCGGTTTTAAAATAGACAACCACCAAGAAAAACGGCAATACAGACAGAAACATCAAGATATAAATCCCCACCTGTTTAGGCACAAACATAGCTACACCGACAAAGACAGCAATAAAGACCAACGAGAACAACACCACCTTAAACACGAGTGTTGTGTAAATCCTGTAGAATTCCCTCGGAGTCGCGGTAAAACGAAATGGCGTCGTTCCGTATGAACTGTTTTCCACAAGGAACTTCTTCTGGCGATAGAACACGTATGGGATCAGGAGGCCCAAAGTAAACGGAACCAGCAGCGGCCATCCAAGCATGACACGGTAGCCTTCCGCGTATTTCGGAGCAAAACCAAACCGGATGTTCCGGCAAGACTGGTTTCGGAAATTGAAGATGCGCGACTTCACCACGACCCAGGGGAAAAACGCCATTATTATGAGCGATATGACAATTCCAAGCATCTTGCTGAAATAATCCGCGCATGTATAGGCCACAATCGCCGCCGCCGCGACAAGCCATCCCCGGAAAAGAGCCCTGGGACTTGCAAGGTATTCAAACGGCTCGTCATCCATAAATATTTTTCCGGCAAAATAGCGCCGCTTGCGAACCTTCGCCCACGCCGTATAAACACTAAACGTAACGATCTTAAGAAGTGTATTCACAATCCAGATGCCGAAATACTCTTTTCCCGTCCCGCGAAACGACACCTTGTGCTCCACTTCGCCTCCTTAGCCCTGCAAGTATTTCTCGTATCGCGCGCGCAGATCCGCTTTTTTGTGGCTTCCCTCAATCATATCCCACGGGAAAAACTCATCAGGATTTTTCTCCCGATGCGCAATCGCTGAAATCCTTGCCGAAATCTCCGGCGGCAACGCATGGAAGCGGCCTCCCTTCACCTTCCGCAATCCTTCCGCTACGCGCCTGTCGGACAGGCCGAGGTACCCCTGCAAAACCGCGTCACGCGGCCGCTCCCCCGCACAGCGCAGGTTTGGAACCGTCCGAACAAATGAGGCCACTATTTTCTCGCGGGCTATAAGCTCCTCTTCTTTTGCCATCCCGGCCCACTGCAACGGCGTAAACGGCTTCGGCACAAAGGGAGACAACACCGCGGTTATAGTGCCCATCCGCCCAACCACACGCGCCTCGCCTAAAACATGCTCCCGAAACCGGCTCAAAAAGCCGACTATCGCTTCCGTTTCACCTTCCCTTTGCGTTCCGGGCAAGCCAATTAAAAAGTATAGTTTGAACGATACAATCCCGGCGCGCGCAAGTATCGAAGCCGCATCAAAAAACGCGTCATCCGAAATATGTTTCCCTACGCGCGCGCGAAGCCGCTTATCCCCGCATTCGGGCGCAAGCGCCACGGTCCGGTGTCCGCTCCGCGCAAGGATGTCCGCTATCTCTTCGTCAACAGCCTCGGCGCGCACAGATGCCGGAGACACGCTCCCGCCGCGCTCTAACACCTCCAGGGCAAATTCCCGAAATGGCCCCCAGTCCAGTACCGCCGCTCCTATCATTCCCACCGCCCGGCGGTGCGGCCACGCCGCTTCCGCGGCCACGCGGACACGCTCTATGGGAAATTCCCTGAAAACAGGGTTCGCGTGTGAGGCGGCGCAAAAGCAGCACTTTTTAGGACAGCCGCGGGATGTTTCCACAAGCGACATTCTTCCAAACTCGGTATCATCCGCCAAAACGATCGGAGGAGGAGGCGCAAGCGCCGCAAGATCGAGCGTCTCGCGAACAACGCGGTCGGGAAAACCAGGCAGGGGATCAAGGGAGAGAAGCCGCCCGCCCGCCGACGCCCCATCATCCCTTTCGTAAACGGGAACGTAACCAGACGGAACATAGACTCCGGGAATGCTCGAAAGGGCGCGCATGAAACCGGCATCAGCGGAATCGCCGCCTTCCATATCAAGCAGAGCTTCAACCGCCCGTTCTCCGTCGCCGACAATCACCGCGTCCGCAAACACTCCGCACGGCTCCGGATTCAGGGAGGCGGCAAACCCTCCGGCGACAACCAGCGGATACCGCTTGCCGGAAGCGGCCCGATCCTCGCGAAACGGAAGGATACCGCCCGCGGCCAGAATATCCGGAATATTAAGGAGATCGTTTTCGAAGGAAAGGGAAATGGCGACGACATCGAACTCCGAAAGGAAACGCCCGCTTTCCAGCGTCCTGCCCAGAGTCGCGCCAATCAGTGGGGATGCGCACCGCCCGCCTGAAACCGTGGAGGGCTTCCTTCCTCCCACGGGGGAGAGGAAGGCTCTCTCACACAGCCGGTCCGGTCTTTCGTTGACCTGGCCGTGAACCAGCAGAAACCCAAGGTTCGACATGGCCAGGCGGTAGGCGTTGGGGTAAACCAGCGCGACCCTTTTCTTCCCACCCCACTCCTTGCGGACAGAACCGGTTTCCCCGCCTTGACGCGCGGACCGGAAAAGCGGCTTGCCCAAAACGCGCTTCTTCCCGAAAGTTATTCCACCCGCCGCCGCAGGAAGGTCGGAATCTCGAAGTCGTCCAGCGACTCGATTTCTGTCTCCTTGTCGATCAGCGGAAGGTCTTCCGCGCGCTCATCGGGCAAAACCGACTGTGCCGCGGCGTTTCTCATAAAAGCGGGCTTATGCAAATCTTCAGCGCGGCTGACCAGCTTGATGCCTTTTCTCTGGCTCTTCCAGGGCCCTTCCGCGACGTTTGGCTCAAACCCTGTGGCAACCACGGTAACTTTCAGTTCGTCCTCCATGGACTCATCGACGGCCGTGCCGAAGATGATATTTGCTTCGTCGGAAGCTTCCTCGCGAATCAGGCTCGCCGCTTCGTTTACTTCGTTCAAAGACAGCGACAACCCGGCTGTGATATTGATAAGCACTCCGCGGGCGCCTTTTATCGAGACATCTTCCAGAAGCGGGCTCGATATCGCCTTCTCCGCCGCCGCGACAGCCCGATTCTGTCCGGAAGCCGATCCTGTGCCCATCAACGCCAGCCCCATCCCCGCCATGACAGTCTTGACGTCGGCGAAGTCGATGTTTACATATCCGGGCTTTGTAACCAGTTCCGAGATGCCGCGCACTCCCTGAAAGAGAACCTCGTCCGCTTTTTTGAACGCGTCAACGAATCTCATTTCCTTGCCGGCGATAAGGAGCAGTTTCTCGTTCGGCACAACGATGATCGTGTCAACGATGGACCGCAGTTCCTTGAATCCAATGTCCGCCTGCCGCTTACGGGTCTGCCCTTCAAAAACAAATGGCCGGGTCACAACAGCAACCGTCAGCGCCCCGACCTCGCGGGCAACCTCGGCCACGATCGGAGCCGCGCCGGTTCCGGTTCCGCCGCCCAGGCCCGCGGTAACAAACACCATATCCGCGCCCGTAAGCGCCTCACGGAGCATGTCGCGATCCTCGATCGCCGCGTCGCGCCCGATCTCCGGATTGCCGCCCGTGCCCAGCCCTTTGGTAAGCTTCGTTCCCAGTTGCAGTTTTAACGGCGCAAGGTTACGCGAGAGAGCCTGCGCGTCCGTGTTGGCGGCGATGAACTCCACCCCCTGCAACCCTTCCTCGATCATTGTGTTGATTGCGTTGCCGCCGCCTCCGCCGGCGCCGATCACCTTGATCACCACGTTGGAACGATTCTCCTCAATAACCGTGAACAATCTGGCTTTGCCGTTTTCGCGCTCCTTCATTTCCATCTCTTCCTCCCTTTAACGTCTTAAGATTTCCGTATCTAAAAAAAGTCCGAAAGATATTTCTTTACGCGGTTAAAAATCCCCTCCGAAAGCTGCCCATCATCCGGACCAACAATGGTTTCGTATGATTGCGAACCATAGATCACAAGGCCAACGGCAGCGGAACAAGCGGGGCTATTGACAGTCTCCACACACCCGCTTATGCCGATAGGGCCTCCGCGCCGAACCGGCATCCTGAATACCCGCTCCCCAAGATCCGCAAGCCCCTCCAGAAGCGCGCAGCCGCCGGTCAGCACGACGCCGGCACCAAGGCTTTCATCGCATCCGGACCTCAGTATTTCTTTCTGCAGCAAGGCGAAGATTTCCTCCGCCCTTGGCTCGATGATTTCGCTTAAGTGCTGGCGGCGCAGCGGCCTCGGCTGGCGGCCGCCGACCCCGGGAAGCTCCACCAGGTCGTCGCGCCGCACCTTCTGGATCATCGCGCACCCGGAGGAGATTTTGAGCAGCTCCGCGTCAGCGTTGGGAAGTTTCAAGCCTATAGCGATGTCCGAAGTGATGTTGCCGCCGCCAAGAGGAAGAACAAAGGAATGCCGCAAAGCCCCGTCGTAGAAGATCACCATCTCAACAGTGCCGCCGCCAAAATCCACCAGCGCCACGCCAACTTCCCGCTCTTCGGCTGTAAGGACAGCGTCGGCCGACGCCAGCGGAGACAGCACGAGCGACTCTATGTTGAGATCCGCTTTCTCCACGCACCGTATCAGGTTGCGAGCGCCATGAATGTCATTTGTCACCACATGCACCCGCGCGTCGAGGCGTATCCCCGTCATCCCGCGAGGGTCCTTGATCCCCGCAATGTCATCGACGATGAATTCCTGAGTCAGAACGTGCAATATTTCCCGGTCATTGGGTAATTCCACCGTCTTCGCAATCTCGAGGACACGCGTAAAATCGGCTTGTGTTACCTCTTTTTCGTTCTTCACGGAGATGGCGGCATGGCTGTTGAACGACTTTATAAGCGGGCCGGAGATCCCGACAAAAACGGACTCCACCTTGAGACCGGTAACCCGCTCCGCCTCTGAGACGCTACTGCGGATAGACTTGACAGTGGCGTCAACGTTTACGACCGCGCCTTTGCGCATCCCTTCCGTAGGGCACTCGCCCTTACCGAGGATCTCAACCCCCTCCGGTATCTTTCTCCCAAGGACCGTGGTCACATTACTCGACCCGATGTCCAGACCCGCGATCACCTGATCATGCCCCGTTTCCATTCACTCCCCCGACCGCACGAAAATGCGTCCCTCGGTCTTCAAATCGACAACGCCCGTTGACTTGCCCAGAGCCGACACCCTCGGCAGCGCTTCTTCCACCCGCTGTATCGCCCTTTGGAAATCCATCCCGCCGACCTTGAACTGTACGCCGGTATCCCTGCTTACAAGCGTGTACCCTTCCTGGGCATCGAAATGCACCTCGGACAGGTTCTTGCGCAGCGGCCCGGCCTCCGCAAGCTGTAAAAGCTCAAGCGCGCCCCGGAAATTGCGCATCGTCACGGCATTCTTCGACCGAAGATCGTCCGCTGAAAAACCGGTGACGATCGCCAGGTCTTTCGGATCGTATGCGTTGAGCCGCTTGAACAACACCCCCATGCCGTTCACGTACCAGAGAGTATCCAGATTGACCATAGCGATAGGGTGATGTTCCTCGATACGCACCACGAGACGATCCGGGAACGACTTGCGCACCGCCACGGAGCGAATCCACGGATGCGACATAAGCCGGCTGGACAAGTTGCGCGCCGAGACAGATAAAACACTGTTCTTTCCATCTCCGCGCACAATCGACCAGACATCCTCTTTCGTTACATTCGGACAAGAGTTCATCTCTATCGCCCGAATGGAGAACATGGCGGAGCGGGCAAGGCGCAAATACGCATACCGTGACGCCACGCCAAGAAAGACCAGCACAAAAAGCGCCGCGAAAATATACGCCGCTGTCTTGAGCCGCGCCTTCGGCGTCATCTTTTCCGATTCTTTGGCCTTTCCTTTCTTCGACACGGCATGCCTTCCGCCGCCGCGTTTCCCGTAGGCCGTCTTGTGGTATGCCTTGTACTCGATCATCTATTTCGACAACCCCGCGTCGAGAAGAATCTCTTCCACCAGATCCTCAAACGACATGCCGTCGAACTTCGCGGCTTTTGGAAGCAGACTCGTCTCCGTCATTCCCGGAATCGTGTTCACCTCAAGGAAAAAAATGTTCCCCGCGCGGTCCACCATGTAATCGACCCGAGCGGCGCCGCGAAGCCGCAGCGTCCGCGCCACACGTCTTGTATATTCGGAAGCGCGCTCCAGAACGTCTCTCTCCATCGGCACCGGGATCAGGTATTCCGTCTGTCCCTGAGTGTATTTGGAGTGGTAGTCATAGACTCCCGACTTTGGCACTATCTCGATTGCGGGAAAAACCCTGTTATTGACGATTGAAACCGTGACCTCCCGTCCCGCGACATAGCGCTCGGCAAGCACAAGAGAGTCGTGCCGCGCGGCCAGTTCCACAGCTTCCTTCCACATCAAGAGATCATGGACGATTGTGACTCCGATCGCGGAGCCTCCCTGTTCCGGCTTGACAACAAGCGGAAACCCAAACGACGGAGGTTTTGCGTCGGGAAGCTGCGAACTTTCGTACACCTCATCGGGCAGACACGGCACGCCCGCCGCCGCGACCAGCCGCTTCGAGAACGCCTTGCTCATCGCGACAGCGGAGGAGACAACGCCAGACCCGGTATATGGAAGCCCCGCCAACTCGCAAGCCGCCTGGATGCAACCATCCTCGCCCAAGCGTCCGTGGAGCGCGAGAAACGCCACATCCACCTCCGCGCCTTTCACCACATCAAGCCAATCCTTCCGTATGTCTATCTCGCGGACGTCGTAGCCTTTGCGGCGAAGCGCCGCGGCCGTGGCTGCGCCCGTGCGAAGGGAAACCTCCCTTTCCACCGAGACGCCGCCGAAAAACACCCCTACGCGCGCGCCCGCAAATCTTTGAGCGTCAGGCATCGAAATCTCCCCACATCCTTACCTCCGGAGCCAGCAGAACCCCGAACCGATCCTCCACCGCTTTAATTCCACGGTTCATCAGCTTGTAAACATCGGCCGCCGCGGCCTTTCCGCGGTTCAGAAGAAAGTTGGCGTGTTTTTCGGAAAAACACGCATCGCCTTCCCGCTCCCCTTTCATCCCCGCGCGCTCCAGGAGCGCTCCGGCGCTTTCGCTCTCTTGCGGGTTCCTGAAAGCGCAGCCGAAAGATTTTTCATCCCATGGCTGATTCGCGCGCCGCTTCTCGTTCCAGCGGCGTATATGCTCAAACACGGTCTCGCGAGTTCCTTCGGCAAAGCGAAAGCCCGCCCGGACCACAACGCCCCGGACTGGAAAAGCTGTTTCCCTGTAGCCGAACCAGATAGCCTGCGCCTCCACCCGGTGAAGTTCTCCCTCGTCATCGACGATCTCGACCCATTCGACCAGGTCTCCGATTCGTCTTCCGTACGCGCCCGCGTTCAGCATAAGCGCTCCGCCCACCGTCCCGGGGATACCGGAGATCGGCTCGATCCCCGAAAGGTTCGACAGGGCGCACAGCACGGCCAACCGCGGAAGCATGACTCCCGCCTCGGCGATTACCGAGCAGCCTCCCAGAAACGCCACTTTGGACAAGTGCTTCTTCGTGCAAAGAGTCGTCCCGCGCACGCCGTTGTCCGATACCAGAAGGTTGCTCCCGGCCCCAAGCACGCGCACGGCCCCGCCGGCCCGCCGTTCGGCGGAAAAGATCTCGCCGACCTCGGCTATGGAATGCGGGAACACCATCCGCTCCGCCGTCCCGCCGATCCCGATAGTGGTGTAGTCCTTGAGCCTCGCGCGTAACGTAACATCCACGTTTCTCAGCACTGGCCGCCTCCTGCCGTTCCCGTCACGCTGATGCGACAATTTCTCCAAGTTTCCAGACATCTCCGGCCCCCATTGTCAGAAATATGTCTCCCGGCTTAAGAACGGAGCGAACCGCATCCGCTGCTTCCGCCGCTTTACCCGCATAACTTGCCCCTTTGTGCCCATGCTCCCGAATCGCCTCGCAAAGGCAATCAGCCGTAGCGTCCTTGATCGGCTCTTCCCCGGCGGGATATACGTCGAACAGAATAAGAACATCCGCTTCGTTGAACGCGGAAAGAAACTCCTTGAACAACGCGCGCGTGCGGCTGTATCGATGCGGCTGAAACCCCGCGACGATCCGGCGATCCGGCCAGACTTCCCTTGCCGCCGCAAGGGTAGCCTTGATCTCCGCCGGGTGATGGGCGTAATCGTCTATCACCGTGACGCCCTCTTTTTCCCCTTTCCACTGGAACCGCCGCGCCACGCCGGCATAATCCAGAAGTCCCTGGCAAACCTTCTCGGGAGGAACTCCAAGCTCTACGGCCACCGCCACGGCCGCCAGCGCGTTGCTTACGTTATGCCGCCCTGGCGCGCGCAGCGTCATCTCTCCAAGCGGTTCTCCACGGCAGACAACGCTGAACCGGTTTGTCATTTCCTCGCAGACAAGGTTTTCCGCGCGGTAGTCCGCATGCCTTGAAAAGCCATACGTCACAACCGTCTTAGTCACGGAAGGCAGCAGTTCCTGGACGTCCGGATGATCGACGCAAAGCACGGCAAATCCGTAAAAGGGAATCTTGTTGATGAAGTTTAAAAACGTTTCCTTTATCTGCCCGATCCCCGAATAGAAGTCGAGGTGCTCAAGATCAATGTTCGTCACCACCGCCACCGTAGGAGAAAGCTTAAGGAAACTGCCGTCGCTCTCGTCCGCCTCCGCGACAAGAAATTCTCCCTGCCCAAGTTTCGCGTTGGAGCCCAGGCTGTTCAGTTTGCCTCCAACCACGGCGGTCGGGTCCCACCCGGCGGTCGCCAGCACGGTAGCCACCATAGATGTCGTCGTGGTTTTTCCATGCGTTCCCGCGATGGCTATCCCGTATTTCATCCGCATCAGTTCCGCCAGCATCTCCGCGCGCGGAATTACCGGGATCTTGCGCCGCTGCGCCTCCAGAACTTCCGGGTTGTCAGCGCGAACAGCGGATGAAATCACCACAACGTGGCCATCGGAAGGAACATTCTCCGCCGCGTGCCCAAGCATGACGGAAGCGCCAAGCGACGACAGGCGCTCCGTAATCTCGGAGTACCGCATGTCCGATCCCGACACGCGATACCCAAGGTTCAACAGAAGTTCCGCGATGCCGCTCATTCCGATGCCGCCGATGCCGACAAAATGGATGGGGAGCCCTTTCCTGTACATCCTCTCTCAAGCCTCCTTCATACGGCCGTCTGGCCGAAAAAGCGCAAGCGCCCCGCGGATCGTCTCTAAAGCGGCGTCGGGACGGGCAAAAGAAAGCGATGCTTCCCGCGCCTTCTCCCGCGCATTCCGGTCCCCGGCCAGCGACCACAACGATGCCCGTACCGCTTCTGGAATCGCATCACTCTCCGGCATCCATATCCCCGCTCCCGCCGCGCAAAACTCCCGCGCGTTGCCGGTCTGGTGGTCGTCAGCCGCGCTCGGAAACGGCACAAGAACACATGGACGCCCAAACAGCGCCGCCTCCGAAATGGAAAGCGCTCCCGCCCGCATCAAAACGGCATGGCACCGGGGGAACATTTCCCCCATCCGATCTGTGAAAGCAAACGGTTCGACCATCAAACTTTCCTTTCGAACAATTTCTTCCACTCCGGCGTATCCGCTCTCCCCTGTCTGCAGCAGAAAGCGGATCTCCTTCCCTTCCTTTTTCCCCGCGCGGGCCATCTCCAGCACACAGGAATTGATCGCGCGCGCGCCGCGCGAGCCGCCGATAGCCAGCACAGTGAACGAATCCTCAGGCGGCCACTCCGTGCTTCCTGCGCGCGCCGCGGCAACTATTTCCGCCCGCAGCGGATTTCCCATTCTCTCCGTCCGTCCCTGCGGCAGGTGTTTTACAGCGCCTTCAAACCCGGCAAACACCCGGACCGCAAACCGCGCAAGAAGCCGGTTCGAACGCCCCGGCACGCTGTTTTGCTCCTGAAGAAACAGCGGCACGCGCATGAGAACCGCGGCGGCGGCAACCGGCACAGAGGCGTATCCGCCAACGCCAAACACCAGATCCGGACGACGGCGCCTCAAGACGCCCACAGCTCGAAAAATACCGGAGACTATCCGCAAAAGCCCCAACACCCCCAGCAACCCTTTTCCCGTAACCTGCCCCGAAGGGACGAAATCAATCTCGAACCCCCGCGCCGGAACGGCGCGAGCCTCGAGACCCTCTCTTGTCCCCACAAACGCGACGATTCCGCCGGGACAAAGAGAGAGAAACGCCTCAGCAAGAGCAATCCCTGGGAAAACGTGCCCGCCAGTCCCTCCTCCGGCTACGATCATTCTCAGCGACAAAAGCATCCGCCCCCTTTCGGGACACATTCATCAAGATGCCGATCGCCGCAAGGTGCATGATCAAAGAGCTTCCGCCGTAACTCAAAAACGGAAGCACCATGCCCTTTGGCGGCAGCATTTTCAGCCCAACCATCATGTTCATAAGCGCCTGGATTCCAATGACGACCGAAAACCCCATGGCCAGGTATTTTCCAAAGGGATCACGCGCCCTGCGGGCGATCCGGAAACCCACCCATGCGATAGATATGAAGCAGGCGCCTGTCAACGCCACGCCGGCAAAACCAAGCTCTTCGCCAATTACGGAAATGATGTAATCGGTGTGCATTTCCGGCAGATAGAACAACTTCTGCTTTCCTCCCCCTATGCCCACCCCTAAAAACCCGCCGTTTGAAAACGCGATCAACGACTGCAGCACCTGGTATCCTCCCGTCTGCGCCTGGGAGAAAGGATCCATGAACGCTTTGAAGCGGGCCAGGCGGTACGGTGTGGAGACAACCAGCGTAACCGCGGCAAGCGCCACCGCCACCGCCATGCCAACGAGAAGCTTCCATGGAAAACCCGCAAGAAAGATGACGACGAAAAAAGAGATCGTGATGACCACCGCCATGCCGAAATCCGGTTCTTTCAAAATCACCGCGACGAAAATACCCATCAAGAGCAGCATGGGCAGAAATGCCTTGAGTCCTTCTCTGGGGTTTTCTCCTTTACGATCGATCGCGTACGCCGCATAGAGCAGAAGGACAAACTTGGCCATTTCCGAAGGCTGAAAAAAGATGAGCCGCAAGTCGATCCAGCGCGAAGCCCCGTTCGCCGTGTGATTGATGCCGGGGACAAACACCAGCATCAGGACCAGAAACGTACCGACGAGAAGGAGCCGGATATGCCTGCGGTAGAAATCGTAGTCGACGCGCGACAGAAACACGGCCAGAGATATGCCAAGCGTCAGAAAAAAGATCTGCCGTTTGAAGAAGTAAGCCGGGTCATGCCCAAATCTGGCGGAGGACCCCGCCATGACGTTTGTCGCGCTATAGATCATGAGCAGCCCAAGGACAGTCAGCGACAGGGTGCAGAAAACCAGGATCATGGTTTCCGTGCGTTTACCAAACGTCATTCCGGCAACTCCTTAACAGCGCGGCGGAAAGCTTCTCCGCGTTCCTCGAAATTCCTAAACATGTCGTAGCTTGAGCAAGCCGGCGAAAACACGACCACATCCCCTGAACGCGCGGCGGAAGCCGCCGCCCGCACCGCGCCGGGAAGGGTATCCGCAAGCTCGATCGGTGCCGCGCCGCGAAGCTCGTTTTCCATGCGCGCGCGAGCCTCACCCAGAAGCACCACAGCCCTGGCCTTTCGTGACAACGATTCGCGCAACGGCCGGAAATCGACTCCCTTGTCTTTGCCGCCCGCAATCAGGACCACCGGTTCGGGAAACCCTTCAAGCGCCGCCAAAACCGCGCCCACGTTGGTTCCTTTGGAATCGTTGAAAAACGACACCCCCCCGACGGCCCGCACAAACTCCACCCTATGCGCAAGCCCCGGAAACTCCGCAAGCTCCGCCCGCGCGTTTTCCGGCGAAACTCCCATCGACCGCGCAACGCAGATCGCCGCAAGCGCGTTTTCCACGTTCTGGAGTCCCCGTATCTTCATCCCGCTCACGGGGTATCGCTCATCCCCGGAGGCGGACCGATAAACCATGTCGCTCCCCGCAAGAAATCCGCCGACAGGAAGCTCACGGCGAACTGAAAAGGAAATTACACGCGCCCGGATATGGGCCGTACGCTCCATCACTTCAGGATCGTCGGCGTTCAACACGGCCACGCCGTCAGGCCCCATGTTGCGGAACATCGCCGTCTTGGCTTCCGCATACGCGGCAAATCCGTCGTAACGGTCCCTATGATCTTCAGTAAGATTCAAAAGCGCCGCCACCTTCGGGCAAAATCTATCGGTCGATTCAAGCTGGAAACTGGAAACCTCCACCACTCCCCAATCAAACGGCACCCCCGCCGCCTCGACAAATGGCGTCCCCAGATTCCCGCCGACAAACACGCGTCCGAAAGCGCGCGACGCCATCCCTCCGACAAGTGTCGTGACGGTGGATTTTCCATTCGTTCCCGTAATCGCGGCCACCTTTCCCCGGAACCGGCAAAATCCCAACTCCAGCTCCCCCATCACCGGAACACCCGCCGCGGCAAGCTCCGAAAGCGGAAGCCTCTCGCGCGAAACACCGGGAGACAACACAACAAATGAAGTCCGGCAAACATCCGGCGGAAGCATCATCCCCTGCCTGAAAAAAACGCCTTCGGGAATCGGCTCTCCAAGGGATTTTTCGACTGCGTCCCTTGAGCGCTCGTCCATGACGAGGACATCGGCGCCTTCCTTTGCCAGAAGGCGCGCCGAGAAGATCCCGGACTTCCCGGCTCCGATTACCACGGCTGTTTTTCCCGAAAGATCCCCCATTAGCGTTACCGAATCTTCAACGTGCTTATCGCCAGCAGCGCCAGGATGATGGAGATAATCCAGAACCTGACGATGACCTTTGGTTCTGCCCACCCTTTCAACTCGAAGTGGTGATGTATCGGCGCCATCTTGAAGATGCGCTTGCCGCGAGTTTTGTAGGAAGTCACCTGAAATATCACGGACAACGCCTCTATGACGAAGATCCCTCCAACCAGCGCCAGCACGATCTCCTGCTTCACCATCACAGCCACGACGCCAAGCGCCCCGCCCAGAGCAAGCGATCCTGTATCTCCCATGAACACCTGCGCCGGATAGGAGTTAAACCATAGAAATCCAAGTCCCGCCCCCACCATCGCCCCGCAGAAAATGGTCAGTTCTCCCACTCCCGGCACGTACTGGATCTGCAGGTAGTTGGCGATTTTGACGTTCCCGGCAAGATACGCAAACAGCATGTAGGTCCCGGCGGAAATGGTTGTGGGACCGATTGCGAGTCCGTCCAGTCCGTCGGTCAGGTTCACGGCGTTTGACGAGCCTACAATGACGAAGATTATGAACAGTATGTAAAACACTCCCAGGCTTGGCTGCAGATTTTTGAAAAAAGGTATCGTCACCGTATCCTTGATCCCTATGTCCGTATAAATAAGCCACGCCGCCAGGCTTGCCAGCAAAACCTGCAAAAGCAGTTTCTTCCGGGCGCTTAACCCTTCCGTGTCCTTCCGGATAACCTTTCTGTAGTCATCGACAAACCCTATAAACCCGAATCCCGCCGTTACCAGCACGGCAATCCATATGTAAGGACTTGTCAGGTTGGCCCACAAAAGCGTGGGAAGGAGCGCCGCAAGCAGGACGAGTACCCCTCCCATCGTCGGGGTCCCTTCCTTTACGAGATGACTCTCCGGCCCGTTATGCCGGATGGTCTGGCCGATCTGTCTTTCACGCAGACGGCGTATCAGCCACGGCCCGATGACGAACGAAATCAGAAGCGCCGTGATCGCGGCATAGATCGTCCGAAACGTGATGTACCGGAATACGTTGAAAAACGAGTAACTCGTATGAAGCGGGAATAAAAGGTGATACAGCATCTTTTACACCCACTTGTCCCTGATGTCTTTTGCCGCGTCGTCCAGCCGCATTCCTCTTGATCCTTTCACCAGAACCACATCTCCTTCTTTCAAAAACCCAAGCACAGCCTCGCGCAGTTCCTGCCGCTCGTTGAAATGGTTCACTGTCAACGGGTTCATTCCTCCCTCGATGGCGCCTTTGATGGTAAAAGCCGCATCCTGTCCAAAGGCAAACAGATGTCCCACTTTAAGAGAGGCCATCAGGTGGCCGACGCGGAAATGCGACGCGGCGGAGGATTTACCCATCTCCAGCATGTCTCCGAACACCGCCACTGTCCGCCGCCTCCGCGCCAGCGACATGAGAGCGCGAAGCGCGGCTTCCACGGAGGCGGGGTTCGCGTTATAGCTGTCGTCCAGAAGCAGCCCGCCGCCGCGCAACGGCTCCGCGTGGAAGCGTCCCGGCGCGGAGGAAAAAGCGGCAAATCCTTCCTCCATACCCTCCGGACGCAAACCAAACATGAACGCCACGGCGGTTGCGGCGGTTGCGTTTATGAGGTACTGCTCTCCCGACGCGCCGACGGCGGATGTAAACTCCCCGGCCGGCGTCTGTATGGCGATTCGCATCCTGGTGTCGGACATGGAGAGAATCCGTCCGTGGAAATCGTTCAAAGGAACTCCGTAGAACACCTTATCCGCGGCACAGCGAGAGGCTTCACGAACAGCGCGCAGGTCGGTGGCGTTTACCACGGCAACCCCTTCGGAACCGAGGGAGCGGAAAAGGTCTCCCTTCTCGCGCGCAACCCCTTCCATGCTGCCAAGCCCTTCAAGATGCGCCGGCGCAATATTGGTTATAAGTCCGATGTCCGGGAGAGCTATGTCTGAAAGCCGCGCGATCTCTCCCGGAGCGTTCGTCCCCATCTCCAGGACCGCCGCGTCGTGCTCCTCCGAAATGTCAAGCAAGGTCAACGGCATGCCGATAAGGTTGTTGCGGTTTCCCACGTTGTACAGGACACGGCGGGACCGGGAGAGGAGACAGGAGAGCATTTCCTTCGTGGTCGTTTTTCCGGAGCTTCCGGTAATTGCGACCAGCGGGATGCTCCGGTGGCGCAGACGGTGCGCCTGCGCCAGGTCTCCCAGCGCCTCTACGGGATCGCTAACGACGAAAACCGGCCGGATGCGCGTTACCGCGGCGGGTACTTTCCGAAACCCCGCTTCGGAGACTATCGCCGCCAGCGCGCCGCGCTTGAACGCCTCCACCACAAAATCCGCTCCGTCAACCCTTTCCCCTTCAATCGCCACGAAAAGCGAGTTCGCTTCGACTTCCCGGCTGTCTGTCGTAACGTTGCCGATAGGCGCTGAAGCGGAGAGTCCGGCCGCTTCCCGCAAAGGATGAATCGCCCCGATCACTTCGGGAAGCGTCATCCTACCCCCTCTGGACAAGCACGTCACGGACGACTTCCCGGTCATCGAATGGCAAGCTCCGGTCTCCAAAGATCTGGACATTCTCGTGTCCTTTCCCGATTATCGCCACCGTGTCCCTTTCGCTTGCAAGGGACAGGGCGGCCATAATCGCCGCTCTTCTGTCGTTGATTGCCAGGTAAAACCCCTTATCCCATTCCTCCGTGCCTCGCGCCTCCATGAACCCTTCCGAGACCAACCCTGTACGGATCTCCGCAATGATGGCGTCCGGGGCCTCGCCGCGCGGGTTATCGGAGGTCACCACCACCACGTCGGATCGCAACGCGGCGATGCGTCCCATTTCCGGCCGCTTCCCGCGGTCACGGTTGCCGCCGCACCCAAACACGGTGATGAGACGCGCGTCTGACAGTAGCCGAAGCGCCGCAAGAACCCGGTCCATCCCATCCGGAGTGTGGGCGTAATCCACAAAAATGCGCAGCCCTCTTTCGTTTTCGACCGGCTCCAGCCGCCCCGGAATCAACCTGACGGACTCGATCCCCGACGCGATGGCATCCAAAGGCGCGCGTAGCAGCAACGCGCCGGAAACAGCCGCCATGATGTTGGAGGCGTTGTGCGCCCCAACCAGGCTGGAGCGCAGCGGCAGCGGGCCTTCGGGAGTGGAAAGCGTCATCCGGCATCCTTCCAGCGACATCTCCATCTCCAACGGAAACACTCCCCGTTCCCTGGAGAAACCAAAAGTCAACGCGGAAGGGAATTCCAGCGAAAGCCGTTCGCCATACGGATCGTCTCCGTTTATCGCTATCCCCACATGCTTTCCGCCGCAAGGAAGGTATTCGCGGAAAAACCTGGCCTTGGCCAGGAAATACGACTCCATGTCGCCGTGAAAATCGAGGTGATCCCTGGTCAGGTTTGTAAAAATTCCAAGGTCGAAGCGGGCTCCGCCGATTCTTCCCTGCGCGACGCTGTGAGACGAAACCTCCATGATAAGGTCTGTGGCCCCTTCCGACAGCGCTTGCGACATCACCGCTTGCAGGTCGTGCGGAAAAGGCGTGGTCAGCCCTTTACGGAGAACCTTTTCTCCGACGCGATAATCTATCGTTCCAGTGACAGCCGGAACTTTCCCCGCCGCCAAAAGAATTCCTTCCAGCAGATAGGTAATCGTCGTCTTCCCGTTGGTCCCGGTGATCCCGGTGACCTTGAGCCGCGCCGAAGGATCGCCGTAAAAAGCGACAGCCGCTTCGCGCAGCGCGTCAACAGTCGAGGACACGCGAAACACAGGCAGCGCGGGAGACGCAACGTCCCGCTCCACGAGGGCCGCCGCCGCGCCGGCGCAAGCCGCCGCCGCGAGGTAATCATGCCCGTCGGCGCGCGCGCCGGACAGCGCCACGAACAGGTCGCCCTGGCGCACTTCGCGCGAATCCGTCCGGATGCCGCCGATCTCGATCCCTTCGGAGACGCCGCAAACCGGAAGCTTCAATGAAGAAAGAAGCCGCGTAAGCCTCACCGTTTCCCTCCGTCGGCGGCCGGTTTCACCGTCCTGGTCTCCAAAGCAAACCGCACAGAACACTTGGCGCCGGGGGAAAGAAGCGCTCCAGGAGCGGGAGTCTGCATGCGGGCGATGCCGCTCCCTGTCATCGACATCTGGACCGGATACCGGTTCATCACGTCGATGACGCGTCCCATGGACAAGCCGGTCAAGTCGGGCATGATCATCGGTCCCGAAGGCGCGGACGTGGAAATAGCGGTCACAGGAATAGCGCCGGGAGAAAGCTGCGCTTCGCGCGGGCCACTTTTTTCCCTCCGTTCGGACTTTGCGGCAATAATCTGTTCCGTCGGCTGAATGCCAAGGTAATAAGCTGTCTTGACGGCGATCTGGTTAAACGCCGGAGCGGCGACCACGCCGCCATATACCGAGTCGCGCGGCTCGTCGATCACAATCAGTATGAGAAGCTCCGGGTCCCGCAACGGAAGAAAGCCGATGAAGGAGGCAATCCTTTTGTCCGCGGAATACCCTTTCCCTCCGGGCTCCACCTTCTGCGCCGTGCCGGTTTTGCCGCCCACGAGGAAGCCGTTGACGCGGGCCTGAGCGCCGGTCCCATCCTCCTGCACCACGCTCCCAAGAATTTCCCGCATCTGTTCGGAGGTTTTAGGCGACAGAACGCGCCGCAGTTCCTGAGGTTTCCCGCGATATATCGTGTTTCCTTCCGGGTCCCGAATCTCGCGCACGATATATGGCTTCATCATCTTCCCGCCGTTGATAACCGCGGACATGCCGGCGGCAAGCTGCAAAGAGGTTACGGAGATACCCTGCCCGAAAGAGATCGTGGCGCGGCGGATACGGTTCTCGAAACCGCTTCTCGATGGGACGATTCCCTGCACTTCTCCTTTAAGCTCAACACCGGTCCGCGCCCCGAAACCGAAAGACCGGATCATGTCATAAAAGCGGCTTCCGTCCATTTGGTCGTTTATTTTGATGACTCCGATGTTGCTGGAGTACTTCATGATGTCTCGAACACTGAGCCATCCATACTTGTGGGTATCGCGAATCGTGTTCCCCTCATAAACGTAACTGCCGTTCTCGCAAAAGAACCTGTCTCCGCTACGAATCGAGCCCATCTCAAGAGCGGAGGCCAGGGTAAACGCCTTGAACGTGGAACCGGGCTCATAGCTGTCTGTAAGCGGCCGGTTTCGGCGAGCATCCGCCGGAGCCTTCGATGGAGTGTTCGGGTTGAAGGAAGGAGCCGTGGCCATAGCCAGCACTTCGCCGGTCTTCGGAGAAAGAACCAGCGCTATTCCTTCCCGCGCGCGGTACTTATCCACCACGGCCTGCAACTCCTTCTCGGCAATATGCTGGATGTTCCGGTCAATAGTAAGCACCACCGAGTGCCCTTTCGAATTGACGCCCACCGCCGCGCTCGCAGGGACAATCAGCTTCCCCCGCGCGTCACGTTCGCAGAATAAATGCGACCGCTCGCCGCGCAGGTAGTTGTCCATGGCAAGCTCAACCCCTTCGATCCCGACACAGTCGCGGTCAGTAAACCCAAGCAGGGACGCGGCAAGTTCCCGATTGGGATAGAAACGCTTCGGCTCCTCGACAGTGCCTATGCCCTCTACAGACAACGCCTTTCCGTGCCTGCCCGGCTCAAGAGCAGCCATCGCCTCTTTCACTTCGCGAACCGCCTCCTCGGCCGCGGTGGACTGCATCTGCCGACGCACCCAGATAAACCCCTTTTCCTCCTCAAACAGTTTTTTCAGCTCCAGCGCCGAACGGCCTACCTTCGGAGCCAGAATGGCGGCCGCTTTTTTCGTATCTTTGAGCTTCCCAGGCTGCACGTATATTGATTTGGTGGAAACACTTACCGCAAGTTCGCTCTCCATTCGGTCCAGAATCACGCCGCGCTTCGGCATCAGAGGAATAGATGTCCCGTATTGCCTAGCCCCGCGCTCGCGAATCCCTTTCACTCCCAAAACCTGGATATGGAATGCCCTTGCTACAACAATGATGTAGAGAAACAGGATTACGCCGAGGACGAGCCGCGCGCGCGTGATCATCTCACCGGATGACCCCCTCCATCAACGGATCCACCATCCCCAATTGAGTGCGGGCAATAGTCTCTATGCGCGAAGGGCTCCTCAAAGTAAGCACCTCGGTTCCAAGCACATCTTTTTGTTCCTGTAACGTGTGCATTTCCTCCAGCGCGGAGGAAATGCGATACCCGGTGCGAACACATTGACCGGAAAGCCATACGTTGAACAATCCAAGCGCGACCAATACGAACACAAAAATGAAAACCCCTTTGCGGCGATGGGCGACGGGCGCCAGAGGCTTCTCCTTCCGGATTTCGGAGATTATGTACACGCCGTTGCCCACGGTGATTCTCGTCATTTCGTGCCCTCCCCCAAATGCGACTTGCGGATTGCCCGCAATTTCGCGCTGCGGGCTCTTGAGTTTTCGCTTATCTCCTGCTCCGTCGGTACGACCGGCTTTCGTGTAAGCGTTTCGAAAGCCGCCTTCTCCCCCTTTGCCCGCTGCGCAAGCCGGCGAAATGTTGTCTTTACCAGACGATCCTCAAGCGAATGAAAGCTGATCACCGCCGCCCTTCCTTCTTTGGAAAGGTGCTCCGGGAACGCCCCGAGAAACGCCTCAAGAGAGGAAAGCTCCCGGTTAACGGCAATGCGCAACGCCTGAAATACGCGCGTAGCCGGATGAATTCCCTTCTGCCAGGTCCTGCGTGGAATCGCCGATGCGACCAGTTCCGCAAGTTCTGTCGTCGTTTGCAACGGCTCCTTCCTTCTGCGTTCGACCACAGCGCGAGCGATACGGCGAGAGAACCGTTCCTCTCCGTACAGATAAAAAAGATCAGCCAGCTCTTTTTCCCGCCCGGTTCGCAGTATCTCGTCGGCAGTCGTCCCGCCGCCTTCCGGATACCGCCGCATATCAAGAGGCCCTTCCGCGCGAAAAGTGAAACCTCTTGACGGGTCGTCAAGCTGTAACGACGAAATTCCCAGATCGAGCAGAATTCCATCAAACTCCCTGCCGCCCGCCGCCTCCCTCAATAAAACCAAATTCGAAAAATCCGACCGGATCGGCCGCGCCCACGGAAACGGCGCAAGTTTTTCAGCGGCAACCGCAAGCATCGACGGATCTTCGTCCGAGAAAATCAGCAAACCGGCCGGACCAATTCTTTCGGCTATCTCCGCCGCATGTCCTCCGGCGCCGGCCGTTCCGTCAAGGAAAACCTCTCCTGGAGCAGGGGCCAAAAGTTCCAGCGCTTCATTTAAAAGAACGGGGGTATGCCCTGTCGGCAACTTTCAGATACCGAGGTCGCTCAGGATATCTTTGGCGGATTCGGGATCAGCCTCCTCGTCCCTCTCAAACCGACCCATTTCCTCCTGCCAACGCGCAAGCGACCATATTTCGAACCTGTTGGGCAATCCAACAAAAACCACATCCTTCTCCAGTTGCGCGTATGCGCGCAACGACGGGGGGATCAGTATCCGCCCCTGTTTGTCGGGAATCGCTTCCACCGCCCCTCCGAGGAAAAACCGGATAAACGCATTCTTGCGCCGGTCGGTGCTGGGGACATGAGAGAGCTTCTCCTCGATCCGGTTCCAGTCCTCAGACGCGAATGCATAGAGGCAATCAGAAAAATTTGTTATAAAGAATGATTCTTGTCCGGAATCTTGAAGGCGTTCGCGGAAAGGAGCAGGAATATTGACCCGTCCCTTTGGATCGATGGAATATTCGAAACGCCCCCTGAATTTCACGACCCTTACCCACCTTTCCCCACAATTACCCACTTAGGCGATGTTATATCTGGAATGAAAGGGGTGTCAAGAAATTTAAGGCGTTTTTACGCGCGAAAAATTTCTATCAAAATTAATTGGATAACTGATGACTATGAAAGGAAGCGTAAAGCTTTAACTATTCGCGTCCGAGGAAGCCGTAAGCCGGGTTCTGTGCGCGGCAAAAAACCGCGTGGCGACCATTTCTCTACGGCGCGCGTTACCGCGCGCCTCCAGCAGCCTTGACCCGAAGACCTCGGGCGGGCAGCCCTCTCCCTGCGTAAAACCGCAGGATCGCCTTCCTATTCGGCCTTGCTCCGGGTGGGGTTTGCCATGCCGCGACGGTTACCCGCCGCGCGGTGAGCTCTTACCTCACCATTTCACCCTTACCGCCCGCCAAAGCGGGAGGCGGTGTATTTTCTGTGGCGCTGTCCTCGGGGTCACCCCCACCGGGCGTTACCCGGCACCCTGCCCTGCGGAGCCCGGACTTTCCTCCCGTCCCAATGGGACCGGCGGCCGCCTGGCTTCCTCGGACGCTAACCCTCTATTCTATTTGCAGTGTCGGTCAATAGCCAGATTTGCCAGAAGATCGGCCTTTCGGTTTTCTTCGCGCGCCACATGCATCACGCGGGCCGACGAAAACGCGCGCAGCAGCCGGAGCGCTTCAAGATGCAGAGGACGCAGATGCTCCGCCTTCACTTTGTATTGTCCGTTGATCTGCCGCACAAGCAGTTCGGAATCGGAATACACCGTAAGGCCGCAGGAAGGAGCAAGCCGAAACGCTTCTTCGAGAGCCAGCAGGAGCGCGCGGTACTCGGCAACATTATTGGTCGTCTCTCCAATGTATGAACAAAGCTCCACGGGAAGACGGCCGTCGTCGAACTCAACAACAGCGCCGATACCAGCGTGGCCGGGGTTTCCCCGGCTCGCCCCATCGACACGCACCGTAACGCCGCCGCTCACTAACCGGCTTCCTCATCCACCGGCATCTCGAAGTAGATGATTCTGTTACAGTTGGGACATGTGTGAATTTTTTCCTCCCGCTGCAGCAGGTTGAACAACTGAGGGGAAATATTCATATTGCAAGCGGTGCAGGAGCAGTTCACAGCGGACGCAATCGCAACCCCTTCCCTGCGTTCGAAAATCGTCTCGAACCGGCTGACAAGCCCCTTATCGAGCTTTGCCGCTATCTCGCCCTTGCGCGCAAGGATGTTTTCTATATCCGCGTCAAAAGAACCCATCCTCGCCGTTATCTCGGTCATGCGTTCCCGGTATTTGCCCGCCACATCATCAAGTTCGGCCTTCCGCTCCGCAAGAAGCTTTTCCGACTCCTCATATTTGGCAAGAAGGGAAAGAAGCTCGTCTTCACGCGTGGTATTGGAACGCCTTGTTCCGTCGATCTCCTTGAGCATCGCGTAATATTCTTTATTGGTCTTGATAGACATGAGCTTTGACTTGGCTTTTTCAACTTTGTCGCGTTCTTCCTCTATTTCCCTTTCCTTCTCCATGCGCTGGGTTTTCAACGCCTGGAATTCTTTGTCGGCGGCAAGAAACTCCGCTTCTTTCTCCTCAAAGAGTTTCTTGAGATCCGCCGCTTCGAGCGGGATCTTTTGTTTTTCGTCTTCGAGCCGTTTTGCCTGGCTCATCACCTCCTGCAGGTCCAACAGGTGCTTTATCCGCTCCATCAAAGCTTCATCCCTCCCTATGATCGCCCTGCGGTACAAACCGCATGGGTTCCTTTTCTCCAATAATCCGCACCGCGATATTGCCGCCAAAGCGGCGAAGAAGTATCTGCCGGAACTCCGGCAGAATCCATTTCTCGCCGGAAGCGTGTCCGATATCCGCAACAGGCAACCCGGCCGCTTCGGCATCGAGGGCTTGATGATACTTCACGTCTCCCGTAACAAAGAGATCCGCGCAAGCCTTATAGGCGTCTCCGATGAATTCGCCGCCGCTTCCTCCCACTATCGCAACGCGCCGGACCGTTTTTCTGCCCGGACCGGCCGCCTTGATCCATTCCGGCAAAAGCCGCTTCCGCACCATATCAAACGCGCTTTCAAGGGGCATCGGAGCCGCAAATTCCCCAACAGCGCCGATCCCTCCCCCGAGCGCCCCATAGCGCAGCGGAATGATATCTATCACCGGCTCCTCGTAAGGGTGCGCACGGCGGACAGCATCCATAATGCGCGGCACAAGAGAACCCGGCGCCACTGTCTCGATGCGCGTTTCTTCAATTTGCTCCTCCCGGCCCGCGCTTCCGGCATACGGAGAGGTTCCAGTTCCTCCCACGAAGGAACCCGTTCCGACGGATCGGAACGAACAGCGCGAGTATCCGCCGATGCGCGCGCCTCCGGCCGAATCCACGGCGTCAATAACAGCCTTCGCGTATGCCCCCGGCACAAAAACCACGATCCGGCAGGAGTCGGAAGACGGAGCGCCAGGCACAAGAGGCCGTATATTTTCAAGACCAAGCCTGCGCGCCATGACATAAGAGACGCCGCGCGGCGCGGCGTCGGCGTTGGTGTGCGCCGAGATCGCCGCTATCCCCGCCCGCAGCAGTTCATATGCGGCAACCGAGGTCGGATTGTCCGGGCGAATCGACTTCAAGGGGGAAAAAACTATCGGGTGATGCGTGACAAGAAGGTCGGCGCGACGCCGCTTGAGAGCCTTAAGCACGGAGGGTGTTGCGGTAAGAGCAACAGCAACGGTTCTCACAGGGGTATCCGGGGCCCCAACCAGAATACCAATGTTGTCCCAATCTTCACGGCACACGAATGGAAAGCGCTCGTCAAGCGCCTGCCAAACATCCCTGACCGTTATGGAGGGACGCCTCATCGGCGCTTAATCCCGCTTAAAAAAAAATGCACCGGAGTCCGGTGCATTCTTGTGGGTGACACATGTCGAACGCTTCATCCTATAAACCATAAGCTTGCCTTATTGGTGGGCCCACCTGGCCTCGAACCAGGGACCGACCGGTTATGAGCCGGTGGCTCTGACCAACTGAGCTATGGGCCCGAATCATTTCCTAATAATTAATCTAACATTATCTTCTTAACTTGCACTATGTGTCAATGGCTGCCGATACAAAAGCATAAGCGCCTATTCGATAAATGTTCTTAACCGCTTGCTCCGGCTCGGGTGGCGCAGCTTGCGCAGCGCCTTCGCCTCGATCTGCCGGATTCTTTCACGGGTCACTTCGAAATCCTGGCCTACTTCCTCAAGAGTATGGTCCGATTTTTCGCCAATGCCAAACCGCATCCTCAAGACCCGCTCTTCGCGCGGAGTAAGGCTCCCCAGCACTTTATCCACCTGTTCGGCCAGGTCGATGTTTATCACCGAGTCCACCGGAGACGCCGTATTTTTGTCCTCGATGAAATCGCCAAGATGGCTGTCTTCCTCTTCCCCGATAGGCGTTTCGAGAGAAATTGGCTCCTTCGCGATCTTCAGAACCTTGCGAACCTTCTCGAGCGGAATATCCATCCGCTCCGCTATCTCCTCCGGGCTTGGCTCGCGCCCAAGCTCCTGTACCAGATAGCGCGACGTGCGGATGAGCTTGTTGATCGTTTCTATCATATGCACCGGGATACGAATAGTCCGCGCCTGATCGGCAATCGCCCGCGTAATTGCCTGACGAATCCACCATGTCGCGTACGTGGAAAACTTATATCCCCTGCGGTACTCGAACTTGTCAACGGCCTTCATCAGGCCAATATTTCCTTCCTGAATCAGGTCGAGAAACTGCAAGCCGCGATTGGTGTATTTTTTCGCGATGGAAACCACAAGCCGCAGGTTCGCCTCGACAAGTTCGCGCTTGGCCTCGCGGACCTTACGCTCGCCCTGCTCAATGGAATAAAGAGTGGTCTTGATCTCCGAGGCGGACAACCCCGCCTCCTTCTCCACTTTGCGGATCGCGCTTCTGGACTCTTTAAGCCTCGTTTCAAACTCCAGCAGTTTCTCTTTCTTTACGTGGTACTTCACAGCGGCCTTGGCAAGCTTGCTCCCCTGCTTGCGGATATCGCCGAACATGCGCAGGAGGTCTTTTTCGGGCATCTTGAACTTCTCGCTCACTTCCCGGATACAGGTCTCGGCCGCGTCCACCATATCCGCGTACCGGCGTATCTTGTCGCCGATAGCTTCTATCTGGCGCTCTTTCAGGTGGATCTCCTGGATCGACTCGACCACCCGGTCCTGCAATTTCGCCACTTTGGCTTTGAGGGACGCGCGCTCGTTCTCGCGCAGCTTTCCCTTCCTCAGACGCGCCTCTATTTCCAGCGTTTCCTTATAGGTCCGCCGGATGCGCACTATGATTCGAAGCACTTTATCGAGGGCCGTTTTTTCCTCTTCTTCGGATGACTCCTCATCGAGATCCTTGATGACGTCCTTTATCATGATCTCGCCGCTTTTAAGCTTGTCTCCGACCAGGAACAGTTCATCAAAGGCTATCGAACAACTTTTTACGGAAGAAACTATTTCGCACTCGCCGTCTTCGATCCGCTTGGCAAGGGTTACTTCGCCTTCACGGTTCAAAAGAGGGATCGACCCCATTTCTTTAAGGTAAAGCCGGACAGGATCGTTCCCTTTGATGCCGCCCGGATACTCCAGTTCCTCTTCAACCGTTGGTTCTTCCTCGACCGCGGCCTCTTCCTCTTCCTCTTCCCCGGCGGCCTCCTCGCCGATCAACAGATTGCCTACGGAAATCGGGACTTTCTGGTAGTCGTCCACCACTTCGATAGAGTTTTCTCCAAATATCTCCATCACATCGTCGATCTGGTCTCCTGTGAGTACGCTCGGAGGCAGGACGCTGTTCAATTCGTCGTAAGTAACAAACCCCTGCGCCCTTCCCTTTTCAACCAGACCATCGATGCCTTCGGGTGCTTTACGTCTCGCCATTTCTTTATCACCTCACCATCGGGATCATAGTTCCGATTGCAGCCGCTCTTTTTCTTTTACGGCGTCACGCAAACGCTCAAAAAGCGCCTGTTTCTCTTCCTTGATACTTTCCGACTTTAACTGTTTTTCCAGCGATTTGACTTCCCGTTCCTTGGCCCTGAAACGAAGAGCCCGCACCACGGCAGGATATTCTTTACGCGCTTTGTCGGCAGAATATTCACCGCGAACTATTTCAGCGGCCAACCGATTCCTGACGGCATCCGGAAGCGACTCCGTCAGTAGCGACGCCGGCGCCGAAGACAACCTCGAATCAGAGATCCCGGCAAGCTGATCCAGCGCTTCCCTGGCAACCGGGTCGGCCAGCAACTCGCCCACCTCCTCCTTGGCAGCCTCCTTTGCAAGCAAAGGGTCTAAAGCGAAAAGCTGCAGGAGACGGCTTTCTTCGGGAAAAGCGTCCTTCGCGGCAGCGCGTTTTTCCTCGGGCAGCGTCTTTCTTCCCGCGCCGTCCGACGCCGCAAACAGATGCCGCCGGATCGTATCCACCGAAAGCTCCGTTTTACCGGCCACCCGCTGCACGTACAGCTCGCGCTCTACGGAATCGGGGATCCACCGGAGGTATTTGTCCATGCTTTTTACGTAGTCAAGCTTTCCGGAGGTAGAGTCAAAATTGCATTTCCGGGAAACCCCGCGGTCGATGTATTCCATAAGGGGTTCCGCGCTTTCGATCTCCTTTACGAGGTCCTCCGCCGTCGCCGCTTTCGCCCAGTCATCCGGGTCCATTCCCTTCGGCGGAAATATGACCTTCGGGCTCACGCCTGCCGAGTAAAGCGGGCCTCCGGAGCGCACGGCAGCCATTTTCCCCGCTTTATCGCCGTCATAAAGCAGAATGACGTTCTCGGACAGCCGCTTCAACGTCCGGGCATGATTCTCCGTAAGAGCCGTGCCGCATGTCGCGACAACGCTTCGGATGCCTTTCTGCCACAAGCCTACAAGGTCCATATATCCTTCAACCACCACAACGCGCCCGTCTCTGCGAATAGACGGCAATGCCTGATGAAGACCGTACAGAAGAGAGTTCTTCCGGTACAGATCGGATTCCGGGGAGTTTATGTACTTTGGAATGGAGTCATCAAGCGCCCTTCCGCCGAACCCGCAGACGCGGCCGCGGGCATCGGCAACCGGAAATAGAACGCGTCCCCTGAAGCGCTCCCGGCGCCCTCGATCAGAAGAAACCAAAAGCCCGGCGGTTTCCGCGCGCTCCGGCGCGATCCCGGCTTTTTTAAGCGCGGCCAGAAGCTCCCCGCCTCTTCCGGACCAGCCGATAAAAAATTCGCGCCCAGCCTCCTCGGTTACTCCGCGCATTTTCATGAATTCCCGCGCCGCCTTCCCAGAAGGAGCGCCAAGCAACTCTCGATACGTTCCGGCGGCCAGCCGCAGGATCTCGTAAAGATCTTCCCCGGGACGCGCATGAGGGCGACCACCATCGTAACGAACTTCAACTCCGTAGCGCTCCGCAAGCTCTTCCACAGCGTCCGCAAAGGAGAGGTTCCGGGCCTTCATCAGGAAATGGAAAACAGACCCGCCTTCATTGCAACCAAAACATTTGAAAGTCTGCCGAGCGGGATTGACGAAAAAAGACGGCGTTTTTTCGTGATGAAACGGGCAAAGACCTCGGTAATTCGCCCCGGCGCGCGTCAATGGCACCGTCTCGGAAATCACCTCGATGATGTCCGTACGGTCACGCACCTCGTGGATGGTGGTTTCGGAGATACGTCCTCCCACGAGCCTCCCTGAAACAACCTCCGCCGGCGCTATTGCGCCAGGAGGCGACAAACTGTCTCGTTGACCACCTTACCTTACGGTCCGTCTTGCCCCGCTGTTTTTGCCGGGACCACTTTCGCAAGGTAATCCATATTCACAAAACCTTTAACTTGCATGTTTCCGCAATCGTCATCCGCAAAGCAGAAGGTGGCCAAGGAGCCGCGCTCCTTGGCCACCTTCTAATATCCAGCCAGATCAGCTCCCTGATTCACAAGGAAGCTACCGGCTACTCATCTTCTTCATTTTCTTCAAAGCGCGTTTCCTGGCAGCCAACGTCTTTTTCTTTCTTTTGACGCTAGGCTTTTCGTAATGCTCACGCTTACGGATCTCCGACAGGATCCCAGCCTTTTCGCACTGCTTTTTGAAACGCTTCAGGACGCTCTCGAAGGGCTCCTCTTCTTTAACCCGGACGCCCGGCATATTCAAATCACCCCTTTCGGCGCTATATTACTGCCGAAAATCTGACTATTTTATCCTGTTTCAAGCATACGTCAAGGGGAAACCGCCCCATATTGAAGCAGGCAAACCAAGACGATTTTGGCGCTTCCGGTTTCGTAATCGGCAAAACGAATACCGCTTACGCGACGCTTCAACCCAGTTTATGATCCAGTTCCCGACCGCCGATCAGGTGAAAATGCAGGTGCGGCACAACTTGCCCTCCCTGATCCCCGTTGTTTATGACGATCCGGTACCCCGATTCCGCCACTCCCCTGTCGTTTGCAATCTTGGCCGCCAAAAACAGCGCCTTCCCAAGCATCGGGGCATCCGCCTTCCCCGCTTCGTTCAGATTTTGCATGTGCTCTTTCGGAACGATGAGTACGTGAACAGGCGCAATCGGCTGGATGTCAGCAAAGGCGATCAGATCGTGATCCTCGTAGATCGGCTGCGTCGCCACTTCCTTACGTGCGATTTTGCAGAATACACATTCGTCGCTCATGCGTTCCCCTCCCCCCGACGGTATGCGCTGCGATAAAAACATGTGCGCTCGCCCGTGTGGCACGCAGGCCCTTTCTGGCGAACGCGATAAAGTATCGTGTCTGCGTCACAGTCGTAAAGAATCTCCTCCACATCCTGAAAATGCCCGGACGTTTCTCCTTTTACCCACAAGGATTTACGCGACCGGCTCCAGTAGGAGGCGTGCCCCGACACAAATGTGTTGCGGATCGCTTCCGCGTTTGCCCATGCCACCATAAGCACGGCGTTGTCGGTAACGTCCTGCGCCACCACCGGGACCAATCCCGCATCATTAAACTTTATCTGCCCTATGAGTTCGTCAGCAGTCATCAACCCTCCGACTTTTTGCCTTCCCGCGCTCCAACACGCCCCGAACCATACACCTTTTACCGCGTGTTGCCTTGTATCACCTAAAAAACGACATGTTTTGCCAGTATTTTCTTTTCCGTCAGCTCTGTTCCAATTCCAGCGCTTTTGACAGATCAATTGTTCCGTCGTACAACGCGCGCCCGATAATCGCGCCGGTAACCCCTTTATCTTCCATTGCCCGGATCGCGCGCAGATCATCCAGGGTAGTAATGCCTCCTGAAGCAATCACCGGAACGGTCACGCCGCTTGCAAATTCGCTAATGGAGTCGGCGTTTGGCCCCACCATCATTCCGTCACGGCTGATATCCGTGTAGATGAAGCATGAAACACCCCATGCTTCGATACGGAGGGCAAGATCCGACGCGAGAAGCCCTGTCACCTCGACCCACCCGCGAATCGCCACGCGTCCGTCACGGGCGTCGATACCGGCTGCCACCTGTCCGGGATAGGCTCTGGTGATCCGGGTAACCTCATCCGGGTCGCGCACTATGGAAGTCCCAAGCACCACGCGGGATACTCCGGCGCCCAAATATCGAGCTGCCGAGTCGTAATTGCGAATGCCGCCACCGACCTGGACCTGCACCCCGGATACAGAAGCAATACGGCAGATAATATCCGCATTGGCCGGCTTGCCCAGGAATGCGCCATCAAGATCCACCACATGAAGCCGTGACGCCCCGGTCGCCGCGAACCGCTTTGCAACCTCAAGCGGGGAATCGGAAAAAACGGTGGAATCTTCCGCGCGCCCCTGGCGCAGCCGCACAGCCTTGCCGTTTTGGATATCTATTGCCGGTATTACCAGAAAAGACATCTATTGCGCTCCTTAAAGCTGTCATGCCGCCGCGCGGAGACAGCCTGAATTCTTGCTTACGCCACGTTCCTCGCCCCGTAACCGGCGGCTGCGATCACGCCCTCGCGTCAGAATCCGCCAAGCGCGTCAGCCCAAGACGCCTTTGGTGGACGGAACACCCTGTACCCGCGGATCGATACGGACCGCCTCGGACATCGCGCGCCCGAATGCCTTGAAAACAGCCTCAATGATGTGATGAGCGTTGGTCCCGTATTTCATGTTGACGTGTACGCACACGCCGGACGACTGCGAAAACGCCCGGAAGAACTCTTCCACCAGTTCCACATCGAACTTCCCTATCTTCTCGTTTTTGACCGAGACGTTGTAAACCAGATGCGGCCTGGCGGAGACATCAACCGTCACCGAGGCCAACGCCTCGATCATCGGCACAACCGCATTCCCATATCGGGTGATCCCTTTCATATCCCCAAGCGCCTTGCGAAACGCTTCACCCAGACAGATCCCCACATCCTCGACCGTGTGATGATAATCGACCTCTATGTCGCCTTTCCCCGCAACCGTCAGGTTGAACAGACCGTGACGCGAAAACAGGTTGAGCATGTGATCCAGGAACGGAACGCCGGTACCGGTCTCCGACAAGCCTTGCCCTTCAAGCCGCAGGGAAAGCTTGATGCTGGTTTCATTCGTCGTCCGCTCTACCTTGCTTTCCCTCATCATTGACATTTCCCTCTTCTACTTGATCCGCAACCTGACCGCTTGCGCATGGGCATGAAGCCCCTCTTTCTGGGCCAGACGAACCACATGGGGGCCGTCTGACTCAAGCGCCAAAACTTCGTATGATACCACGTTGGTTTTCTTAAGGAAATCGGCAACTCCCAGAGGGGAGGAAAACCGCGCGGCTCCACCGGTAGGCAGCGTATGGTTGATTCCGGCGACATAATCGCCCACCGCCACCGGACTGTACGGCCCCAAAAACGCCGTACCCGCGTTGCGTATCCCCTCAAATGTTTTCCAGGGATCTTTTGTCATGACAGACAGATGCTCCGGCGCCAGCCGGTTCACCACATCAACCCCTTCTTTGGAATTGCGCACAAGGAAACCGTCGCTGCGAGACAGCGACGCCGCAAGAATATCCTTGCGAGGAAGAGCCTTGGCCTGTCGGGAGAGTTCCCGTTCCACCTTCCGTGAAAACAACGTCGAGTCTGTCACAAGCGCGACATACGCATCCTCGTCGTGTTCCGCCTGGGACAGCAGATCCGCCGCCACATAAGCGGGGTTTGCCGCGTCGTCGGCCAGCACCACAAGCTCGCTTGGCCCCGCCAACATGTCGATCCCGACAATACCAAACACTTGGCGTTTGGCTTCGGTAACATAAGCGTTTCCCGGACCCACGATCACATCAACCGCCGGAATGGAACGCGTGCCGTACGCCAGCGCCGCAATGGCCTGCGCGCCGCCTATACGGCAGATTGAGGAGACACCGGCGATCCGCGCGGCCGCAAGCACAATGTCGGGAACTTCGCCGCCGGGAGACGCGCACGCGGCCACCACTTCGGCAACACCCGCCACTTTCGCCGGAATCGCGTTCATCAGCAATGTGGACGGGTACGCCGCCTTGCCGCCGGGCACGTAGATGCCCGCCCGCGCGACCGGGTGAACCCTCTGCCCGAGCGTAATGCCGGGCATGGAAATGCCATACCCGCGATCAAGCTGACACTTATGAAAATCCGTGATCCGTCCCGCGGCAAGCTCCAATGATTTTTTCAGCGCCGGTGAGACGCGCGTCCAGGCCGCGTCTATCTCCTTTGCCGTGACCTTGAATCCTTTCCGGGCCGGGTCGAAACGGTCAAACCGGCGGGTATATTCCGCCAACGCCGCATCCCCTTCCTCGCGCACGCGCCCAAGTATTTCGGATACCGTAGCGGACACCTTCGCCCCTTCCGCCGCTCCTCGCATCGACGCCCGCGACAGCGCCTCCCGGAAAACCGCCGTTCCAGATCGCACCCACTTCATTACATATCCTCCCTACTCTTTCACCCGCTCTATGTCGGCGCCCAGAGAACAAAGCTTGTTCTCCAGCAAATCGTATCCGCGGTCAAGGTGATATATCCGGAAAACCTCGGTTGTTCCCGCCGCCGCCAATCCCGCCAGCACCAGCGATGCCGAAGCGCGCAGATCCGTGGCCATCAGCGGCGCACCCGACAGCTTCGGCACACCCTTCACAGCCGCTGTGTTCCCGGACACATCAATGCCGGCTCCCATGCGCCGCAGCTCCGCGACATGCATGAACCGGTTCTCGAAGATCGTTTCGGAGATGATGCTGAAGCCGTCGCCCAGACACATGTACGCCATAAACTGCGCCTGCATGTCCGTGGGAAACCCTGGGTACGGCGCCGTCTTCACGTTCACCGAGCGGATCGCCCCCGCGCGCTTTGTCCGCACGCCGCCGTCGGTTTCGTACACCTCGGCGCCGCTTTCCCGCAGTTTATCCAGCACCGCGCCCATGTAGCGGGAATTTGCTCCTTCGACGGTCACATCGCCGCCGGTGATCGCTCCGGCCAGCAGCAATGTCGCCGCCTCGATCCGGTCAGCCATGACCTCATGACGCGCGCCTTTCAAGGTCTGTACGCCGCGGATCACAATCTCGTCTGTTCCGTCCCCCTCTATATCGGCTCCCATGGCGCGCAGCAGGCACGCGAGGTCACACACTTCCGGCTCCTGCGCCGCGTTTGAAAGAACCGTTGTCCCTTCCGCAAGCGCCGCCGCCATCATAAGATTCTCCGTGCCGGTGACAGTTTTCATGTCAAACCGGACGGAAGCCCCTTTAAGCCGGTCAGTGGTCGCCTCGATGTACCCTTCCGACAAAGAGGTCTTCGCGCCCAGATGCTCAAGCCCCCTAAGATGCTGATCTATTGGACGCGCGCCTATGGCGCAGCCGCCCGGAAGCGAGATCCTTGCCCGCCCATACCGCGCAAGCAGCGGTCCAAGAACAAGCACGGAGGCCCGCATCGTCTTGACCAGTTCGTAGGGAGCTTCCATGCTCGAAACAGGACCGTTTACTATACGCACGGTTTCGGTCCCCGAGGCGTCGAAGCCGCGTGTTACTTCGGAACCAAGGATGCCAAGCAACTTCCCGAATGTGGAAATATCCCTGAGGACCGGCACGCCAACTATCTCCACCGGCCCTTCGGCAAGCAGGGAGGCGGCCATGGCGGGAAGAATGGCGTTTTTGGCTCCCGAAACCCGGCAAGACCCCGAAAGAGGCTTGCCTCCTCTTATGACAAATATGTCCACTTTTGTTATCGCTCCTGGTTTATCGCCGGACCCAACTCGCGTACCGGTCCATGCCGGCAAGATCCCGGAATACCCCCTTGAATATCAATGCGCCTGAGGGAAGAGAAGCCACAGCCAATCTCTGGGAAGCCCCTATCTCGCACCAAAGCTCTCCGCCGGCAGCAAGGAGGTTCTCTCCGTGGGCCACAAGACGCCTCAACAAGGACAACCCGTCAGGCCCCGCTCGTAACGCGTCTGGCGGCTCAAAGTCCCGGACCACCCTGGGAAGCGAGTTCCATTCCCCGTCGGAAACATACGGGGGGTTCGAAACCACTAAATCAAAACGACCTTCGCATTTCAAGGCGGAATATGCGTCACAGCGGACAAAATCGACGCGGGAAGCCACACCGTGGCGCCGCGCGTTTTCACGGGCCACTTTCAGCGCCCCCGCAAGAATATCGGTGGCCACCACGCGAACGCCCGGAAGCTCGGCAGCCATGGTTACGGCAATGGCGCCGCTGCCGGTTCCAACGTCCAGCGCAAAAGCCCGCGTAACGCCCTTTTCCACAAGAGCGTCCAAGGCATGCCGCACAAGCCCCTCGGTCTCCGGGCGCGGAATCAGGGTATCTCTGGTAAGAAGAAACTCTCTTCCGAAAAAATCCCACGCGCCAAGAACATACTGCAACGGTTCTCCCGCGAGCCTGCGCTCAAGAAGAAGGCCAAGACGCTCTAAAGCGTCCGCATCGAAGGCTTCAGACAGAAACAGCCGGCTTACAGGTATGCCCGTAACATGAGAGACAAGAATCTCCGCCTCGACCGGCGCCGCGTCGGAAATACAAGCCATCTCCCGGCGGCAATGCGCAAGAAGCTCCGGGAGCAGCACAGTTACTTCCGGAGCGCTTCGACCTGATCCTGGGCCGTGAGGGCGTCCATGAAGGGGTCAAAGCTCCCGGACAGGACAGAGGAAAGCTGGTGGACGGTCAAGCCGATGCGGTGGTCCGTAACACGGTTTTGGGGGAAATTGTAGGTCCGGATTCGCTCGCTACGCTCTCCGGTGCCGACCTGGGAGCGGCGCAGGTCCGCGCGCTCGGCGGCCCGCTTTTCCATCTCCGCGTCGTACAGGCGGGAGCGCAGAATCTTGAGCGCCTTGTTCTTGTTCTTGAGCTGCGACTTCTCATCCTGGCACTGAACCACCATCCCTGTCGGGATGTGCGTAATACGAACCGCGGAATCCGTAGTATTGACACTCTGTCCGCCAGGGCCGGAAGAACGAAAGACATCAATCCGCAGATCCTCCGGGCTGATCTGCACATCGAACTCTTCCGCTTCGGGCATTACAGCCACGGTTACGGTGGACGTGTGAATCCGGCCTCCCGCTTCCGTTGCGGGAACGCGCTGCACTCTGTGTACACCCTTTTCGAACTTGAAGCGGCTATAGGCTCCATGTCCTTCAATCATGGCGATAACTTCGCGCGTGCCGCCAAGCCCCGTTTCGTTACGGAGCATGATTTCCACCTTCCAGCGCCTGGCATCGGCGTACATGGAGTAGGCGCGGAACAGTTCGGTCGCAAACAGGGAAGCTTCCTCTCCCCCCGCCCCGGCGCGGATTTCGATCAGGATATTCTTGTCGTCGTTGGGATCTTTCGGAATCAGGAGGATTTTCAGCTCTTGCTCGAGGCGTTCCTTATCTTCCGTTAGTCTGAGTACCTCCTCCCTGGCCATGGCCTTAAGCTCCGGGTCCGCCTCCGCCTCCAGCATCTCCCGGTTCTCCTCAAGTTCCCGCTTCGTCTTCAGGTAACGGCCATACGCGTCCGCTATTGGACGCAGTTCGGCAAGCTCCCTTCCTACCCGCTGCATTTCCCTTTGGTTTCCGGTTACGGAAGGATCGAGCAGGAGACGCTCCAACTCCGGAATCTTTGCAACCAGATCTTCGAGTTTATCCAGCAAAACGCGCCTCCGGCGTCATCACTTTTTGTTTTTACCGATGGCCGCGATCTCGGATCGCGCCTTGGCGGCCTGTCCGCAGGACAACGCTCCTTCGGGACATTTCTCCCGAACGCACCCAGGCCCCGCGTTCTCAAACAACAGCGGCGCTTTCTTCCGAGCTATCGCCAGCATCCGCAGCGCCATCTCCCGGATCTCCCATTGCGCCCGCAGGCATGTTCTCAAAGAGAAAAAATGGCAAAGCTCCCGCGCGTTCATTGTGATGAGAATTTTCGTCTCCGTTGCGTTGGGAAGGACAAAGCGGGCATCCTCCGCCGGAACTCCCGCCTTCCCAAGCTTTTCATAAAGAGCAACGGACGCGGCCATATGCCGCTTGTACTCCGCAAGCAACTCCGGCTGATCCGAAACGCTTGCCGGCGTCACATAACCGAAATCGGCCGAAACGTACCGCTGACTCTGCTGGGAATAAGAAGCAAGCCGGTGCCGCACCAACTGGTGCGATGCGGCGCGCGATATGCCTTCAATGCCAAAGGTAAACGCAACGTGCTCCAAAGTGGAAGCGTGTCCCATCGACAAGACTTTGCGGACCAACCCATGCACACTCTTGCGGGAAACATCCTTCCGCAGATCTCCAATGCCGGAAGGGGAATAACACAGCCGGGCGGCAAGGGCAACCATCCGCTCCGGCTCGGGCGTACATTGCAACAGGACGACCTTCATCGGAAGGGACGCTCCTTCGGGCTTTTACTTCTCCTTCGCGTACTTCCTGTTGAACTTTTCGATCCGGCCGGCGGTGTCGATCAGTTTCTGTTTTCCGGTGAAGAAGGGATGGCAGTTCGAGCAGATGGCCACCTTGATCTCTTCGGTGGCGGAAATCGACTCAAACGCGTTCCCGCAAGCGCACTTCACGGCGGTTTTCACGTACTTGGGATGGATGTTCTCTTTCATTGGGTTCCAATTTCCTTTCGGTTTTTGCGTCAAGAGTTCATCGACTCGATGAATTCCTTGTTGTTTTTCGTTTTTGAGATCTTGTCCAAAAGAAACTCCATGCTTTCCGCCGGAGACAAGGGCGAGAGGAACTTCCGCAGAATCCATACGCGTTGCAGGATATTTTTCTCAAGGAGCAACTCTTCCTTGCGCGTGCCGGACTTGTTGATGTCGATGGCCGGGAAGATCCGCTTCTCCGCGATCTTCCGGTCAAGGACAAGCTCGTTGTTGCCGGTACCCTTGAACTCCTCAAAGATTACTTCGTCCATCCGGCTGCCGGTCTCGATGAGCGCGGTCGCGATGATCGTGAGCGAGCCGCCTTCCTCGATGTTGCGCGCGGCGCCGAAAAACCGCTTTGGCTTTTGTAACGCGTTGGCATCGACGCCGCCGGAAAGCACCTTCCCGGAAGGAGGAACAACGGCGTTGTAAGCGCGCGCAAGGCGCGTGATGCTGTCGAGCAGGATAACCACGTCTTTTTTATGCTCCACCAGCCGCTTTGCTTTCTCAAGTACCATCTCGGCCACCTGAACATGGCGCTGCGCGGGCTCATCGAAAGTCGAGGAGATGACCTCGCCGTTGACGCTGCGCTGCATGTCGGTAACTTCCTCGGGCCGCTCGTCAATTAGCAGTACGATCAGAACAACTTCGGGATGGTTTTTCGAAAGCGCGTTGGCAATGTTCTGAAGAATGATCGTCTTTCCGGCGCGCGGCGGCGAGGTAATCAGCGCCCGCTGCCCTTTCCCGATCGGCGCGACAAGGTCGATGATTCGGGTGGAGAAATTATCCTGGGCATACTCCATCCGGAATTTCTCCTGCGGATAGAGCGGCGTCAGGTTGTCGAAAAGGATCTTGTCCTTGCTGACTTCCGGGTCCTCGTAGTTGATCTTTTCAACCTTTAGAAGAGCGAAGTAGCGCTCGTCGCCCTTCGGAGCGCGGATCTGACCGCTGATGGTGTCGCCGGTGTGCAGGCCAAAACGCCGGATCTGGGAGGGAGAGACGTAAATATCGTCGGGACCGGGAAGATAGTTTGAGTCGGGGGCGCGCAAAAACCCGTAACCGTCAGGCAAGGCTTCGAGAGTTCCCTCCCCTGAAACGATTACTTCCTGGTCGGTCTGAGACTGAAGGATGGAAAAGATGAGTTCCTGCTTTTTGAGGCCGGAAGCCCCGTCAACATTCATCTTCTTTGCGATCTCGGTCAACTCGCCGATTCGCATACCTTTCAGTTCTTTCAGGTTCATGCACGTTCTCCATGTATCAACGATAGTTGGCTTACCTTGAGCAATTGCCTCGGCTGCCGAAAAGGACGGAAAATCTGTCGGAAGGCACTCCAAAAAGCACGTGGTTTATCAATGATTGCAGATAATCTTACTAAGAATGATAGAGGTTACCTTATATCCGGGAGCGTCGTCAATCCCTGAAAACAGTTCTTTTGCCGCGTGCCTGACGTACACTTGGCGCGCATTTTATTCTTCTTCCTTCTGTCTCATTTTTTCGGTAACCGCCTGTAACGCATTCAAAAAAGCGGGCATTTCAGCCAGCATGACGTCAACATTCCCTTTTTTCCCAATCAGTTCCAGCTTGTACGCGGTGTTTGCCAAAGCCAGTTCGCCGATATTCAAAAGAGCGTTTTTCATGGCATGGGCATTGACAACAAATATTTTCAAGTCGTCGTCTCTGCGGAATCTGTTGCTGAATATCGACCCAAGCGCGGTAATAGCCTTTTCGGCGTCACTGACGAAAATTCTCGCCAGTCGCGGTTCAATTGATGTCTCGGACGTTTTATCGCCAACATGCTGCTTGCGCGCGGCTTCAATCATCTCGGGCGGCTGTTTATCGCGTATAAACTTGTTCAACACCGAATTCATCTGGCGCAAATCCACCGGCTTGGACAGAAAACCATCAAAGCCGTTTTCCAAAAACATTTCCGCCTGCCCCACCAGGGCGTTCGCCGTAAGCGCAACTATCGCGCGGGTATAACCCATGTCGCGCAGCATCTTTGTCGTTTCAATACCGTCCATCTTCGGCATCATATGATCCATGAACACGATGTCGTACTCTTCGCCGCCGCGCACCTTGTCAATCGCTTCAAACCCGCTCAAGACGGTATCGATCGACAAATCGTAAGGCGTCAACAATCCTTTGGCGACATACAGATTTATTTCGAGGTCGTCCACAATCAACACTCTGCCGTAGGGCATCGGCTCGCGCACGATCTGCGTCGCTTTCGCGCGCGGCGCGGCGACATTACTCAACCACAGCAGGGTATGGGCCAATTCTTTATCCAGGATTTTGTCGCCGATACGGCCCTGCGGCAGCCGCACGGTAAACAGCGAGCCCTTTCCCGGCTCGCTTTCAACGGAAATTTCGCCGTTCATCATGTTTATCAGGTGCTGCGCAATGTTCATGCCCAGCCCCGTACCCTCTACCTTGCGGTTGGACGCCATATCAAAGCGGGAATACTCGTTGAACAGCATTCGAACCTGCCACTCCTCCATACCTTGCCCTGTGTCCTTTACGCGAAACACAATCACAACATCGGAATCCCCTTCTTTGGTCCCGTATTCGGCGGAAACCGACAGATCGACATTGCCTTCCTGCGTATATTTGAACGCGTTGGACAGCAGGTTGTTCAAAATCTGCTTGATGCGCAGTTCGTCGCCAAGCAGCTCCGCGGGCACGTCGCAACCAATATGAAGATTGAACTCGATCGGTTTGCTGCCGATGCGCGCCATATTCAACT
>WRHP01000007.1:0-2433 GCA_009783195.1 Syntrophorhabdaceae bacterium | reverse complement strand
GTATTCGGCGGAAACCGACAGATCGACATTGCCTTCCTGCGTATATTTGAACGCGTTGGACAGCAGGTTGTTCAAAATCTGCTTGATGCGCAGTTCGTCGCCAAGCAGCTCCGCGGGCACGTCATCGCCAATATGAAGATTGAACTCGATCGGTTTGCTACCGATGCGCGCCATATTCAACTGCGCGGTATCGCCAATCAGGGTTGCTGTTTCGTATTTAACGGGCACCAACTCCATTTTGCCCGATTCAATCCTGGACAGATCCAGGATGTCATTTATGATGCCGAGCAGGGTATAGCCCGCGGTGTAAATTCTGCCGAAAGCATCATGAATGCCCGGTGAAAGCGTCGCGTTTTGCAATTGCATTTCCGTAATGCCCAAAACCGCGTTTATCGGCGTGCGTATTTCATGGCTCATTTTGGCCAAAAACGCGGATTTGGCGCGGCTTGTCGCTTCGGCTTCCGCGCGCTGCTGTATAGCCTGCTCAAACTTGGTAACGTCCTGTATAACCTCAATAAAACCTGTGGTTTCTCCTTGCATGTCCCTGAGTGTTTCAATATCGACCTGGTAGGATATGCCCTCATGCTTGAAGTATGTCTGCTTTTGTCCCTTATTCGCGTAAGCTATGGCGCAATTATCGGTGCCGCATACGCTGCCACATACGCTGCCGCATATACTGCCGCATATACTGACATGCCAATCACTGCAATGCGCGCCTATGGCGTCTTTTCGCTTTTTCCCAAGCAATTTCTCAAAAGCCGCGTTGATAAATGTCCATCTTGCTTCTTTATCCAGAACAGAAACGGGGAACGGTATGGAATCAAGAATGGACTCATACCAATAGGCTGTTGTCTCAAATTTCGAGCTTTCTTTGCGAAGCTCGTCAAGCATCGCGTGACGCTCTCTTAAATCCATGATGTATGACGCGAGAATGTAGTCTTCTCTGTGCCTGATGCTAACGAGCGCAACCGCGCACGGTATAAGTTCGCCATTCAGTTTCTGATGCACCCACTCAAAACTGCAGCGCCCGTCTTTAAAAGCCTCGGCTTCATATTCAAGCGTCAACTCGCGTGATGATCTTCCGCATGGCTGATATTTTGGCGAAAGCTCCGAAAACTTATCCTGGAACTCCTGTTTGCCGGACAACCCAAAAAGCGTTACAGCCACTTGATTGCAGTAAATAACATTGGCGTCTTTGTCCAGAAGACACGCGCAAAGAGGCGTGGCGTCAAGCAGGCTCTGCGCCCGTTCGTCCGCCTCGCGCAATCCATCAAGCAGCGCGCTAACTTTTGCGGCCAGCATATTGAACCATCTGACCAGTTCCCCGATTTCGTCCTTCTGGTAGGCGGGGACCAGTTCATTCAGATTGGCGCGATCCTCCGTTATATCCTGGATCTTCGACTTGATCCTGTTAAGCGGGTTAATGACCATCCGGCGCGATCCCACCATAAGCGAAATGGAGGACGCCATGACCATGCACGCAAGCATAAACGCCAGGATTATAGCGGCCGTGCCCATAAATCCGGATATGGCCTCTGTGTTCATGGCACAGACCATAACCCCGACCTGCCTGCCGCTGTAATCGTTAAGAGGACGCACCGCAAGTATTGCGGAGCCGCAATTTTCATAGAAGTTTTCGGTTTTTCCTTTGAGCAGAATCTCCGGAGTTATAAGGGATTCAAGGGCATGCGCTTTGTTGATACGCACAAAATCTCCCTTGAACTGATCCTGCTCCGAATCTTGAAGCTTCACGGAAAAATCGAGCAATTCCTTGTTCGCGTAAACAGAAACCATCATTTCTCCAGACGTCGCGGCGGCCAGCAAGGAATCAAAGTCCTGAAGAACTTCCGCGGAGCCGAGACGCCGGCCATTTGGCGCTTTTACCGGAATTACGCCGCGGATGGCAAAGCCGCCGCTGCCGGGCTCGAGGCCCATGACCGCTTTGCCGGTCCTGTTTACTTCCATTACCGTATGACGGTATGAACTGATATCGTCGGAGATGTCTACCCATTCCCCGTCAACCCTGGTGTTTTTTTCGCGCCACAGGCGCACAAGGCTTAGTCCGTTTGGCAGGTGGAAATGGATCTGCGGTTTTTGACCTGTCATTTCTTCATGTGTGGCAAGTATCGGGGCAAGTTCTTTGCGCAGCAGTTCGCGCGCCGCCTGAGATTGCGGCGAACGGGGGTCGTCAATATTGCCGCCAAGGGCAATTTCGTATGCCTTTATCACCGCAGGCAGGCGCACGATCAATGAAGCCTGTATCACGGATGCGTGCGTACGGTCCTCAATGTCGCTTGTTACGCGCTGTAAGCGGTTTTCTACGGCATCCCTTATGTAATACTCATCTCGTAATTTGGTGAATGAAGAGTGAATTACCACAAAACTTATCAGGCCAATGCAAATGACAAGACACATTTGCGGAATGGAGAGCTT
>WRHP01000006.1 GCA_009783195.1 Syntrophorhabdaceae bacterium | reverse complement strand
ATTTTATGATTTCGGATGTTTTGTCTGTCGAACCATCGTTTATAATAATAAACTCAAAGTCTGTAAACGTTTGATCAAGAATGGATTGAATTGCTTCTGCTATATATTTTTCCGCATTATACGCCGGCATTAAAACTGAAATTCTTGGTGTTTTCATTACTTCCTCGTTACATATGCAATTTCCATCAATAAACCCGTATCTTGAAACTCTTATTTTATATATATTTTTTACATGTACTAGCCTGCTATAAACTTTATTATTAAAAATTAACCAGATGGCAATCTTAAGCTAACACTGTATAAACACCGGATATTACAAATATCCGGGTGCGGCGTCCCGTCTTAAGGTCCGCATCTCATGCGCACCATCGAAAAATTACACCGCCACATACTCCCGCACAACATCCAGGAAAGCGGGAGGCAGGGGGATGGTCTGTTTCGCTTTGTAGTCGTACATCACCTGCACCGTCTCAGCTTCGACGAAAATCCGTCCGTCGGCGGGATTGAAGATCTCGTACCGGAAACGGTACGAGCTGCGGGAGATATCCGTTATCCATATCCGGACGCGCACCTGGTCATGCAGGAAGATCGGCGCGCGGTAGCTGCAGGAAACATCCGCTATGATGAAAGGAATATTCCTTACCTGCTCACCCCCAAACAGTTCAACAAGAAAACGGAGGCGCCCGACCTCGAGATACGACACCACGGTGGCGTTGTTAACATGCCCCATAGCGTCGGTATCGCGGAAGCGAAGCTGAATATCGGTCTCGAAAACCTTCGCGGGGCAGGAGGGAATCTTCGTGGAATACGGCACGCCCCACCGGTTCTCGAATGCTATTTCCGGAAGCGGCTTGCGGGTGCTTGGCCTTTCGTCCTTTTTGCGCGTAGCCTCGTCGAGTTCTTCAGGTTTGCCATGGTATCCCACGGCAACAACCACCAGGGGCGCGAAGGAATCCGGAAGCCCAAGCGCGTCACGAAGCGGCGCCTCTTTCCATCCCGCCATCGGGTGCACCAGCAACCCCTGGTCGGCTCCGCGATATAACAGGGACATCAAAGCAAGCCCGGCGTCAAAAAGAACATATTCCCGCGACTCGACCACCAGCCCTTCAGACGGAACAGCTCCCGCAACGATCAGCACCGGAGCCCGATTCGCCCAGGAGTTTCCGGCATCAAGCGCTTCTTCCAGCGCGAGCCGCTCTGGAGCGTCGTGCTCCACCACCACAAAACGCCAAGGCTGGCGATTGGCGCTTGAAGGCGACCAGCGGGCGGCATCCAGCATCCGCTCAACCTTATCCCGCTCGACCGGACGGGATGAATATGCCCTCAAACTGCGCCGAACATCGATCAGGCGTTTAAAATCCACATAGCCTCCAGGTTACGCGACACCGTCATACCAGCAAACCTGTGACATGACACACACGCCATCCTGCCGAAAAACAAGCTTTCAACAAGACACGCAAAGCTACTGCGTGTTATCTTTCCGCAAACGCCGCTTCTTCGCCTTCCCCTGTTTCGCAATCTTTTTATTGCTGGCCTTGCTGATATTCCGGACACCTTTTCTTTTGCTTCTCGCGTAATACGACGGCGGATCGGAAGATGGATACCCAAAGTAGGCGGAAAACGCCTCTTTCCCCACATAGCTTCCCTTGATTTTTCCATGGTGATCGTTTACCACGAGGGCCGCCAGCGCAAGCCTGGGAGCATCCACCGGAGCAAGACCGGCAAACCATTCGAAATGCATCGGCGGAGTCCAGCCGGAAAGAGACCCCGTCTTTCCCGCCACCTCCATGTCTTGCAAAAGCGGTGTCCGGTCCGGCGTTCCGAAAGCGCGGCGCGAGGTGCCCATCTCTATGGTCTTGACCATCATCCGCACAACCGCCTGCGCCGTATCCGGCAAAACGGTGTCCTTAAGTTTCGATGGGACGGACTCATAGTCAACATAGCCGTTGCCGTCCACAATCCGGTCGACGAGAAGCGGCCGGGGCATCGGGCCGTCGGAAGCAAGCGCGGACATCACCATAGCCATATGCAGGGGAGATACATACACATCGCCAAAACCCGCGCCGGTGCGGGCAAGCTCGTACTCGTCGCTTGGCACTTCAGCGCTGCTTGGCTCCACTGTCATATCGAACGGGATGGGCATGCCGAAACCAAACTTTTCGAGATATACCCCAAGAGCCGGCGCGCCCACATCCCTGACGGTGACCTTGCCGAACACGCTGTTGGCGGAGCGCGCGATCGCTTCCTCGAACGTCATGCTTGAGCCGCCCTCATCGGAATGAATCCCGCTACGGTTAATCTTGTATATACCGCCCCGATACCGGATCTCGTCATATGGAGAAACATTTCCGAGTTCGACGGCGGCGGCGGCGGTTACTATCTTTATAAGGGAAGCGGCTGGATATATGGCTTTCAACGCCAGCCACGGGTCAGATTTTCCTCCTTGCTGATAGCCGACCATGGCAAGCACGCGCCCTGTGGATGGTTCCATCGCCACAAAAGCGCCGTAGGGAGGGTCATACCGCCGGAACAGATTGAACACCTCCGACTGTAAATCCTTATCTATCGACAGCGTCAAGACGGACCCATCTGAAAACGCTTTTTCCGTTTTCCCCGACGCGATAAGACCGCCAAGCTCCTGCGGCGTCAGGCCATGCCCGGATTGCGGCGCATTTTCGTCGGATAGCGGATCAACTGAGTTCAGGACGTTATTGTCGGCATCCATAGCATTTGCTACGGACCAGCTAAAGACCATGAGAAAAACAGCGGCGATCGCGTACCGAAAGATCTTTTTTCGTAAAAAACCGCTCATGTTTTCCTCATAAAATTTATTCAGCAAAAAAAAGCTGTGCCGCGGACACCGGGAACAGGCTGCCGCGCACCGCGTTTGCATTAGCATATAAGCTCAAAGTCTTTATTATATCAGGAGAAATTCAGATAAGACCAAAAACATTTGTCGTTCAACAAAAAATTACAAAACGGGCGGTACGAAACGGTTTCGCGCCGCCCGTCGTTTCCAAAATGTAATTATTTGTATCTCGGATCGATTTCCGTAGCGCTTCCGCCCGCCGACGCTCCCTCGGGAAACATCTCGCCGGGAGCAACAAGAATAACAGGCTCACCAAGCGTGAGTTCGTTATCAAAAGGAGAGACATCGTCAAACACGAAAACCTCAACCTTGACTTTGTACTCTCCGGGAGCCATGCCGCTTGTATCCCACTTCATACTCATTCTGTTTTTTTTATCAACGCCTGGGGTTCCCCAACGAAACAGATGCTTTGCAACTACCTTTTTGTTGGCATAGACTTCGACCACGCTCGTGTCGCTTCCTTCTTCGCGATTGTCTATCACTACATCCACGTAAACCGGGGTACCTATATAGGCTCGGATTGGGCTAACTGTTACCCGCTCAACCGTAAGATTTACTACACTACCTCCGCCCCCTCCGCCTTCGTCGGCCACAACATCCGCCGGTAAAAACAGCGCAACGGCTGATAACAGGATAAAAACTCCAAGTGTCGCAACTGTGTTTTTATGGATTCGCATGAGCGCACCTCCTTGAATAATTTATTTATTACATATTCGCCTTGCGGAAAAATAGTTGTTTACAGCTTACATTGCAAAAATTTTGCATTTGCAATAAATTTGCACCCACGGGCTTGCAAATGAGAAAACATTCCGAAACGCTTCGCCGGGTAGGACAAACAGCAACGCGGGGGCGCAAAGAAATACTGCGAATCCTCGAGGAAGCTCCCATTCCTTTGTCGCCACGCGACATACACGACCGATTCCCGGAGCCAAAGCCGGACGCGGCCACCGTTTACAGAAACCTTTCGCTCCTGTTATCGCTTGGCCTTGTGCGCAGCGTAGCGCTCCATGAAAGAAGCCGCAGATACGAAGCCGCCTCCGCAGGCGTTCATCGCCACCGGGTCGTATGCCGCGACTGCGGACGGATCGAGGCGTTCCAGGCGGCAACATGCGATCTTTCCAAAATCGAAGAGGAAATCCGCCGGCGCCTTGGATTCAAAGTGGCCGACCATTCCCTCGAATTCTTCGGAAGCTGCCCTGACTGCCAGGCGAAGGAACAGACGGAATGAGAACGAAGCGATGTATTCCGCTTCTGGCCGCCGCCATCCTGACGCTGGCCCCGGCCGCCGCCGCGGCTGATGCCCCTTTGCGCGTCCTGACCACCTTCCTGCCCATGCATGTTTTCACCATGAATGTAACCGCCGGTATAACCGGCATCTCCGTGGACATGATGCTGCCTTCGTCGCTTGGGTGCCCGCACGATTACGCTCTGACCGCGTCGGATATGCGAAAGATCGCCGGAGCGGACATCTTGATCGCTAACGGAATGGGTATGGAAAATTTCCTCGACACCGTCGCGCGCAAAGCAAACCCGCAGCTTCTCGTAATCGAAACAACCTCTTCCGTCTCTCCGCTGCTTACAACGGAAAAAGAAAATCATAAGGCACACGCGCACGAAGACAAAAATCCGCACACATGGGTCAGTCCCAAAAACGCGATCATACAAGTGCGAGCAATAGAAAAGGCGCTTGGAGACGCCTCGCCTGAAAACAGAGGGAAACTACACGCCAACGCGAACGCTTACATAAAGCGGCTCGAATCGCTTGACCGGAAATACCGGGAGGCGTCCGCCAGATTCCGCAACCGCAACATTGTCACCTCCCACAACGCGTTTGATTACCTGGCGCAAGAATACGGGCTGACGATAGCGGGGCGAATCGAAGACGTGCCGGGGCAGGAGCCTTCCGCCGGGGAGATCCGGGCGCTCTTGCAAACAATCCGGGAAAAGAAAGTTCCCGCCATCTTTGCGGAGCCTCAGAATACAAAGCGGATCATCGACATAATCGCGCGCGAAGCTGGAATTCCCGTTTTTCCGCTTGATCCGGTCGTCACCGGCCAGGCGGCGCCGACATCTTATGAAGACGCAATGTTGCTTAACCTGAAAACGCTGACGGAGTCGCTTTCCTATCCATGAATCCGGAAATCTGCCGGCATACTCTCGAAATCCGCAACCTTAGCGCGCGGAAGGGAGGCATCGAGGTCCTGTCCGGAATCAACGCGGACATCCGATGCGGCAGGGTAACGGCTCTTATCGGACCAAACGGCGCGGGGAAAACGATGCTGCTCCATGCAATCTTGGGCCAAGTGCCATATACGGGCGAAATCCGGTTCTGCCGGCACAAAGAACACGGAGGAGGATCGCCGCGTATCGGCTACATTCCTCAGCACTTCGCGTTTGACCGCGAAACTCCGCTCACAGTGCTTGATTTTTTCGCTCTATCGGCGCAAAAGCGCCCCGTGTTCCTCGGCATATCCAGAGCGGTGCGCCGCATGGCGCTGGAAAGCCTTGAGCGCGCGGAAGTGGCTCATCTGGCCGACCGGCGGTTGGGAAGGCTCTCCGGCGGAGAGTTGCAAAGGGTTCTTTTCGCGCTGATCCTGCATGATTCCCCCGATATCCTCCTGCTTGACGAGCCGGTTTCAGGCGTTGACCTTGCGGGCGGAGAGCAGTTCAGCCGGTTCCTGTCGCAGATCCACAACGACGCCCGTTTCAGCCTTCTCCTCGTCAGCCACGACTTGTCACTTGTGGCGCGGCAAGCCGACGAGGTGATCTGCCTAAACCGCCGAATCATCCGCCAGGGTATGGCCAAAGAGGTGTTGACAGCCGAAAACCTCGCGGAGATCTATGGCGACGACATCCCTCTATTTCTCCACTATTTCGCCGGCAAAGACCAATCTCCGCGCGAGCCTCGCGCGGCAAAAGGGTAAAGCTCTGGAAACAATTTTCAACGCCATCTTCTTCCTGATAGATGCGCTTTTGCCATTTTCATTTCTTGAGCCCGAATTCATGAAGCGGGCGCTGCTGGCAATGCTGCTTGTCGCCCCGGCAACAGCGGCTATCGGCGTGCCGCTGGTCCAGTTCCGCATGGCGTTTTTCTCGGACGCCATCGGCCATTCCGCGTTCACCGGCGTGGCTCTGGGTATTCTGCTTGGCGTCTCCCCCACCTGGACCATGGTGGTCTTTGGCGCTCTTGTAGCCGTCGGCATCGTATTGGTCAAGGGGCGCACCGATCTTTCCGCCGACACCGTCATCGGCGTTTTTTTCTCCACCGCTATCGCCCTTGGAATCGCCATTATCAGCCGCGCGAAAGGATTGACCCGGAACCTGCAAATGTTTCTGTACGGGGACCCTTTGGCAATTTCCGACGCGGAGATCGTCTGGCTTTTGTTTTTGCTGCTTCTTGTAGGCTTTTTCCTGATCGTCACGTACAACCGTCTGCTGCTTCTCGGAATCCATGAAGGCTTCGCCCGCTCGAAAGGAGTCCGGGTAAAAGCTGTCGAGGTGTCTTTTGCCCTTATAACATCGCTTGTAGTGACGGCGGCGATCCGGACCGTGGGAATACTTCTTGTCACCGCGCTGCTTATCATTCCCGCCGCCGCGGCCAGAAATATTGCGCGCGCAGCCGCGCCCGCATTTCTTTTGTCGATAGGAATCTCTCTTTTTTCAGGTGTTTGCGGGCTAATTGCCTCTTACTACTTGGACACGGCCACCGGCGCGACTATAGTGCTGGCATCCTCGGCCTGCTTCATCCTGACGGCGGCAATGCGGACGGCACGATCAAACGAGTAACTTTTTATCGCAATGCTTTAAGGAAACACTCCCACAGCAAAGCATCCTTGACCAGATACCAACCTTGGCGCGGCCAACACAAAAAATGAGCGGAACAAGCAATAGGTTGCTCTAATGGCCGTCATTAGAAATTAACGCCTGATGACGGATCTGGGTTTATGTGGATTTAAAGAAGACGGAAATCTTAAAAAAAATGCCGACGGACATGGCGCGCCCGCCGGCAGATACATCAAAACTGAAAGCATTACTCCTCGGAGGATTGCGCTTCTTCGTATTTGGATTTCTCGCGCACCATCGCTTCGCGCCCGGCATCATAGGCAGCCTTAAGTATGGCGCGTTCCTCTTCGACAAACCCTTCCATCTTTTGCTTGATTTCGCTGGTCCACTTCTCGGACTTTTCCTTCACGTCATCGGCCATATCGCGTATTTTCCTGCGGGTATCAATGCCCGCAGCCGGCGCATACAGAAGAGCTATGCCGGCGCCGATCAGCCCTCCGGCAAGAACCGCCAGGAAGATTCCGCCCGACCCACACTTTTCTTCACTCATTACCTTGTCTCCTTTCCCGAGTTTCCGGATATCCTTTGGGCTATGTGAGAAAAAGCCGTTTTAAGCCCCGCAAGACCGCCCGCAAACCCGATCAACGCCGGAGAAACGGACCGGTCGATCACCTTCGTCGCCACATCGACAGCCCCGCGAAAATGTTTTACCCCATCGGTAAGGTGCGCAAAATTGGCCGCCGCATAATCCACGTTAGATATAACACTCCTGATAGAGGAGTTCGTTTTTCTCAAATCTTCCGTGGTAACTTCAACCTGCCGGAGGGTTTCATCGAGCCGGTTTGTCAGACGTCTCGCGCTCTTTATAACTTCCTTAAGAGCTAAAACAACAGCAACTGTTACCGCAATAACTGAAAAGGCCAAAACAATACACAAAATAGACAACGCGTCCAAGTTTCACCTCCTTTAAACAGTTACGAGGAGCTGAATATAAAAACAAGCATTATGCATTTACTAAAATACATCAATTGGGAAGCTGCCGCAATCTTCTGTAAACTACGATATATTATGGAACCCAAAGAGGGGGATCCGTGTCCGACCAAAAAGGAGGCGCTGTGAAAACGCCGCAAGACGAAGGTGTGCCGGCTGACCTGCTTGTAGAGGCGTTCCGGCAAGGAAAGCCAAATGCCTTCGAGGCGATCGTACGCGCCCACCAAAACCGGGTGTACGCATTTTGTGCCCGCATGCTTTCGGACCGGGAGGAAGCCCTCGACATATCGCAAGATGTATTTCTTGCGGCATACAGAAAACTTGATACTTTCCGGGGAGATTCCTCTTTATCAACATGGCTTGTCCGAATTGCCGCGAATCGGTGCCTAAATCGTATCCGCCAGAAAAAAGCCATCGCCGCCCGGGAGACGCAGTTGCCGATCATGGGTGACGACGAAAATGAAATGGAGTTTCAGGCAGCCGCTTCAGAAGAACATTGCCCGGACCGTATAACGGAGAACACAGAAATGGGAGCGATTCTCGCTGAAACCCTTGGCAAACTCAACCCTTCCATCCGCTGGATGGTTCTGCTTTCCGATGTGGAGGGTTTTTCTCACGAAGAAATCGCCAAACTCGCGGAAGTCCCGGTCGGAACGGTAAAATCCCGGCTGCACCGGGCCAGGATGACGCTGCGACGCGCGCTGGCCCCTGTAATCTGAAGGAGATACGGTATGGACTGCATAGAAGTAAGGAACCGCCTGTCAGACTTTAAAGACGATTCCTTGTCGAAAACCTCCAAAGACGAAATCCGCAGCCATCTTTCCGGATGCGCCGAATGTTCGGCTGTTGCAAGCTCGCTCGAAGCCGTACGAGAAGGGCTGCGCCAGCTGCCTCCCATGGTCGCCCCTCCGGAGCTGCTCGAAAAAATACAGGAAGCAATCTCCAGAGAAACGCGGCTCCCCGATGCGACCGCCCCAAAAGACAACGCAGACGTTAAACCCCGCTCCGCCGGCTCCCGCTGGAAATTTCCTCTTGAGGCTGCCGCCGCTATCCTTCTGTTTGCTTCCATCGGGTGGTACATGGCTGGGACTCCCTCCGGAAAAGACACACGCCAGGCAAAGCTCTCCGCGCAATCGCATGCTCCGGCAACAGCCGAAACCGAAGATTCGCTTCCCATGTCCGAGCCTATGCTCGCGGAAGCAGCGCCAGACAGCGCCGAAAATACTTCCGAAATCCAAATGCCCGCGGTTCCCATAAACCAGGCGTCGGCCCAGACCGCCAGGGTATATTCCCAGGTAGCCGACGAACCTTCGCCTTCCGCTCAACCAGCGGTACGCGCAAATCAAAGCGCCGAACGTTCACCAGCGACACGCGCAAATCAAAGCGCCGAACGTTCAATCGCCACTCTGCCCGAAGACATTTCAGACCCCAAAGTTCGCGTTTATTCCCTGGCCGATCTTCCCGCTGTTCCCATACTTCGCGCCAGCACCCGATTCGCCAGGGTCCGGCCTTACATACCTGCAAACACCGCCGAGACGAAACCCGCCCGCTCCGAAGCTAAAGCAGCGCCGGAATCCGAAGCTCCCGACGCGGAACTCCTGACGATTCGTCCGCCCGTCCCATACGGACTGGAGATCTCGGTAGAGACAACACTAGAAGAGCGGCAAGAGACAGCCGAGCGTATTGCCAAAACAGCAAAGCGGCTTGGAGGAACAGTAGAAAAAATGGACCGCGCCGCCGTTCCCGAAGGAATCGTTACGGTTCGCGTACTCCTGCCGGAGCGTACCGCGCAGGCGTTTATCGAAGATCTGTGGCAAAACGGAAGGCTGTCGCCCGAAGGAATGCCGTCCAGGAGCATTCTCCCCGTCGGCCCTAAACCGGGAATAATCGCTTACACCGTTTATCTGCACTCGCATTAAAACATATACGAAACGCCAAATCCGCTATTCCGGTCTTTGCGGGGGACGCCGTTCCTGGCGTCCCTTTTTGGGACTGCCAAAACACGGCAAAGAAAAAACAGGGTAGCTTCTTTCGCCCGACTGCTCCTCCATCAACAATCATTATCCGGGCGGTTTCTTTAGCCTAGATCCATCATCAGTCGCTAATTCTTAATGACGGCCATTAGATGATTCATTATGGTTTCAAGCCCAGTTCCGTAGCATTTTTGGATGAAGATCCAGGTTACATCAATCACAGGGGACATCGCGCGGCAAGCGTCTTTTTGTCCGGCCTATTGGCAGCCGCCAAAGAGATTTTTGAACTTGTTGCAGTCATAAAACCTTAGATACGACAACACTTCGGCCGTGCCTTCGCGGTCAAGCGGCGAGAATATCCCTTTCCCCCGCGCGCATACCTCATTATCGAGTAATAATTCTCCCTCGCAGTAAGACAGGCGTCCGGCATCCCTGACCAAACGGCTGCGCACAGTTATTTCTTTTTCTATCGGCACAGGCCGCATGTATCTCACGGTAAGCTCCGCCGTAACAAACATGAGGCGCGCCTTTCCAAACACAGTGGCCGCCCAACCCATAGTCTCATCCAGCAACGCGGCCAGGATTCCTCCGTGTACAACATCCTTGTAGCCATTCATGTGCCCTGGAATCGCAACCGACCCGCGCACTTCATTCTCCACGACAAAGAAGCGGGTTCGAAGTCCGGACGGATTATCCTCGCCGCATAGAAAGCATCCGGGAGAGTTCGGAAGATATTCCCTGTCATCATTCCCCATACGCGCCTCTCTTTACCTGTTCCATTTTTGGCTCAAACCGGCCCGTCGGACTATGGCTTGGCATGGCCGCGCTTCGCAAGTGTTTCTCTGTGCTCGTGGATCTCGGCCAGGACCGCTTCAGTGCAGGAAGGGTCCGCGGCGGCGCAACGCGCCAGCGCTTCGTCAAAAATTTTCTCCGCCCCGGAAATACAAGACATCTCCATCAGCAGGACACCGAGCGTATCCAGATAGGGAGGCAATCGTCGTGACGAATCGGACAGCGCGGACTCCAGCCGGTAAAGCGCGGACTCCGTGCCGGCGCCGGAAAGAATAGCCGCCCAGGCAAGATTATTTGCGGCGCGCGGGTCTTCGGGGCGCAGTTCCAGCGCCTCAAGATACAGCTCTTTCGCCGCGTCGTACCGCTTCTGGGAAAGCCTGATATTGCCCAGGTTAAAACGCGCGTTGAATGAATTCTTGTCTTTTTTAAGCGCGCGTTCGTATTCACGGGAAGCCGATTCGATCTCGCCCTTCATCTCGTATGACACGCCCAGGGCAACACGCTCGTCCGAGGAGAGCGGATCATTGAGCACAATGATCTTCGGCATGCGCCCGCATCCGGTCGCAGCGACAACCGACAACAAAAAAAGAAAGGCAACGAAGAGTTTTTGCGCGCAAACCGCGACGGAAAAACTTTGCCCCGCATCGACAACCTTTCTCTTCCGGAGCCGGAGGATTACGGCACAGGACGCTTGCGCGATCATTCGGACCGCTCCCGAGCGGGCGCCACAATCGCAAGCCGCCCCATTTTTTCCCACTGGTTTTCCAACTGACCGTACGGAATCACAGCTCCCTCCGTCAATCCGGAATGCGCCACCACGCCTTCCGGCATCACGCCATAAACGACCATATAATGAGGGCGGCTCCATAACAGCATCCCCAGATCCACCAGCAAGATTACAGGTTCTCCCGCGATAACCCGCCGGCAAAGCTCCGGCAGACCAAGCGAAGCTACTTCTGCGGAAATTCCGCGACGGCGCGCCGACGCGGCCAGGTCGGTAATGAGACTTCCCCGCAAACCTTGGGTGCGCGTCTCCTCCTGAAGCTCCCGCACCGATACATCCTTCCCGTGAAACCGCAGAAACATGGCAAGAGAAGTGGGGCCGCATGTTTCCTCTTCCTGCGGCAAAAACAAAACTCCAGGTATGATCCGTGTTTCTCTGGAGGAAACACCCACCGGAGTCCCGCCCGCAGGCAGCGACGCGCATCCCCCGATAAGGAAAAAGGCGCCGACCAACAGCAAGGCGGCGCCTATAAACCGAAAAACCGGGGGCATCAGCGAATGATGATCTCTTTATCCAGCAGCTTTATGATAACGACGACGAGAATAATGAGAATCGCCACCCCTATCAAAAACCCGACCGCGCTTGTTCCTTCGGCCGCCCGGTCGGTCAGCGTCGCCAACTGGTGAAGCTCCTGCGGGCTCATGCCGCGCACCTTAGCCATTGCTTCTTCCGGCGAGACGCCGTAATCGACAAGCTTTTGGACAACCACCTTGTTCTCAAGAAATTTCTGGATGGTCGCGAGATCTTCCGCGCTTGTCGTTGCCTCGGGAACTATGGAGCCTATTACACTGGCCTCCGCGACACCTCGCATGGTTCCAAGAATCCCCATCCATCCGGCAAGAACCATCGCCAGCGCTACAAACCAACCTGCTTTACGCAAATACGTCATCCGGGTTTCCTCCCTCGGTTCATCATACGGACAGTCACGATATTTATATATTCTATCAAACCCTCAACCGATTGACCGGCATACATATCGGCCAAACACTTTGCGTCGATGGCTTGATTAGCCGGACAATTTCTTTCGAACAGGCGCCTCTCATGGCGGCAAACAGTGCCATCAAGGTTTCTGACAGATTCATGCAACATGGAAGGGACAACCGCGAAGCAACCGCCAAGGAGCCGGTCTCGCGCATGGCCGCGCCGCACGCGGCGAAATGCCTTTTAAGGAAAATCTTTGGCCTTCCTCGCGGCAGCCTTATATTGCTTCTCCCATAACTTCAAATATCTGAGGAAGTAATTCAGGCCGATCATGGCCGCGGCGACAAACCCGTGGAAACCGTCTCTAAACCCCGCGTGTATAACAAATCGCCCAAAGAATCGCTCAAGAGGAGCAAAGAAAAGCTTATAGAGCCGGAAAGGTTTCCCTTTGGCAAACTCCTGCTCCGCGTCAATAGAGCTGTACCGGTTGTACTTCTCGACAAACGCGTGAATGGATTCATACGAATCGTGAACTATGTGGTTCGCAAAGGCATAAACCGCTCTATCCGTTACATAATGCTCGTGGACTTTCCCGTGCCACGCCCCGGCTCCTTTCCGGTACAACCGCAGCAGGTTGGCGCTAAAGTTGCCGTAGCGCAGCCATTTACCGAAAATGATTTCCTTCCTGGGTATTCGCGCGGCGGCGTTTGAGCGGTCCAGACCCGAAGCAAAAAACCCGGCGATCTCCTCGGCCAACTCCATAGAGGCTGTCTCATCCGCGTCTATCTGAAAGACCCACTCCCCGCGGGCATGTTCGTCCGCGCGGTTTCTCTGGACGGAATAATCGCCAGGCCAGAGGGCATGCACAACACGGGCTCCCGCCGCTTCGGCAATTTCCATGGTCCGGTCGGCGCTGCCCGAATCCACAACCACCACTTCTCCCGCAAAAGCAACGGATTCAACGCACCTGCCGATACACGCTTCCTCGTTTTTCGCGATGATGACAACGGAAAGGGACGGAATTCGATCCACTTTACATCCTTGTTGATTCTGTCCGCTGATGGATAACGCAAGCCGCGTCTTTGGCGGCGCAAAACTGATATATAAATACCCTTGCTTGACAAATCTTTAAAGGCAGTTCCAAGTATTTGGCATTCTGTCAAACGCCTGCCGCGCAGTCAACCGCGGGCGGAAATGGCGCTATCCGCTTTGCCGATCAGCCACAATCCGCCGCCAAAGCGGTTTCACGCCTTGTCGCGCCGCCCGTCGCGAATGATTTCTATAGTTATGCTATTCTCTGATTTTTAAAAGAGGATGCCGGTTGAAGATTCTTTACGTAACCAACGCTTTGGTTTCCAGCGGGGCCGAGGATCATCTCGAAGACATTGCCGCCTGGATGAAAACGCACGGGCACGACCCGGCTTTCCTTGTCTCCGCAAAAAGCGCCCTTTCCAGACAGATGAGCAACATCGGGGTTCCTTTTCATGAAGTGTTCGACAGGAAACGGCGGCTGTCTTTACCGTACAGGATAGGCAAGGCTGTCCTTTCGGAACAACCCGATATCATATCGATCAATCGGGAGCACAACATTATCCCCACACTTTGGGCCACCCGGTTTGTCTCTCCCTGGCTCAAGAAAAAACCGAAGATGGTTGCGGTGTTTCACACTCCCACAGGCCGATACTACCCCGGCCTTAAAAATTTCGACGGAGTCATAGCCACATCCGAATATACCGGCGCGTCTTTTGTCCGCAAAAACCCGGAAATCGAACGCATGACGGAGATCATCCACTATGGAGTCCGGCTTCCGGCGGTTGACGAAACCGCGAAAAAAAACCGGAACCGGACGCGAAGATATTTCCGGGACCGCGGGTTTCCCATCATCGCCATGGTCGGCGAGCTATGGAAAAACCAGGAAGAACTGGTGGACGCCGCTCCCGCAATGCTGGAAGCGTTCCCCGACATGACCTTGGCGCTTGTCGGAGGATACAATGAACCCGCCGCACTTAAAGAGCGGATAGCGCGACTGGGGCTACAGAAGCATTTTGTGCTGACAGGACGCCTTCCCCGTAACCTTATCCCGGATGTGTTTCACGATCTGGATCTCTCGGTTTCCACCCACCGAAACGAGGGATTTGGAATCGTACACATCGAATCCATTGCGTCACTCACGCCGGTTGTGGCCTACAACAGCGGCGGCCTCGTTGAAATCATCCGGAAGGGAGGAGGCGTGCTGGTCAACGGCGGCGTCCGTGAGTTCGCGCAAGCCGTCGTGGATCTGCTATCCGATGACGAAAAACGCTTTCATCTGGGAATCGAAGGAAGAAAGGTCGCGGAAGAATATTTCTCCATAGACGCAATGGGGAAAAACCATCTGCGCTTTTACGAAAAAATTCTTGCGGGAAAACCGTAAAACTTTTAGCGCGGAGACGAATCCGTATCCCGCCTGTCCGACAAAACCTGTTTCACCGCCTCCAAAACAACATCCACCGTAATCCGCTCCATACATTCCATGTACGGCGCGTGGTGACACTTCAGGCTACGGCATGGAACACAGGAAACCTCGCCAGCCTGAAGCACTATATGCCCTTTCCCCACCGGGCCGGTCCGCAGTGGGTCGGTGGAGCCGGACAGCGCGATCACCCTCGTGCCGACCGACGTCGCCATGTGCATTGGGCCCGTGTCGCCGCTAACCGCCACCGCACAGCGCGCAAGCACAGCCCCCGTCTGTCGCAGCGACGCGCGGCCGACCAGGTCAACAACCCGCGCCCCCGCGACTTCGGCAAGTATGGCGTCCGCAAGCGCCCGGTCAGGCGGACCACCCACAAGGATCGAGGCTATCCCAAGCTCGGAATCCAGCCTTCGGGCCAATTCTGCGAACCGCTCCGGAGACCATCGCCTCAACGGGTGGGATACCCCCGGAACCAGCGCCGCCACCGGACGCCCGTCAAACTTTTCCCGCTCCAGCAATTCTCCAGCCCAACGGATGTCTTCCGCGTCCAGATGCAATTTCAGGCTATGGTCCGCGGCGCGCGGATCGATCCCCAGCGGCGCCACAGCTTCCAGATGGTTCTCCACCGCGTGGACAGTACGCCCCCTGGCTTTATGGTAAACAAGCACACGACACGGCATTGACGCAGACAGGAGAAGCCAGCCTTTCAGATTGCTTCGCTGGTAGTTGACGACGAGGTCAAACTTTCGGTTTCGCAAACGCTTGCGCAATTCACGGAAAGCCCGCCACGAGCAATGCTCTCCTTTTCGGTCGAACACCAGCACCTCTTCCACAAGAGGGTCGCGCGCAAACAACTCCGCAGTGGCCGCGTTTCCCACCATAAGAGAAACCTTCGCGCCCGGAACGTAAGCCCGGATCGCCCGGATCACCGGGGAAAGCTGCAAAAGATCGCCAATAGCGCCAGGTTTGAAAAGTAGAATTTTCAATTAAGGTTTTACTATCCCGTTTACACAACGGGTTTCACGGTTTTCGATTCTCCTGCACATAATTTCGCAATTATGAAGGTACTTTTCGTTCGCGAAACTCCATGTGGACAGATGATGCAAGTGAAAGATGATCGCGATCGCCCGGACAGATCGCACTTCGCCGCCCAGATTCAACACCCGGATGCCCAGATCGTTGTCCTCCACCGAACCGTCAAGAAAATCCTCGTCGCACCCGTTGATATCGAAAAACAGCTTCCTGTGAATGCTGAAATTACATCCCCAGATGCCGTCGTTACTGATCCGATCCCGGCGCGAGATACGCCGGAGCCACCGGCTCCGGATCGGGATCGATTCTTCCACCTTGCGCGACCTTCCCGCCAGGGAATCAATGAGCAATTCAAGCCCTAACCGATTTATCACCCTTCCTTCTTTTAACAGCCGTTTGGTGAGATCACCGCCAATATCTACACGCTTTCCCCCCAAAATAGCGCGGGGATCGCTTTTTTCAACATGCGCCCGGATGAAATCAGGGTGAGCCATGCAGTCGCCATCTATAAACACAAGATATTCCCCGGAGGCATTGCGAACCGCTTCGTTGATGATCATTGGCTTTCTGAACCCGTTGTCTTCTTGCCAGACATGCAGCACCGGGATTGATTCTTTTAGCTCCCGCGTCATTTCCAGAACAACATCGCGTGTTTGGGGGCCGCTGCCGTCGTCCGCCACGATGATTTCCGACGGAGGCATCGACTGGACCGACAGGCTCCGGATGCACAGCCGCAGGGCGTCGGGGCGGTTATATGTCGGAACAATAACGGATATCCTCATAAAATTCGCATGCTATCATCACCCGAATGGGCAAACAAGTTCAGGCGGACCGCAAAGACATGAAGGAAAAGAAAACGCTCAAAAACGTGGGGCAATTTGTCTCCTGGCTCATCGTCAAGGGAATCATCGTCCTGGTCTCCTTTCTTCCGCTTTGCATCCTTTTTCCCGCTTTCCATGGGTTGGCGGCCGCTTTCCGCGTCTTCGGGGTGCGTCGGCGTACCGTGAGAACAAACCTGCGCGCCGCATTGGGGAAAGAACTCACAAAGCAAGAGCTTGCGCGGATCGAGCGTGACTGTTACGCGGAGTACGGCCGGATTCTCGCGGAGATTTTTGCCTCCAGCCGTCTCCTGCGGAAGAAAGAAGATCGGTTTGAACTCACCGGAAGGCAAATCGTTGACGAGGCCATGCAAAACGGCAAGGGGCTGCTGACTCTCACCGGACACATTGGAAACTTTGTGGCCGTGGCCCATTACCTGCCGTCATTAGGGATCAATTTGACGTTTATAGCCAAACGGATCGCAAACGAATACTTAAACCGCGATATCGAGGCGACATACGGCCGGAACGGAAACAAGGTTATTAGCGTCAAAAGCGCGCGAAACGATCCGGAAGGAGGAGCCAAACTCTTCCGCGCTCTGAAACAGGGCAATATCGTGATAGCCCTTGTTGACCAGGACGCCGGCCCGAGAGGAACACAGACCACCTTTTTCGGCCTGCCCACATACTTGCCGGGAGGCCCGGTTGCGCTGGCATGCCGCGGCGGCATACCGGTGACGACAGGCTTTGTCACCCGTGAAGACGGTCGCATCCGGATTGAAGTCAATTCGCCCATAGATTATTCGCAGGCAACCTCTACGGAAGAGGCGGTAAGCATAATACTGGACGAGTATTCGCGGCAATTGGAGCAAAAGGTTCGGAAATGCCCGGAGCAATATTTCTGGTTCCATAAAAAATGGAAGGCGCTCCCGGAGATCCGGGCGCAGTATTGAAAGCGCAAACAACCGCTATACAACCGGAAAGCGACGCATGAACATTCTTGTCCTGAGATACCGTTTCATCGGCGACACGATCCTGACTGTTCCTTTTTTGAGAAACCTGCGTCGCGCGCATCCGGACGCCCGGATAGACCTCGTCGTAGCTCCATACTCCTCCGACGCGCTTCGCGGCATCCCATACGTTGATAACCTGATTGTTTATGACCCGCCGACGATCCACCAGGACAGCGGCGGTCTGCACCGGACGCTTGGCTCAAAAATCCGGTTTCTAAAGGAACTGCGGGCGACGCGGTACGACAAGGCATACATTCTGAAACGATCTTTCTCCAGCGCCCTTATCGCTTTTTTGTCCGGCTCAAGGGAGCGAATAGGGTTTGACACCGAACATCGTGGATTCCTGCTGACAAAACGCATCCCGTACCGCAAGGACAGGCACGAGGTCCAAAACTTTCTTGAAGTATTGAGAGCGGACGGTTTGCCTGTAATCTCCGACCACCTGGAAGCATGGCTCTCCGAGGATGAAATTTCCTTCGCTTCAGAGTTTCTCTCTCAAGAAGGATGTCCGGCCGGAGCGCCATTGATCGGCATCCACCCTTTTTCCGCCGTCCCGCAACGGGCATGGCATATGGACCGCTTCATCGGAGTGGCAAACGCGCTGCAGGAAAAGTACGGCGCGCGGATTCTGCTGCTTGGCGGCCGCAGGGATGTCGAGGCAGCCTCGGGCATGGAAAAACGGATCCGGCCCAAACCTGTCGTGGCGGCCGGACGCGCGGATCTGCGGCAGACCATGGCGCTTCTCTCGAAATGCTCCCTGCTGGTATGCAACGACAGCGGAATAATGCATCTGGCTGCCGCGCTCAATGTGCCGCTGGCGGCGCTTTTCGGACCGCAAACACCCGACCTGTTCGGGCCGTGGGGAAAGCGGTGCGCGGTAGTAACCAAAAGGTTTCATTGCAGCCCGTGCAAACAAAAATTTTTCACGGAATGCAAACCTTCCCCAAGCGGAAATCCATGCTGCATGGAGAGCATAACGGAGGAGGAAGTGCTGGCGGCGGCGGGCGGCCTCCTGAAAGAGAACCTGACGCTTTGACATCCCGTCACGCCTTTACGAACAGAGCCTGACGCGCGCCGGATCAGGAGCGCGTTGTTCCTTCTTCGAGAACCTTCAGCAAACGGATGGGATCGTGCTCCCTTCTTAAAACCCCGGCCGCTTCACAAGCGCGTTCCGAATAAATCGTCCATTCCGAAAGGATTCGGTCGATCGCCTCGGCCAAAGCCGCCGCTGTCCGCTCGCGAATCGTGACCCCGGCGCCAAAACGCTCCACCTGCCTCCCCGGCCAGGTGTCGGATGTCGCGATGACAGGCGCGCCGCTTAACAGCGCGTCGAGAACAACCCCGCTGACCTGTGAAGCAAACTGCTGCCGGGCGTACGGCGCAAGCACGAGCGCGCCGCGAAACCGCTCAATGTATTCCAGGCGATCCGGAGCCGTCTCGCTGACCCGCAACCCCTGGTATCCGGAGGCAAAAAGCGCCTCCACGAATGCCTTTTCCCGGCTGCCGTGCCGATTTATATGTTTCTTCGAGACCTGCACAAGTAACGGAATCGACCTTCCCTGATCCGCCCAAAGCAAAGCCAGCTCCGCGACAAGGTCAAGACCCTTGTTCAAACGCGCCGCCCCGGCCATCAGCAAGCGGGAAAAAGGTGCGGGAGCGGGAAGAGATTCAGCGGCAAGCGCCGGATACGCAACAAGCTCCACGCGCTTCCATCCCCCATCCGACAACGAACGCGCGATTTCTTCTGTGGCGGCGACCGCAAGCGCGTGTTTTCGGGCAAGATCCGCAAACGGAAGGAGAAGCCGATCCCTTCCGGTATCAGGCGGCCTGTGGAAGAACAGGCATGCGTTGCGCGGCGCGCGTTTATAGCAGATACCGGCAGCGGAAACAGCGGCCGCGTGGCGGCCATCAGCGGTCAGCACCAGGAACGGAACCTCTTCACGCACAGCGCGGAAGATCATCTTCCACTCCGCGAGAGGACGGCCAACTCGAGGCTGCGCCGTCCATGGCCGCGCGCCGGCCATTGCGGCCAGCATGCCGTCCGCGTCGGGATGGGCATACACGTCTATCGGATCTTCTCCCGCAACAGTCCCGACAGCCCTGACAAACTCGGCATAGTGTCCGGCCGGTCCGCGAAGGTTTGGCTCTATGACGATCAGTCGCGTCAAATCCCGCATCTCAAGCGCCCATCAACCCGGCCATAAGCTCCGCGGCTTCCAGGGAAGAAACGCTATCCAGGCACATTTGATTGCGATCACACTCTTTTCGCAGGCACGCCGTACATTCCATCGGCGCCTGCAGAAACCGGTGAGAAGCGCCATCCGGCGCGTTGCGCAAGCCATCGGTGGCTCTAAAAACGCTTACGGTGGCGGCGCCGACAGCAGCCGCCAGATGTAGTGGCCCCGTATCAGGAGCCATGACGAACCCGCACTCACGGTAAACAGCGGCAAGCCGCATAATGGAAAGACGAGGAAGCAACTCTACGGACCCTCCGGCCATCTCCCGGATTTCGAGCGCCTCCCGCCGCTCCTCCTCGCTTCCCCAGGAAAGCAGCACTCCGACCGCCGGACATCTCTCCCGCAGCGAGAGGATCACTCCCGCCCAGAATACCTTCGACATTCTCTTGGTCGGCCATGTGCTTCCGGAATGCACCGCCACCCGGAAAACAGCGTCCCCCAGCAACTCCTTCACCAGCGAGGCGGCGGCATCACGGTCTTCGGCGGAAACCGAAAGATCAGGCGACAGGTCGGACGGCTCAAACGGTTCCCCGAAGAGACAACTCGCCACGCGCAGATATTTTCGGGATACATGCCGATCCTCCGGAAGCAGACGCGCCTTGCGGTTCGTAAGCAGAAGGTTGGGAGCTTCGCGAACGCCGTCCCGGTCAAAACCGATGCGCAACGGAGCGCCTGACAGGCGGGTCACCAGGCCGCTCTTCAAGTTTCCCTGAATGTCTATGGCGATATCGTACCGCTCACGACGCAAAGCGCGAACAGCGCCCAGTACCTCTTTCCATGTTTTTGGAGAGAAGCTTTGCTTTTTCCACTCTCTGAACGGAAAGGGAACCGCCTTTACGACTTCCGGGCATCCGGCCAGCAGCTCCGCAAAGGAGGCGTCCGACGCCCAGTGGATTTCCAGAGACGGGGCGGTACGGCGAAGATACTTGAGCGCCGGCAAAGCATGGAGGATGTCCCCCAGGGCCGACAGCTTCACGATGAGAACCTTGCGGGAATAAAGAATCTTTGGGTTCACGTCTCGGCATAATAGCATTGAGGCAGACGGGATTTCCATCGACCGATTTTTCCCACGCTGTGGCAAGAATCTGGTACATTTATTTTTTTTACGGAGGGATGGCCGAGCGGCTTAAGGCGGCGGTCTTGAAAACCGCTGAAGCGCAAGCTTCCGTAGGTTCAAATCCTACTCCCTCCGCCATGAGGTATTCGCGGATCGGCGGAAAAACCGGAGAGGTGGCCGAGTAAGGCTGAAGGCAACCGCCTGCTAAGCGGTTGTACGGATAAAACCGTACCGAGGGTTCGAATCCCTCCCTCTCCGCCATTCCCCCGCACGCGGGGACCGCGGATTCAAACTTTCGTATTGCGCGGACGGCCAAAAGACATTGTTGTTGTAGCCAAGCGGATCACGGCGCAATATAGTACGTTGCTGTCGGTTGAAATGTGGAGAGGTGTCCGAGCTGGCCGAAGGAACGCGACTGGAAATCGCGTAGGTGCCTAAAGTGCCTCCAGGGTTCAAATCCCTGCCTCTCCGCCATTTTCTTTGAGGCAAGTTTTCAGACAAATCAAACGCCGTTATCGCCAAAAGCAAGCTTTGCGACAAACATCCCGGTTATTGTAATCTTTGGGCTATTCCTTTAAAATGGCCAACATGATAGCGTTTAGTAACATACTCAATTATCGGTACATAAAGCATGGTGTGCCGATAATTCTCTTTACAGGCATAAAAAATATTTACGGGGGCTATTAGCTTATGTCTGAAAAACTTTACAAGTTTAGCTGGGACCTAATCGGAGATATCGGCGCGCGCGAAAGCCTTGGACCGCTTGTGCGTGTGGAAGTGTATCGCCTAATGCAGTTCTGCTTCCGCGATATTCTTGAGAAACACTACGGAGCGGAACAGGCGGATAACCTGTTTCGCGAAACAGGAAAGCTTGCCGGAGAGCATTTCTACAAGCAGTTTCTACCAGGAGAAATGGATTTCAACACCTTTGTCGAAAAAACCCAAACTATATTGCGCGATCTTGGCGTCGGAATCCTGCGGATAGAAAGCGCGAATCTTGAGGAAGGCAAACTGGTTCTGACCGTGGGCGAAGATCTGGACTGCTCGGGGCTGCCCGAAATAGATCATGAATTTTGCGCCTATGACGAAGGCTTTATCGCGGGCATACTCGGCAGTTATGTAAAGCGCGAATTTCTTGTGCGGGAAATCGACTGCTGGTGCACCGGGGCGCGGACCTGTCGCTTCAGCGCAGACATTGTTTAAGACATAACATCAGGGGCAGGTGTTGCAAAACAAGCCGCCTTCAGATTCCGGCCCGGATAACGCCGATACATTTTTCGACACGGCGCTGGACATTCTTGGCGACTACCTTACAAAGAATAAAGTGCCGCCCGTTCCTCCCGATTTACAGAACAACGCAAAGCTTGCCGGACTCTTAGAACAGATTGCGGAGGTGCGCTCGGTACTCGCAGGTTTGTCGCAAGGAAACTTGAGTATTCCCGTCACCCTCCATGGCCACATGGGAGGGTTGCTGAAATCGTTCCAGGGAAATGTGCGTCATATGCTATGGATGATCAACCAGGTAGCCGATGGCAAGCTTGTCAATCACATTGACTACATGGGCGATTTCGCAAAAAGCTTCAACACCATGACCAACGCTATTCAAACAGCCAAAGCCGCGATCGAGTACCAAAAAGAGCTATACGCCAAGCTGGCCGACGAGCTCAAGATAGAAGTTGAAGCCAAAATCAAAGCTCAAGAGGCGCTGAAGCATGAGCTGGAACACCAGCAGGAACTTGCCTCTACCGACGCTCTGACCGGAATAGCCAACCGCAGATCCTTCTTGGCGCAGGCAAACCTCGAGATAAACCGTTGTCGCCGCAACAATACAATGCTTTGCGTATCCATGATGGATGTGGATCATTTTAAAACCATCAACGACACATTAGGGCATCAAGTCGGCGACAAGGTCTTGCGGCATCTGGCAGCGACCATTACGCAAAATTCGCGTTCGTACGACATAGTCGCCCGTTATGGCGGCGACGAATTCATTATTCTTTTCCCTTCCACAACAATGGAGAACGCCTTCAGCGCCATGGAGCGACTTAACAAATCGATAGCAAGCAGTCGCTCTTCCTGCAAAGAAACCCCGTATGCAATCAGCATCGGGCTGGCCGCCTTTTTTCCCAGCCAAAAGGACTTGACGCTGGAAGACATTATCAACAAAGCGGACAAGGCTCTCTATATGGCCAAAAAAACCGGCCGCAACCGCATATTCGTCATGCGTGATGAAGAAGAGTCAATCGAAGAAGAGTTGAGCGAACCGGCAAACACGACGGCGTAAACCCGCCGCCCGTACTATTTCTTATCTCTTGGCATGAACAAAGGCAATTACCGAAGAGGCATCCTGCAGATTTCGCGCGTTACGGCGCGACAACATACACGGCCACTCCAACCCGACCCCGGAAAACATCACCGGAGCGAGCAACCGGCTTTGGCCACAAAAGCAGTTCCCGAATACATTTACCTCAAAGCAGCTTTCCGCTCAAAAGCAACGCGGCAACAGAGAAGTAAATGACGATGCCCGTTACATCCACCAACGTGGCCACAAACGGCGCCGAAGCGGTAGCCGGGTCCAAACCGATCCGTTTCAGCAGAATAGGAACCATGGACCCCGAAAGCGTCCCCCACATGACGACGCAAATCAGCGAAATCGTGATACTCAGGCCAATCCAGGGCCAGTATTCACCGTAATCGTACAAACCGAATTTCTGCCAGACCACAATGCGCACAAACCCGATCACCCCGAGAACGGCGCCAAGCAAAAAGCCGGATAACAATTCCTTGCGTAAAACATCCACCCAGTTTTTCACCCTCAGCTCGTCCAGAGCCAGGGAGCGGATGATCAGACTGGCGGCCTGCGAACCCGAATTACCGCCGCTGGAAATGATCAGCGGCACAAACAAGGCAAGAACCACGGCCTTGGCGATCGCATCGTTAAAATGTCCCATGGCGGAAGCCGTCATCATTTCACCCAGGAACAGAATGATCAGCCAGCCGGCGCGCTTTTTTATCATTTCCAGGAGAGGTGTCCTGGTATAGGACACATCCAGTTCTTCCGTGCCTCCGAACTTGTGGAAGTCTTCGGTGCTCTCTTCTTCAAGAACTTCCATGGCGTCGTCGACCGTAACGATGCCAACCAGATATCCATTCATGTCCGTCACAGGCAACGCGATGAGGTCGTACTTCTGAAAAAGATCCGCCACATGCTCGCGGTCGTCATCGGTACGCGCGGCGATGAAGTTCGTGTTCATGATGTCGCCGATCTTGTCCGTATCCTTGGCCAGAAGCAATGCTCTGACAGTGACGACCCCGTCGAGGATACTGGAAGCATCTGTCACATAGCAGGTGTAAATGGTCTCCTTGTCCATACCGACTTCGCGAATACGCTTGAATGCCTTCTCCACGGTCATCTGCTCTTTGAGGTCGACATACTCCGTGGTCATGATGCTGCCGGCGGAGTCGTCCTTATATTGCAGCAGATAGTTGATCTGTTTGCGGGTCTCGTTGCTGGCGTTGCGCAGAACACGCTTTACCACACTTGAGGGCATCTCCTCGATAAAGTCGACGGCGTCGTCGAGGAAGAGGTCGTTTACGATATGGCCGATCTCCGGATCGGTCAGCGATCCAACAAGATCCTCCTGCGTGTCGAGAGACAGGTACGAGAATACGTTCGCGGCCGCGTCTTTGGGGAGCATTCGGAAAAAGATGACGCGAGATTCCTTGCCCAGCTTCTCCAGCTCCCCCGCAAGGTCTATGATGTTTGTTTCCGCGATGAACTTCTTGAGTTCTCTGTGTTTTTTGGCGTCGATGAACTCCGCCAGATTCTCAAGCATAAAGAAACCCTCCACCTGGAGCCGTCACTGTTTCATCCACATCCGCGTGGGCGTCTTGCAGTAATCATTATTATCCCAGTCGTCGTCTAAAGCTATTCTGAACCCGAAAAAAACAGAAACAAAAAACACAAAGATTCATAGCGTCCGCGCCGGCAAAAGCAACACTTCAGACGCAATACCAAGCCGCAATCAAATACGCGACAAGGGCGGCTTCATTCGCTCCAGACTCTCTCTTTCAGGCGCGCTGCCACGCGGGCTCGCTATCGCTTCGCGCCATCTCCTTCCAGGGCCGTCTTGGTCGCCATCCATAGTTCCCTGCGACCTCAAACTCCTTAAGCTCTTAAGCATCCTCTTTTCTATGCCCCCGGAAAGCATCGGCACCGCGCGGCAACGCTTGCCCGCGTGTATGCGAATTCAGGCTACGAAACCGTGATGCTTTACCGCCGCCGCCGACCAAAAGAGGTCTCTCGCTCAAATTCAACCGCCCGGATGATTCCGTATGTACATACTTCCGGTCTCCATGCCTTCGCGGCGGAAAAACTTGCGCTTGCCGGAGGGGGCTTTTGATCATTCGGCTACCGGATAGCCGCCCCGGTTTATATAAAGTTGCAATCAAATTCACAGCCCCGATAAGGTATTCTTTTTTTGCTCTTATAGAAAACAAAAAACGGAGACATTACGGTGAAAAAATCCCTCCCGCTGACAGTTTTCCTCGTGGCGGCACTGCTTGCCGCGCCAGGCTGTAAAAGAAAGCAGCCTCCGCAATCAGCGCCTCCACAAAATACCCAGGAATCCGTAGCGCAATGGATGCCTCATGGACACCCGGAAGCGGGAGTGGAAAGAAAAATCGTGGTTCCCGACGATGTCCAAAACAGCTGGAAGGCCGCGCGGATTGAAGTTCTTTACAAGGAAACTATGGAGAAAAAGCGGTTCGACGTTTCTCTGAATGCCGATTTTCAGATTCCCGGCACCGGCCTTACCTTGAAAGCCGGGCCGTTTCTACCGGATTTTCAAATGGGCCCGGAACAGATCACCTCCGCGTCCAATAAACCGCAAAATCCTGTCGTCCGCGCGGAAGTGTTCGAGGAGGGGCACAAAATCTTCAGCGGATGGCTTTTCGCAAAGCACCCCGACATCCATTCCTTTACGCACGACAAATACGGCGTGACGCTGATCGAAGGCATCCCGAAGTAAAGCTTGTCTAACGCTGTTTCTTCGCGCCCCGCAGGACTTCCACCATATGGGCGTGGATCTTTCCGTTTGACGCCAGGATGTCCGGCTGCCGAAGGTCGTACGCGCCGCCGTCAAGCCGGGTGACGACGCCGCCTGCCTCACGGACGATCAGGCAGCCCGCCGCCGTATCCCATGCTTTAAGCTTCAGTTCCCAGAAACCGTCGAACCGCCCCGAGGCGACATAGCAAAGATCAAGCGCGGCGGAACCGTCCCTGCGTATCGCCTGCCCGGTGAAAACAAACGCCTTGAAATAATCGAAGTTGCTATCGGTCGATACATTCACGTCATAGGCAAAACCGGTGGCCAAAAGCGCGCTCCGCAGCTTATCCACCTCCGAGACGCAAATGCTTCGCCCGTTGCGGAAAGCTCCCGCGCCCGCCGCCGCCGTGTACATCTCGTCGAGCATCGGGTCATATACCGCTCCGGCAACCGACTCCCCGTCCCGCTCCACGCAGATGGAAACGCAAAAGCATGGATAGCCGTGCGCGTAGTTGGTGGTACCGTCCAAAGGATCAACAATCCACTTGTATAAAGAAGATGAAGACTGCTCCGGACTCTCCTCGGAAAGAATGCCGTGGTCCGGAAAAACTTCCCGAATCCGCCCAATGATATAATTCTCCGACTCCTTGTCTATTTCCGTTACCAGGTCTATCTCCCCTTTGAAATGTATCTTTTGCCGGCGACCGAAATTCCTGCGCAAGATGTCGCCGGCATTACGAGCCACATCCTCGGCAAACGCCAGTAACCGCTGATTTTCCATTCTCCCTCCGGGGTCTTTTACCAATCCGTTTATGAAGTGATTATAATGCTTGGAACTTGCGCAACGCGGGAAACCGTCCGGCGCGGGCAGGCCGGTTTCGATTTAAAAATGAAATAAATATCCCGGAGGCCACAATGAAAAAGCGCCTTATCCTTTTGCTGCTTCTTATACTCTTGCCTGCATTTTCGTCGTGCTCCTCGAAAAAAATCGCAAAAAGCTGGAACCAGGGAGACGTCATAATCTGCCCTCATTGCGGACGTGAACATATTCTTCCGGAGAAATTGGGAAAATAAAACAGAACGAAGCGGCCGGCTGAAAGCTTTAAGGAGACAACATCGAGCATATGGCGGACGCGCCGCTATCTCCCGCTGTCGGCACAACATTCTGGGCGAAAACCTGTGGCCAACCTCGACCCCAAGTCGCGCCGTACCGTCATCGAGCCGCTTAACTTTTTCACTTATTCAAAGATCGTCGCCTCGCGCGATCTCGACCTGATCCTCGATGTTCGCGAATGCCGCATCGTAATCCGGGACAGCGCGATAGTCGCAGACGGCTCCATAGCATCCATCCTTTCAGATGCGGCGGCGCCGGAGGGAAACAATCTGAACTTCCTCTGACACCGCGAGGACAGCATGATGTGAATCCGTCAGAAAACATGTCCGGAAGCGAACAAGACCCGACGAAACCGCCTTCCTCCGGCTGCCACGCGAAATGCCATATAATAAGAAAATAGGAACATCCACGGCTTAAAGGAGGTTGCCCATGCACGGATGCTGGAATCCGGAAAACCTTGCTTCCAGAAAGATCGCTCCCGGCGTTATCCATAAACTTGCCTGGGGCGACAAGCTGATGCTGTCTCTTGTAACTCTGGAGCCGCACGCTGTAATTCCGACGCACTCCCATCCTCACGAACAGATGGGGGTTATGATCTCTGGAAAAGTAGAGCTCGCCATAGCCGAAGAGATCCTGCCGCTGTCCGGAAACGCAATGTTCATGATTCCCGGCATGACCTTTCATGCGTTTATAGCGGGCCCGGAAGGCGCCACCCTGGTGGAAGCCTTTTCTCCGCCGAGGGAGGAGTACAAAACCACCACCAGGGACTAATGGCGCGGCCACGCATAGTCCCCGACTACCACCGCAATACGGCGGACATCATAGCGGAGCTTCTATTTCGAGGACGGCTTGTCATCCGGCGGCTTCGTTCGCTTGAGCCGCCCTTTGAGACACCGATCCGGTTAACACAATCAAATATTCGTCATGCGCAATAGAGGCGCCGCGCCAAAACATCGAACCAAGGCAACGACGTAGCCCGCGCCTACTTGCTCTTTTTTCCTTTCCCGGCGGATTTGCCGGTTTTTTTCTCCGCGTCCACCCAACGGTTGATCGCGGAGAGATATGCCTTGATCGCCGCTTCAATGATGTCGGTCGAACTTGCGCCGCCGGAGAAGATCGTGCCGTTGGAGCGGACGCGAACCCTTGCCTCCCCAACGGCATCCTGGCCGGAAGTAACGGCATTCATACCAAACTCGATCAACTGGAACTTGCGTCCCACGATCCGTTCTATGCACTTGTACGCCGCGTCGATAGGACCGTTCCCTGTCGCCGCCTCTTCGATAATTTCCTTGCCCCGCTGGATTTTCAGCGCCGCCATCGGCGTGGCTTTTGTTCCCGAGAGAATCTGCACATGCACCAGCTTGTATGTCTCCGGCACCTTGAACATCTCGTCCTGCACGAGAATATCGAGATCTTCGACCATCACTTCTTTTTTCTTGTCCGCAAGAACAAGGAACTTCTCGTATATCGCGTCCACCTGCGCATCGCCTGGAGAATGCCCAAGCAAAGCGATGTGATGCTTGAGCGCGGCCCGCCCGGAGCGCGCCGTAAGCGCGAATGTGTGCGCCGTTACGCCGACATCCTCCGGCCGGACAATCTCGTAAGTTGACCTGTCCTTGATTATGCCGTCCTGGTGGATGCCCGATGAGTGCGCGAAAGCGTTGGCGCCCACGATGGCTTTGTTTCTCTGGACCGGAAGCCCCATGAGTTTGGACACCATCCGGCTGGTCCTGGCTATTTCCTTCATATTCAAGCCGACATGCAGCCCCTTGTAGATGTCTTTGCGGGTTTTGATCGCCATCGCCACCTCTTCAAGCGACGCGTTGCCGGCCCGCTCGCCGATTCCGTTGACCGTCACCTCGACCTGACGCGCCCCGGCGAGAACCCCGGCCAGTGTGTTGGCAGTGGACAACCCGAGGTCGTCGTGGCAATGCATCGAAAGGATAGCCTTGTCCAGCGCGGGAACCGCTTCTTTCAGGCGTCGCACACGGTCCGCCATCTCCATCGGCATGGCGTAACCCACAGTGTCCGGGATATTGATCGTCGTAGCCCCGGCCTTGACGACCGCCTCTATGGTGCGGCAAAGGTACTCGAAGTCGGTCCTGGAAGCGTCCTCCGTGGAAAACTCCACGTCGCGGCACAGCGACCTGGCATACTTCACCGTATCGACACACCACTGGAGGATCTTCTCCCGGTCGGCGCGGAACTTCTTTTGTATGTGGATGTCCGATGTCCCTAGGAATGTGTGGATACGGGGGCGCTTCGCCGCCTTCACAGCCTCCCATAACACATCGATATCTTTCTTCACCGCCCGCGCAAGACCCGTGACTATCGGCCCGCGCACCGCCTTCGCAACCGCCCGCACCGACTCAAAATCGCCGGGAGATGACGCGGGAAACCCCGCTTCTATGATGTCAACATTGAGCGTTTCCAGCTGTCTGGCAATCTCTATCTTTTGATCTATGGCAAGCTTTGCTCCGGGAACCTGCTCTCCGTCTCTCAAAGTCGTGTCGAAAATAAATACTTTTTCCGCCATCCGCTTTCTCCTTTTCTTTCGGTCTTAAAAAAATGAAAACCCCCGAATACGGCTTCACGGGGGTGTCGATAAAAAACAAAAACCGCGGAAACCTGACGGCCCCGCGGCCCAATTTGCGCATGCGTTTATATATTCGCTCAGGCGGCGGTCCGGCTCCTATGTGAGCAAGGTAGGGTGAGCACCGGCATTCTCCGCAAACGCATATTGATCTTCGCCGTTTTCATGATTTTGCAATCTTACCGGCACGCAAACTTCGATGTCAAGCTTGAGGCGAAGCGGGCGGTTCTTTCTCCAAGCAGAGGTAGCTGTTCAACCGCTGCGGACACACGATCCCTCCGGACATCAGCAGCCGGATAGCCTGATCAGCCGGCATATCCAGCCGTACCACCTTCTCCTCGGGAAACAGGAACACGTCCCCCAGATACAGGTGGTTCGTAGCAAAGTACACAATCGCAAAATTACGCCCATTGTGTTCAACGGTCGCCGTGTGAAACCCGATGATGTAAACCCCTTCCCTTGGATGCTCAACAAGCACCACTGTTTTGAAAGATCCTTTGTTCTCCGATGAGAAGGCATTCGTTAGCTGTTTAACTGTGGAATATATCTGGCGGTATCCGGGAATACGATCAATGAGCCGCTCTATTGCGTCAACAATCCGCTTCCCCACCACGTTTCGCGCAAATAAGCCCAGGATGAGTATGATAATCAGGCCCGTGAGGATACCCATGCCAGGAATATGCGGCATCCAGGGAACCGCCCGGCGCAGGGAAGCTTCGAGAAGCGGCACAAACAGGTTGTCGATTACTCCGAATAACCAGGTGATGATGGCTATGGACAACCACAGGGGGAGCAGGACGAAAAGCCCGGTTATAAAACTTTTCTTAAGCTTCTCTACCATAGGAGTATTCTACTCCAAATGCGGCCTTCCGGGGGGATGTCGATGGATCACGCAATAGTGCTGGCCGGCGGTTCCGGGCTTAGGTTTTGGCCGGAAAGCCGCTCGAACCGCTCAAAGCAGTTTCTGAATCTCACAGGCGGCGGGGCCATGATCCGGGAAACGCTTGACCGGCTGCGCCCAGTCTTTCCGCAAGAACGGATCTGGGTTGTCGCGGGACGCAAGGACGCCCGGCACCTTTCCCACCGCGCTCTTGGAATCAACAAGGAAAACATTCTCCTGGAGCCGGAAGGAAAAAACACCGCCCCCGCCATCTCATTGGCTTCCACGGTAATCGCCAGAAACGATCCCGACGCGGTACTACTTATCACCCCCGCCGACCACGCCATCGCGAATGTCCAGGCCTTCCTGGCTGTCATTCGTAAAGGTCTTAGGCTGGCCCGTGAAACCGGACGGTTCGTTACCCTCGGCATTCCGCCGACCCATCCGTCCACCGGCTACGGGTATATAGAGCGAGGGGCGTCGTTTCCCGGAAAGATCAAGGGAGCCTTCCGCGTGGCCCGCTTCGCGGAGAAACCGGACCTTTCAACCGCCAGGCGGTTCCTGCGCTCGGGCCGCTTCGACTGGAACAGCGGAGTTTTCCTCTTCCGCAACGACACGCTTGCCAAAAGCTTTGCGAAATATCTCCCGGATGTAAGCGAAGCAATCGGAAAAGCCGTGTCGGGCGCAAAAAACGGATTCACGCAGCGGCTTTCAGCGGCTTACCGCCGGATACCGTCGATCTCCATCGACTACGGCCTGCTTGAAAAAGAAACAGAGATTCTGGTTCTCCCGGCCAATATGGGTTGGAACGATCTGGGCACCTGGCGCTCCCTCCACGAATTTCTAAGCCAGGGAGGCGGAAACGTCACATTCGGGAACGCAATCCTGACCGACTGCAAAAACACGCTGGCGCGGACCGACAGCGGCCTGGTCGCGGCTATAGGGATGGAAGACACGGTAATTATACGGTGCGGAAACGCGGTGCTGGTCTGCCCGCGCTCGCGCTCGGAAGACGTGAAAAAGATGGCGGAGGAAGTCCGAAAACATTTCCCCGCTCTGGCCTGATCCGCTCTTTCCGGGTTACTCCAGAACGTCTCCGAACACGGTTACAACCCGGCGGACCTCGTATTCCAGCATCCCGCGAGGAATCGTGATGGTCGTTGTATCGCCTACTTTGCGATTCATCAACCCCTGCCCCACCGGAGAAGCGATGGACACGTAAAACTTGTTTCCGTCGGCAAGTTCGGGAACCACCAGGGTATAAGTGATCTCCCCGCCTTCTTCCAGATTCTCGACGGTCACTTTGCTGCCAAGCCCCACCCGGTCTTTCGGGATGTTGCCAACCTCGATGCGGGATAGATCTGAAAGCCGCTTCTGAATCTGCACAAGGCGTCCATGAAGCGTTGCCTGCCGCTCCTTGGCCGCTTCATATTCGGCGTTTTCGGATAAGTCGCCCTGCCCCATCGCCTCCTGAATCTCTTTTGGCAGGGTGACGCGCAGCTCGTACTCTATCTTTTGCGCCTCTTCCTCAAGCTTTTGCCTTGCCGTCCGTATCAATTCCATGCCGGTCGCCGCTCCATCATGAATTCACGAACCAAAACAAAGCTCTTGCCGACAGAACTTGCCCCGGCGCACAGAATTCTCGCGCATTCCCCTGATTCATTCGCCGGTAACGGATAAAAGTTTTATCTCCCTGAAATAAATCAATCGGCCGGCCGATAACCAGCCACCCGGCATTTTTTCCGGATCATTGCCGCGTGGATTACAACCATTCCCTGATATTTCGGGGCCATAGGCAATTCTATCATTTCCTTGTAATCCGCTCCATCCCGCCCATGTAAGACCGCAACGCCTCCGGTATATCAACCGTGCCGTCGTCTCTTTGATAATTTTCGAGAATCGCCACTATAGCGCGTCCCACCGCAAGCCCGGACCCGTTCAACGTATGCGCAAGACGGGTCTTGCCGCCGGCGCCGTCGCGGAAGCGGATCTTTGCCCGGCGCGCCTGGAAATCGGAGAAGTCGCTACAGGAAGATATCTCCCGGTACTTTCCCTGTGAAGGGAGCCAGACTTCGATGTCATATGTCTTGGCGGCGGCAAACCCCATGTCGCCCGTACACAGAATGACCACGCGGTACGGCAAACCAAGCCGCTTCAGAATCTCCTCGGCGTTAGCCGTCAGCAATTCCAGCTCGGCTGCGGACTGCTCCGGGTGGCACACTTTGACCAGTTCCACCTTGCTGAATTGATGCTGCCGTATCATCCCGCGGGTATCTTTTCCGTGGGTGCCGGCCTCCGCGCGAAAACACGGAGTGTACGCGGCCATCTTCAGGGGAAACGTCTCTCCCGGAAGGATCTCGTCCCGGACAATATTGGTCACCGGCACCTCCGCCGTCGGCACAAGGTAATAGTCGGTCCCCTCCACCCGGAACAGATCCTCTTCGAATTTGGGAAGCTGCCCGGTCCCGATAAACGAAGCGCTGTTCGCCATAAAAGGAGGCAGCACTTCAAGGTAGCCATGCTCGCGGGTATGGATGTCCAACATAAAATTGACCAACGCCCGCTCCATCAACGCCGCCGCTCCCTTTGACAGACAAAACCGCCCGCCCGCAATCTTTGCCGCCCGGTCGAAATCAAGAATGCCAAGCTCCAGACCCAGATCCACATGATCCTTTACCGGAAAATCGAAAACGCGAGGCTGCCCCCATGTCCGGACGACCGGGTTATCCTCTTCTCCGGCCCCATCGGGAACAGACGGGTCGGGCACGTTCGGGATGGCAAGCAGGAACTCCTCCATCCGATGCTCGATCTCCGGCAGATTCGCCTCCAATCCTTTGAGGTGTTCAGAAAGCTCCTTCATGCGCCCCATCAGTTCCGCGGCATCCTTCTTTTCGCGCCGAAGCCGCCCTATCTCCTCCGAAGCCGAATTGCGCTCCGCCCGCATGCTTTCGACTTCGACAAGCAGTGTCCGCCGCTTCTTGTCCATATCGACAAATCCTTCGAGCGACACGGAGGAGCGCCGTTTTTTGAGCATTTCTTCGACCGCTGGAATATTATCCCGAACGAATTTCAGGTCGAGCATCAGCTAAACACCTCTTTTCACATTTTGGCCCAACGCTTCACACAGGCAATATCCGTAGCGCGGAAATTCCGACCCCCGCGCTGCTTAAGGCAAAAAAGCCCAAGACACCTTAAGAGCTCACGACTAAAACATCCGCGAACTGCTAATTATACGCCATTGACGCGCCACCCGGTTGTATTGTCCCATATGGCGCAAACCGCTCCGCCGCAAACCATATGTTTGTCCCTAAACCACAGTTTGGACTCATGAATGTCTTTGGTTCCGCGGTTTGGGTTTTCGCGGCTTCCACGTTGACGCCCGGCAAAACTCGTGAAAAACTGCCTTCACATGCAAAACCAACTATTTAATATAAAAAATGTTCTTGAATCCTCCCCTCCGCACATAAATTTAGCGCGGGTTTTGACCTATAGCGCATGCGCTGTAACTGATTCAAAACAGCTTCCAGATCTCAATTACCTGAAAAAAACCGGCGTTTCCAAAAAAGGGATGCGCCGGTTTTTTTTCATCCACACCACGACCGGACAAATACAAAGGAGTTACCAATGGTGACGGACTTTTCAAGAGCAAAATCATTCCGAAGGATCGCGCTTGCCGCAATGGCGGTACTGCTCCTTGGGTTTGCGGCCTGCGGTGGCGGTGACGGCGGTGGCGGCGGCACATCGGCCGGCTCCGGAACACCCTGGGACCCGTACCTTATCAGTACGGCGCAAGATCTGGCGGCATTAGCCGACCGGGTAAATAGCGGCACGGAGCCTGACGGCCAGCACTACAAGCTTGCCAATAATATTGATCTGTCGGCGTACAGAACAGGCACAGGCTGGACGCCCATAGGGGACTGGAGCCACGCGTTCACCGGACACTTTGAGGGCGCCGGCAAAACCGTTTACAATCTATTTATCGACAATTACGACCCACCGTACGCCGGCCTCTTTGGCGTTATAGCAGGCGGAACCGTTGAAAACCTTGGAGTGGAAGGCGCGGAGGTTAATAGCAACTTCAACTATGTCGGCGGCATCGTGGGATTTCTTAGAGACGGCAGCGTAAACAACTGCTATGTCACGGGCAATATCAGAGGCTCTTCCAGTGTCGGCGGCATAGCGGGAATGGTTCAGGCCTTTGGCGCCAACTGCGGCATAAGCAACTGCTACACCACGAGCAATGTCAGAGGCTATTCCCGTGTCGGCGGCATAGTGGGAGGGGTCGATGAAACCCCCGGAGAAAGCGGCGTAGTTAGCAACTGCTACGCCACGGGCGAGATCAGCGGCATGAATAGTCTAACAGGCGGCATAGTGGGATTCCTTGGCTCCGGCCTCGTTACGCAGTGCGCCGCTTTGAATCCGAAGATCATACGTGAGTTCGGCGTAGATACAACCTTTGGGCGCGTGGTGGGTAGTTCCTTCGGCGGCGACATGACCCGTAACGTGGCCTTCGACCGCATGACGGTCGGAGGAGACAGCACGCTCATAATCAGCGCCGATGAAACAAGCCCCAACGGCGCCAGCATCATCAAGGCAACCGCCACATCCAAAACCTACTACGGGTCCTCTCCATTATCTTGGATCGCCGCCTTCCCTAACAACGGCAACCCCTGGAAGTGGGGCGGAGATATCAAGCCCGGCTACCAGTTGCCGGTCTTATATTGGCAGACGGCGGCGCAAATACCGGCGGCCATACCTACGCATTTGCAGCCATAACTTTTCAAAAGGAGTTTCAAGCCCGCCCCGGCATAAAAAGATCAGGGGGTAAGGCGCTTCTATAAGAAACAAGGCGCGGAGGTGGAGCCCTCCGCGCCATTTTTTTCTCAGCGCGAGACCCGCAAAACCTGAAACATAGATAAGTTCAGCGGCGGAAATGGGGCAGGCATGGAGGCCGAACTGGTTCCGTCTGACATACTATGGCGGATATCGTCCTCCGTAATGGATGCGGTTTTGCGCGAGAAATGCCGACTTAACAGGCTCAATTACAAGCATGGGCGGCGCCGAGCGAGAAACCTCTCCCGTAGGGTGTCTCTGTTTCGCAGTGCAGCCAAGGAGGGCTTCGCCAAGAAACAGGACAGCGACGCGAGTCATGGAGGACGAGCGAGCGTACCCAAAGGAGAAGCTCCCATGCGATGTCCGCTGTATTGAGGCGGACAGTAAAGATGGTTTGCAAACGTACATGGAGGAGAGAGTTTCGAGCGAAGAAGCCGCGCATGCCGAGGCGTTTCGGGCAGCTTCAGAGCGGCGTTTCTTCGCCCCGGTCACTCCGCCGGTCTTTTCGCCGGGGTGAATCCGGAATCCCGTATGACGGAAACGATCTCCTCTTCCGACATCCGGAATGATACGCCCGCGGAGGCGACGACATTTTCCTCCATCATCGTGCTGCCGAAATCATCCGCGCCAAAGAACAGCCCCATCTGCGCAACCTTGGCTCCCATGGTCACCCACGACACCTGTACGGTTGGGATGTCGGGGAGCAGAATCCGCGACAGCGCCAGAACCTTCAGGTATCCGACCGTATTGCCAAAGCCCGACGGCAAGCTCTCACTGAAAGCCGGATCTTTTGCCAGCTCCGTATTCGCCGGCTGGAATGTCCAGGGGATAAAATTTGTAAAGCCGCCTGTCTCGTCCTGCAACTCCCGGACCCGCAGGATATGCCTGACAATCGCCTCCGGCGTTTCCACGCTCCCGAACATCATCGTAGCCGTGGTCCGAAGCCCCTGCCGGTGCGCTTCCCGCATCACCCCGGCCCACCGTTCCCAGCCGATCTTGCTCGGACTAACCCGCCGCCGCACCTCGTCGTCGAGGATCTCCGCGCCGCCTCCGGGGATTGAATCCAGCCCGGCCTCTCTCAGCGCGGCGATAACCTCCGCAATCGTTTTTCCCGATTGCTCCGCGAAGTGCCATATCTCCGGAGGAGAAAACCCATGAAGCCGGATCGGGTGGCGCTTTACCGCGCTAACCAGCCGGACCGCGTCTTCAATTTTCCAGTCGGGGTGCAGCCCGCCCTGAAGCAGGATACGGACGCCGCCGGCGGCAATCGTTTCCTCGATCTTGGCGGACAGCTCTTCTTCTGAAAGAACATAAGCGTCCGCAGCGTCCTTTTTCCGGTAGAACGCGCAGAAGCTGCATCCGCACGCGCAGACATTCGTATAGTTGATGTTTCGATCGACGATGTAGGTGACGACGTTCTCCGGATGCAGTTTCCGGCGCGTGTCGTCCGCCGCCCGCCCCAGATCAAAAAGCGGGGTTTTACACAGCAGCCGCGTTCCTTCATTTACTGAAATTCGCATGCTTCGTTAATGTCCGGCGCGTTATCTATCCGCGATTATCATCTCGTTAAAAACCTGTTTCACCTGACCGGCAATGAGAAGTTGTCAAAGCGGTCTCGGCCTTTCCCTACGAAGGCCACTCGCGGACAATATTGTAGAGCGTATCCCGCTCGACCGGAGTTTTTCCCGCCTGCCGGATCATGGCAACCAGGTCGTCCACCATCATCTCCTGGCCGGTCATCGCGCCGGCGGCGTGGGAGATCTTTTCTTCAACCACGGTGCCGTCAATATCATCAACACCGAAAAATAGCGAGAGCTGTGACAGCTTTGATCCGATATTGATCCAGAACGCTTTGATGTGCCGGAAGTTATCCAGATAGAGACGCCCGACAGCCAGCGCCATCAGATCCTCCACCCCCGTCGTGGGCGATTTTACGATGTCCGTGTTCCCTGGCTGGAACGCCAGCGGTATGAACGACTGAAAACCGCCGGTGCGGTCTTGCAGCTCCCGCAGACGCCGCATGTGGTCCACCCGCGACTCGGGCGTCTCCACATGTCCGTACAGCATGGTCGCGTTGCTTTTCAGGCCCGCCGCGTGAACCGCCTCCATCACCTCAAGCCATCGGTCGCCGGAGATCTTCTCCGGGCATATCTTTTCACGCACCCGCGGCGCGAAGATCTCGGCGCCGCCGCCGGGCAAGCTTCCCAACCCCGCCTCTTTAAGTTGCAATATCACCTCGGCCAGAGACAGCCCGGCAATCCGCGCGAAATAGTCGATCTCGACGGCGGTAAACGCCTGTATATGGATAGCGGGATACCGCTCCCTCAAAGACCGCAGCATGTCGAGGTAAAAGTCAAACGGCAGGTCAGGGTGCAGCCCTCCGACGATATGTATTTCAGTGGCGTTTTGCTCCCACGCCTCATGCGCCCGGCGCAAGATCTCTTCCATGGTCAACGTGTAGGCGGACTGATCTTCCTTTTTCTTGCTGAAAGCGCAAAACCGGCAGCGGTTCACGCAGATGTTTGTGGGGTTGATGTGACGGTTGACGATAAAATGCACCCGGTCGCCGTTCGCCCTGCGGTTGGCGATCTGCGCCATCTCCCCGATGGAAAGAAGATCCCGCGAAAGGTATAACGCGAGCGCATCCTCGTCGGACAGGCGTATCCCTTCCTCCACCTTCCCGCGTATGTCGCCAAGCTCATGTTTCACAGCCATTGTTTTTCCCGAAAATCAATCCAATTACGTCACTGCTCTATAACAACCCGATTTTGAAGTTCTAATAACAGCGCTCGTTTCCCTTATTCATCTTTGAGGTGGCATCCAAAAGTTCAAAAATAGTTATTCCAACAGTTATTTTTATAGATGCATCATCGTGTCTGATTCTTGAAGAATGTACCACCCATATAAGAGATACCTTTTATCCCTGTCAGGCACAAACCGCCGTCTTTTTCAAATGTGAACCGATATTCGAAAACAGCATTCCTATAATCCTCAAACGGACGCCATTCGCCAAGCTGGCTATTCCAACTATAAAGCTGAAAAAATGTAATAGTTTCACCCTTTATAATAAATAGTCCCTTTTCGCCAAGCTCGTTGTTGTTTCTGACACACTGCCAGGTATTTCCGGTAACCGTAACCGAGGTGTTCTTAACGGGCCAAGAAGCACCAACCCATGTGCCCTCAAACCGGGTCGGCTTGGATGACTCAACCGGTAGCCTTGCTTTAAATTTCTCCTCAACCTGTGCCTTTTCTCTCTTGGACTCAGCTTCCTTCTCGGTAAGATCCGTGAGCACAATTCCCACTGTCCGCTTGAAGGAATCCTCTTTCGCGCACATAAAATATTCATGCCCTGCGATGAGTTTGTAGCTTACGGCAATATTGTTTCTGAAATGACGTTCTCTTTTGCCGCCAGCGGGAGTAACAGGGGTAACGGGAGTATCCCAACTATAGTCAACCACAAACTCATGCGTACCCGCTGGAATAATCATGCGGCTGTACCGGAACATGGATTTTCCGTTAATTTTCTTTATTTTAATCGTCGTGCATTGCGACAATATACTGGTTTGCTCCGCCGGTACGGACGAGTCGTATACTATCGGTTGTGTCGGATCCACTAGCGTATTGAGTGTTTGACAGCCTGAAGACAACACAACAAAAAACAGGGCGGCCATAAAAGATGCTTGCGCCAAGCGATTCATTTTTCTTGCTCCGGTTAAAATGTTTAAATTCAAAAATCTGGTGGTGTGCTCAACCCAATCCGGAACCCGTTGACTCCCAAATCGGGAAAGTCGCGCAAAGCTGTTTATGGTAGCTTTTTTGATCTGAGTAAGAACAAACATACGTTTTACGCCCTATGTGGCGGTTCTTTATATCCTTTTTGGCTAACGGGTTTGACCTTCTTATCTTTTTCTTCTCCTCCCAATGGCTTTTTCGTACAGGCCGATATATTTACGGGCCGACGCGTCCCACGAAAAATCTTTTTTCATGCCGCGCAGGATGATGGCCTTCCAGCGCGAACGGTCGGCAAAAGCGGCAAGCGCCCTGGAGACGGCGCCCTTCAGCGCCTCCGGGCTATACTCGTTAAAGATAAAACCATCCCCGTCTTTTGGGTACAGATCCGCATCCACCACCGTGTCGGCCAGCCCTCCGGTATTCCGAACGATGGGAACGGCTCCGTATTTGAGGCTGTATATCTGGTTCAGTCCGCACGGCTCGTAACGGGACGGCATGAGGCAGGCATCCATCCCGGCTTCGATCTTTCGCGCAAGCGCGGTGTCGTACGCCACGCGGACGGCTATCCGCTCCGGGTATTTCCGCCCAAGTCCGATGATCGACTCCTCGTAACGGCGCTCCCCGCTCCCGATAATTACCAGGCGCAACGGTTGCCCGGCCAGCCAGTCCCCCGCCCGCTCAATCAGGTCAAACCCTTTTTGCGAAGTAAAACGGCCAATGATCCCAATAATAAAGTCGTCCCCGTCGGGAAACCCGAACTCGGCCAGCAGATCCCGGCGGCATGCCGCCTTGCCGGAAAGATCCCCGGCGCTGTAGTTCGCCGTGATCCACCGGTCGGTCGCGGGGTTCCATTCTTCGTAGTCGGCGCCGTTGACGATTCCGAACAATTCTTTCCGCCTCTCGTACAGCACGCCTTCGAGTCCGTACCCGAACTCCTCTTTCTGAATCTCGCGGCTGTATGTTTCGGAAACTGTGGACAGGATATCCCCGAACACCAGCCCCCCCTTCATCAAGTTGACCCTGCCGTAAAATTCAAGCCCCTTGTGTGTAAACAGATCCCACCCAAGCCCCGTCGTCGGCAGGTCATTGTCATAAAAGAGTCCCTGGTAGCCGAGATTGTGTACGGTAAAGACGGAAGCGGCGTCGGCAAGCGATTCCGCGTCCGCATACAGCGTCTTCATATATACGGGAATCAGCGCGGTTTGCCAGTCGTGGCAATGAATGACATCGTACCGGCGGCCTGTTTGCATGATCCACTCTATGACGCCGCGGCAAAAAAAAGTAAACCGTTCGCAATTGTCGCCATAATCGCCATCGCGGGTTCCATAAAGAAACTCGCGATCAAAATACCTGTCGTTGCGAACTAAAAAAACGCGGGCGCCGCTTGCCTCCCGAACTTCCTCCACCGCGCCCGGCTCTTCCTTGTCTCCAACCCGAACGCTAATTTCTTCCGGTGATCCTCGAAAATATAACCGGCAGCCTCTGACATCCCGGTAAAACGGCAGAATAAGGTCTGTCTCCACCCCAAGCCCGCGCAACGCTTTCGGCAAAGCGCCGGCAACATCGGCAAGCCCGCCCGTTTTGGCGTACGGAACCGCCTCGGCCGCGACCTGAAGAACTTTCATAGCGCTGCCATCATTCAGGCAGCTCCCGGAGAAATTTGGCGGACTCCTCTGGCGACGTAGGATTTATATAGAATCCCGACCCCCACTCAAACCCCGCCACATTGGTCATCTTCGGCATGATCTCCACATGCCAGTGATAAAAATCAGACGCCCCTTCCTCAAACGGGGCGCTGTGGATTATGAAGTTGAACGAAGGATTCTCAAGAGCGATGTTCAGCCTCCGCAGCGTCCGACGAAAAACCGCCGCCAGCGCGTACGCCTGGTTTTCATTGATCATCTCGTACGCACACTGGTGCCGCTTCGGCACTATCCAGGTCTCGAACGGAAAACGGGGAGCGTATGGCGCGTAAACCAGGAATTCAGCGGTCTCCTCGACAATGCGAATTTTCTGCTCCATCTCCTGCATAACGATATCGCACAACACGCACCGGTCTCGGAACCGGTAATACTCCCTGGCTCCCAGCAACTCTTCCATCACCCGCTTCGGAACGATAGGAAGCGCGATAATCTGCGAGTGGCTGTGGGCAAGCGCCGCGCCCGCGGCCAAACCGTGATTTTTGAAAACGATAGCCGACTTGAAGCGATGATCCCTCTTAAGGTCGAGAAAACGCTCTCTGTATGCCCAAAGCACATTCTGGAACTGCTTTTCAGGAAGATCAAACAGATCAACATCGTGGCTGGGATTCTCGATGACAACTTCGTGCGCGCCGATGCCGTTCATCCGGTCATAGATCCCGTCGGCTGTTTTCCCCAGTTCCCCTTCGATGCGCAAAGCTGGAAACCTGTTGGACACCACCCTGAGCGTCCAGTTAGAGTCGTTCGGACCGCCGCTGTCCCGGTAGGCAAGTATTTCAGGCGGGGTCATTCGCTCGTTGCCTGGGCAAAGAGGACACAGTTCGCTGTCTCCGCGGTCCAACGGCTCCCGCGCAAACCCATGCGGACGTTTTGCGCGCTCTTTAGAAATAATGACCCATCGACCCGTAATCGGATCTTTGCGCAAATCCGTCATATCGCCTCCGGATGTAGTGGGGCTTGAGAATACATTACGGGAGGAGGGCTATCGAACCTCTTCTTCCTCCTCTTCTGTTTTGCAGTCGAAGCAAAGAGAGGTGACCGGCCGGGCAACCAACCGCTTTTCCTCGATCTCGCCGCCGCAACCTTCGCAAACTCCGAACGTACCGCTCTCGATCCGCTTGATGGCCTGTTTGATTTTCGCCACAAGTTTGCGTTCACGATCACGCAGACGCAAGGTGAAGTTCCGGTTAGATTCGAGAAGAGCCCGATCGGTGGGGTCTGGAAAATTTTCCTCTTCGACGGTCGTCATGTCGGCAACCGTCCGTTCCGCTTCCGTTGCCGCCTCGTTGAGCTGCCGCATCAGCTCCAAACGGCACTTTTCGATGAGGTCGCGATCCATCACGCTTTGCCTCCGGAGGAACGCATTTCCGCTCATTAAACTAAAAACAACTTATCCCTATTCAGGAACGTTGTAAAGGTAGAGCAAAGCGATACCGTAATCTTTACTGGTTATTATGGGCGGCTTATTTCGCTTGAGACCCTCTCCCTCGGGCACGTTTGCGTGCCATCCCTGGCACGCTGCACTGCCCTGTTTCTTGTTCCGCCATCCTTGGCTGCACTGCGAAACAGAGGCCCCCTGCGGGAGAGGTCTCGCGCTCAATACAGCCGCCCATAATAACCATAGTTGAGCCATACGTTTCCCGCGCGGAAACCGCATCACTTGCGGCGGCCATCGCAGAGGACTTTACGCGGTCCACGACGTGCCAAAGACGCTTGCTTGTATACAAACTTGAGTTGCGCCTAAAGCTTGTGGTATTAATCCGCTTGAAGAGTGGCCGTATGGCCATAAAAGGGAAGACGGTGCGAATCCGTCGCGGTCCCGCCGCCGTAACCGGGGACGAATGCCGCAAGAAACGCCACTGCCCTTAAAAGACGGACGGGAAGGCGCGGCAGGTAGGATGATCCGGAAGCCGGAAGACCTGCTCTTGGAAACGACAAAGTTACAGCTTCGCCCCACGCGGACTGGAGGCGGCGCTTAAAAAGGATGAAAAACGGCATCCTCGGGCGTCAGGTGATACGCCCGGGGATTTTTTATTTTGCGAAGAAAGTGAGGTGATGCGCGGCCGCGCGCTACTCTGGCCAGGACAAGAAATCGGACAGTATAAAGAGGATGCCGCAGGATCAAAGGGAAGGAGGTGCAAAACCTCCGCCGCCCCGCGACTGTAATCGTGACGAACGCCGCAAGGCAAGCCACTGCCCTAAAAAACGGGCGGGAAGGCTGTCGGCAAGTAGGACGAACGAGAGCCAGGAGACCTGTTCCGGCGGCATAAACTCCACCAATTCTTCGCGGGAAGAAGGAGAAAAACTTGAAAAGAACCGGAATTGTCACAATTGTCACTGTATTGGCGTTTTTGCTCGCCGCGCCGCCTTTTCCGGCCGCCGGAGAAACAGACCCGGTCGGACAACAGCAAGGCATGGATGAAATCGTGGTAACCGCAACCCGGCTTGAAACACCTGGGCGCGAAGTTGGAAGCTCCGTCACCGTCATAACAGCCGAACAGATACAGGAGCAGGGCAAGACCACCGTTGCCGATGTGCTGCGTAGCGTGCCTTCGCTAAACGTCGCGCAATCCGGAGGTCAAGGCCAGGTCGCTTCCGTGTTCATGCGAGGGGCAAAATCGGAGCACACCCTTGTCCTTATCGACGGAGTGGAGATGAACGACCCCTCTTCTACGGCACGAGGATTTGATTTTGGCAAAATGGACGCCGGCAACATCGAGCGCATCGAGATCGTCCAGGGGCCGCAAAGCACCCTCTACGGCTCAGACGCCATGGGGGGCGTCATCAATATCATCACGAAAAAAGGCTCCGGAAAATTGTCCGGCTTCCTGTCGGCGGAGGGCGGATCTTATCGCACTTTCAACGAACACGCATGGCTTGGCGGAAGCGCGAGCATCTTCAACTATTCCCTGGATATCTCCCGCACGGATACAAGCGGATTCTCCGCCGCCAATGAAAAAAGAGGAAACACGGAAAGAGACGGCTACGCAAGCACAACACTCTCCACGCGGGTAGGAGTAACGCCCTCCAGGAACTTCGACGCGGATCTTGTCCTGCGATACATCAACAGCGCTTTCGATCTCGACAACTTCGGAGGCGCGGGCGGCGACGACCCGAACAGCACGGGGAGGACGAAAAAACTTTTCCTGCGGGCGCAATCGCGGCTTTCCCTGTTCAATGATCTATGGGAACAGAAATTCGGCTTCTCTTTAAGCGACCATAACCAGAAATTCAGAAACGATACCGACGCGGCCCATCCTTTCGATCTCGACCGGAGCACATACGACGGGCAGATCGTCAAGTTCGACTGGCAGCACAACCTCTATCTCCACGAAACCAACACGCTTACGTTGGGAGTTGAAACGAAAAGGGAGACGGCAAACTCCACGTATTATTCGGAAAGCATGTGGGGCCCCTATTCCGACGACTTCGCAAAGCAGTACGCCCGGACCACCAGCTTCTATATCCAGGACCAGATCCGGCTATGGGACTCCTGGTTCACAACCCTTGGAGCGCGTGTGGATGACCACAACAGATTCGGGACAAAATCCACCTTCCGCGCGGCATCCTCTTACCTGTTCCGTGAAACCTCGACCCGGATAAAGGGAAGCTACGGGACAGGATTCAAGGCGCCGTCGCTCTACCAGCTCTATTCCTCATATGGCGACATAAACCTGGCCCCCGAAAAAAGCGCGGGATGGGATGCCGGAATAGAACAGTCGTTTCTCCAGGAGCGCCTGACATTCGGCATAACCTATTTCAGCAATAACTTCAAAAACCTGGTCGATTTTGACAGCGCAACGTCTAAATATGTGAACGTGGGGAAAGCGAAGTCCGAGGGCGTCGAAGCAACCCTGCACGGCAAGCTGACAGAAGATCTGTCGTTACGGGCCGGGTACACCTACACCGACGCGAAAGATAAAACCACAGATGAAAGACTGCTGCGAAGGCCCAGAAACAAAGTGGCGTTTGGCACAAACTACCGTTTCCTCGCAAAAGGCAATGTCGACCTGGAAGTCATCTGGATGGACAACCGCGACGATTTTGATTACTCCTCGTACCCGTCCAGCCGGGTAAAACTGAACAGTTACACGCTTGTCAACCTGGCCGCTTCCTACGGCATCACGAAAAACATCACACTCCTTGGCCGCATAAAAAATCTCTTCGACAAAAACTATGAAGAGGTGTTCGGATACGGAACTCAAAGGTTTTCTATTTATGGAGGAATACGGCTCTCGTTCTGATGAATTCACGCGCTCTCAGATACCCGCTCGTCTTTTCGGTGGCCATACATGCCGCCGTTTTGTCGGGAATCTTGTCGGCCAACGCCGGAATAGCCGCCCTTGGCAGGCAGGCATCGGTCATTTTCATGAGCATCGAATCGCCGGGAAACGCCGGGGGGTCCGAAGCTTCGGGAAATCACGTTAAACCCATGACTTCAGGGGCTCCGGGGAGGCACCGCGTGACAGCACACCCCCCGGAGCGCCCGAAGCCCAAATCCGTAAGGCCAGAACCCGATCCGCGGCCAGACCAGGAATCCGCCCGGCTGGAACCAGCGAAGGAGTCTGGGCTAACCGAGAAAACTGCGCGGCAAGAGTCCGGCCGGGAGGAAACCGGCTACCAAGAAATATGGACGCGGGACGGCTATGGAGAAAACAGTGTTGAGCACAGCGCCTACGAGCTACACGAAAATCCCGGAGGAAACGGAGGCGGAATCGGCGGCGGCACCGGAGACGGAGCAGCGGGAACTTCAAGCCCCGCCGCCATCGCCAATCTGCCCAAGCCGACATATCCCCGGCATTCGAGGCTCCACGGCCATGAGGGAACCGTCGTACTTGAAACAGAAGTGGCGGCTGACGGCAAACCGGCCGGAACCAGGATCGTCCGTTCCAGCGGATACAGGCATTTAGACAACGCAGCGCTCGATGCGCTTAAAAAAGCATCTTTCACTCCGGCCAAAATACTCGGCATGCCGATAGCGTCAACCAGGCTCATTTCGATCCGGTTCAACATCAAAGAACAGAGTGAAACAGCTCGCGACTAAGACCGCCAAAAGAACCGCGAAAGCTTTATGAATTTACAGATTTTTTCGAACTCGACTTAAGCAATTCCGATTTACGGATTAAATAACAGCCCAAAACCACACTATTTCTGTTTATTCATGGCTTAACCTAAATTACTCATATCAATTTCAAATCAAGTCTTTAACTTCGCCAGCATATCTTCATAAAACGGCGTTAGCCGCGCATATTTCCACCACAGATCATGCAGATAATACCTTGTTGAGTGCCATGGTTTCAGCCCGCCAAAGTAATGCAACATTACCGTATTATACTTTAAGTCATGATGGTCGTAAGGATGGATAAGACCTCTACGGTAAATCATGTAATATGTACGGAGAAAATTATATTTTATCGGCAGATATAAAATTCGGTCCTGGCAGGTTACATTCAACAGATCCTGGTCCGGATAGGCATACTGTTTCCGCCGGGAAGTTTCCAGCCAGACTTCATAGGTTTTCTCTTGTCTGATTTGGGCCAGATTCAAAACCAGGAAACCGGAATTGATATAGCCACCGGGCTTTTCCTGGACGCCGGCAACAAGATGTTCCCCCATATCAAGGTCGGCCAACTCAAGCAGGTCGCGGCAGAAAATCACATCGCCATCGGCATAAATTATATTGTCCAGCTCAGGCAGCAAAGCAGGCAGCATCAGGCGGTAATATACGCCCAAAGACCAGGAACCGCGCAGCGATTGGTCAAAATCCCGGTTAGCTTCCAGAAACGTTATAGATGAATCATGATCCAGTGTTTTGACCAGACCCGCCAGAGAATCCCGGAGTTCCGGAGTTACGGAATTATCCACCACGCAATAAATATTGTAAGCGCATCTGTTTTTGGAATTTGCCAGAAGCGAGGCTATGGCCACCCCGGTCTGGCGGGCAAATCCGAGGTTAAAACCAAAAGCCAGATTGATCGGCTGGAGACGTTTTTTGACGGGCAGCGGGGGATGGCCGGGGCAGATACGGTAGAGCAGGAAATATTCTCTGACAAGTATTCGGTATTTTTTAGAGGGTATGAAGCCGCAGACAATATTGACCATTAACCCTTTTATTCTCTCAATGAGCAGGCGCCATCTATAAAAAGGAATGTGTGTGTAATTCATTGTAATTCCTGTGAAATTTAAACCATCACCCGAATGGGCATTGTAACATATCGTCAACAAACGTATGGATGTTGATGAAATTGCGGACAGGAAAAACTTTGTTAAAGGCTTATCCCTCGCGGACTATAAATCAAACAACAATATTCACCTGTGTGCCGACACCGCAATCAGCCAAGGCCTCCGCGCACAGATCAGTTCCCGCTTGCGGCGACTCAACCGAGACGTTTTCCAAAAGCTTGTTTACCGCATTCGCCTGAATTTCGAGAACTCCTTTTTCTGCCGCTATTCCGAAGAGTATTTGTACCTGCGCGGCGTTGGTAACATTCATGGCATCCTCCGTCAGCCTTCGCGACAAATGCGGTGTCAAACCCGGCACTACGTCTTAATGTACATGCGTTACCAATAATAATCAACGTATTGTTTTATCCCAGATCCGTCATTAGATGTGACATTGTCTGTACTCACAGCGGACAGAAATCGCGGAGGGGTTCTCCGACGAGGGCATAGGCTTCCGAGCAAAGCCATGGACGGCGAGAGCGAAGGAAGCCTGCAGTCGCAGTGAGCCAGGGACGGCGAACGGAGACGGCCTCGGCGGAGAAGCCCCTCCGCGATGTCCGATGTGAGTACCGGGCATGTCACATCTAATGACGGATCTGGGTTTATCCTTTTACCCCGTTTGGCTTTTTGACCCTCAACGCGCTTGCTGGGCGGCAAGCCACGCGTTCATGCCGCCGGAAAGAACACTGATATTGGCGCGGCCTTGCGCCTGGATAAGACTTGCAGCAATATTGGCGCGAAAACCGCCTTGGCAAACCACGACGGCCTCAACATCTGGACCCACAGGGCAGATGCCTTCCAGTACGCGGTCAAATGTATGATTGACAGCTCCTTCTATTTTCATGGTTTTGAATTCATCCGGACTACGCACATCAAGTATAGCGGGAGGCTTTGGTCCGGCAAGGCGCGCCCGCAAATCTGAAGAGGAAATATACGACAGGCTCTGGGTCTGCCGGCCGCTGTCAACCCAGGCATTAATTCCGCCTTTAAGCCAACCTTTTATCATGTCGTAGCCGATGCGCTGCAATTCGACGCACATTTCTTCAAAGCTGCTGCCGGGTGGAAGGACAAGCACAATTGGCACACCGGGAGGCACCGCTACGCCGATCCAATTAAGGCCGAGGCCGCCAAAGAAATCAACATTAACGCTGCCGGGAATGTGAGCCGCGCCATAGGAAAACATATCACGCAAATCCAGTATGGTCGCGCCGGCCTTACGGAATTCGTCTGCTTTGTCAGCGGAGAGAGCGTATTCCGCGGTATCGAGCTTGGGCAAAAGAGCGGCGCCATTCATGTTGGTGGCGATAATGCTGGAAAAACTCCGTGGCCGCATGGTCACTTTTGAAAGTATGGCGTGTTTGAACTCCTCGAAATCAGGATACTTGAGCATGGGGTTGGCCAGCCGCTCATAGCCAAGAGTTGTAACTGGCTTGGCGCTCATGCCCTGGCCGCACAATGATCCCTGACCGTGGCCAGGGTAAACTTCAAGGTAGTCCGGCAATGAGCCTAATGTTTTGTACAAGCCTTTATAGAGGTTCTCCACCTGCTCGTCCAATATTTCTTTCCCTGGCAAATCCGGCCTGCCTACATCCCCCACAAAGAGCAAATCACCGGTCAGGATCATCTCAGGCTCCGGGCTACGGGCCAGATCGGTAACCAGAAACGACACGGAATTGGGCGTATGGCCGGGAGTATGAAGCGCGCGAACGACAGCGTAGCCAAACTTGAATTCATCCCCATGCTTGAGTTTTTTAGCTTCATACTTCACAGGCGCGCTTTCGTGGATGTAAATATCCGCGCCGGTTGACGCGCGCAACTCCTGAGCGCCGCTTATATGGTCGGCATGCACATGGGTATCGAAGATATGCGTGATGCGCATACCGCTTTCTTCCGTAATACGAAGATACACGCCGATATCGCGACGCGGGTCAACCACAGCCATGACGCCTGCTAACGGACAACCGATGACATACGAATAACAACCAAGACCGGGCGTGCTGATTTGCTCAAAATACATGACAAGCCTCCATTTATAAGCGCTTTAATCCATATCCTTCATTTGAAGTGGCATTGTCTATACTCACAGCGAACAGAAATGCCGTGCAAATGGACTTGAAACCATTATAAACCAACAGGTTGTTCTAATTAGAAATTAATGCTTAATAACAAATCCGGATGTAAGCGTTAATCGCGGCAAACTAAAGCCGCGGCAACCGTAATTTCAGGATTTAAGGAGACACTACCCTTTACGCACAATAAGACCAAATGAGGTGGCGACGAACTTTCTAATCAAAAGCCGCAGATGCGCATTGTGCCTCATATATGGAGGAGTATCGACAAAACTGTCGGCAAAATAGGCTCCCGATTTGAAATTCAAGGGGAAAACCTCATGGCCGGCCGCTTGCAAAGCCTGTGCGGCGCTTTCCACATCACATTTGCGGAATATGAAGCAATCAGGCTCAAGGCATGTATCGTCATTTGACGACAGGTTGAACTCAAACGTATGCACCGCTATCCCGCCGCTTTTAAGAGTTTTTATGTTTTCTGTCAAGAAATTGATGCTCTTTTCCATTCCGCCGATATGCTCCGCGGCACAAGTTGACCAGTTGAAATCAAATTTTCCGCAAAGCTCCTCCGGAATTTCATTCATATCCATTGCCTGAAACGTCACGCGTTCGGCAAATTGCTCCGGCGAACATATGCCTTGTTCATTCAAGTTTTCAACCGCATTCATGGTGTTTTGATCAGTTTCAGCCCATTTGGTGGATCTAATATCGTTTACATCAAGATCCGTGGCGAGTATTTCGCACCCCATACCGGCAAACAAAGCGGGCAGCGGTTCTTTGCCGCACGCAAATCCCAAACCTCTTTTGCCTTGTTTCAGCATCCCGTTTTCATAAAGCGCTTGGGCGATATACGCATATTCCCAATATTTTCTGTTGATAGAGGGAGATATTTTGAGAAGACCCATCCAGTATTGGAAAAGCGGGAGGCCAAAAAATTCCATATTGCACAATTGAGATGAACATACATACGGAGCTTTCAGCTTGCTTACAGGGTAATTATTAAAAAAAGAGGTTTTCTCGCTAACATTTTTACCCTGCTCATAGCGAAAACATGGATTTATCGGCAGGACATAACGCGCAATGAACTGAATAACCGATGGGCTTATCGACAGGACACAACGCGCGATGCGAGTAACCAGGGGTAGCCCCAATACCGCTTCACGTACCTTACTTATAAAAGCGCCCATAGCGATAATACCTTTAGTTTTCACTTTATGACTGGAAGCGTAAAGCCTTTCTCAAACAATATACAAGTTCTTGATCATTTCTTCGAAAGGATGCTCGCCTGCCAGTTAACAGGCCATCCTTATCATTTCAAAAAGCCTGCTCATATGAAAACCGTCAATCAGGCCGTGATGCCCGGTAATAGAGAACGGAATTGAAACGGCGTCGCCTTCACGTTTTATCTTTCCCCAAACCACGCGAGGGATTGAATCGGGCCAGGCCAAAACCATTGGCTGAATAGTACTTGTGAAGCTGATCCATGGAGTGCTGGTCGCGTAAATAACATCGTGGCGATCCTCCCCCAAATTACGCTTTGCCAGAGCCAGCCTTTTGGCTTCCTCAACCTTCCGGTCGAACTCGTCCGCATGATCCGTCATTTCCATTGAAGCGAAATAAAAGAGTTCTTCCCGCGCGTCAAAAACCACGAAAGCCGGGTCCACTTTTTCGTAGAGAAGCACTTTGTCCCCGGCAATGCGATAACGAAAATTTTCAATGGCGTTCATGGCCAGCATGACGGAGTGGAGAAAGGCGGGAAAGAATTTGCGGCCGGAGCGCCGCCGCGCCGCGTCCCACTCGCTGATGTCCAACTCGGTCGTCAAACCCACAAATGGGTAATCCCGTCCGGCGAACAATTTGTAGTGCCGCGCCCTCTTCCAGTCGGAAAAATTAACCTCTTGGCATGCATGCCTGGCCAACATTCTTTTTGAGTTCTCCTTGTATGTGTTCGTTTGAGCCGATAGTATCCGAATTTCTGTTAACAAAAAAAGGGATTCCAGGCAAAACCGAAATTTCTTTAAGCATTGCGATGGCGCCGAAAAATAAAGCTTGGCGGAAGTTTTTGTCCGGCACGAAGACAATAAGCGCCGCTTTGCCGGGTATATTTTTCGCGCGAAATACAGCCGCAATCCGCGTTGTAATGTTCTACAAGTAAGCCAGCGGTATCACCATATCTTCACCCAAAAGAGGCACGTGGCGATCGTACAGGCATACAAGCCCGCCGGAGCCGCGTTTGACACCGGGAATTTTATCCAGCACGCCAAACGCCTTTACGTCTGCCGGTCGAGGATCGGCAGTCTTCTTGATTTCAATTGGGTAGAGAGTCTGACCCCGCTGAATGAGCAGATCAATTTCGTTTTGCTCTTTGTCTCGAAAAAAATACAAGGGAGGATCGAGAACACCATCGTTGGCGTAACTTTTTAGTATTTCAGATACGACAAAGCTCTCAAAAAAGGCTCCGGCCATTGCCCCGAATTTAAGAACGTCAGGCGTACTCCAGCGCGTGAGAAAAGCGGCTAATCCTGTATCGAGAAAATAAAGCTTGGGAGTTTTTACAGCGCGCTTGAGGACATTGTTATGGAACGGTTGGAGCAGGTAAACAAGATTGGAGGCGCGCAAAACCGACAGCCAGCGTTCAGCAGTGGGTTGGCTAACTTCCGCGTCCCTGGCAAGCGAAGCATGGTTCAGCAACTGCCCGGTCATAGCGGCAGATGCAGTCATGAATCGCAGAAATTTGACCTCATCTCCCACCTGAACCAGGTCGCGCACATCCCGCTCAAGATATGTTCTGACATAAGAAGCGTAAAAGAGCTGCCAATCTATAGTCGCATCCGCCGCCAAGGCAGGCAAAGAACCGCGATGGATAATCGCCCAAGCCGAATTGTAGTCCAAAGGAACCGGGCAGTTTTTACGTGTCTCAAGGTATTCGCCGGCGGGAACAAACGGTAGATGGCTGTCAATACCATAGCGTTCCCTAAGCGAGAGGCCAAACAGGTTCAAGATGCCAATGCGCCCGGCCATAGATTCGCTGACGTTGCGCATCATCTGGTACTGTTGTGAACCACTGAGGAAGAATTGCCCTTTTTGCCCATGAATATCCAGAAGCATTTTGATATGCGAAAAAAGCTGCGGGGCATACTGTATTTCATCCAGCAATAGAGGAGGAGGCGAGGCTTTGAAAAATGTATCCGGCTCGGACACAGCCGAGGCCAGCAGGACAGGATCATCAAAAGTGATGTACGGCAGTACAGCCTTGGCTTTTCTTAACAGCGTGGTTTTTCCCACCTGACGGGAACCAGTCACCATGATAGCGCCGAACATCTTTTCGGCTTTGGTCAGCGTTTTTTCCAAATGTCGCTCAATATACATGCAAAAATAACCTTTTGGCTAATTAAATACCTTATATTTATATGGCCAAAAAACGAATCTATGTCAAGCAAGAATACAAGGCCAAATTAAAAAGGGGATTCCGGTTTTTGGCCGGAATCCCCTTTTTTTGACGCGTAGCAGGCAGACTGGGCCGACCAGCAACTGTCTGCAGACCGGCTCAAACCCCGAAACGCTCCCTGTGAGCGTCAATTTAGGCGATCATCTCCTGCTGCGGCGGTCGAGATGTGCCCCGAAGAAAGCCGCAGTACTCTTCAATATCTCGTTGGCGCGCCTAAGCTCACAGTTTTCACGCTCAAGTTCCTTCATTCGCAAGCGCTCGTCCGTGGTCGGCCCTTGGCGTAAACCTTCGTTGCGCTTGGCTTGACGAACCCAACGTCGTAATGTCTTTGGCATCATGCCAAGCTTGCCAGATATCGACTCGATTGCCGCCCATTGGCTACCATGCTCATGTGTGTGCTCGAAAACCATCCGAGCTGTCCGTCCTCTAACTTCCTTGGATCCAATTCTATCAAGTGATGGAGTCTCTGTAAAACACGAGGGAATTCATTATTCAGATAATGCTTATTAGTCGAAGTTTGATTTTATCAAGTGAATTGGACAAAAAACAATCCGGGGTCTTTTTCGTTGCCGCGCAAAAACAAGTAACCCACTGCATCGCTCAAACAAAAAACATCTTCAAATTTTTCGGGGAGATCACCACCGTATAGTTGCATACAAAATTTATATGAGTTAAGTTCCGTGATTTCGTTTTGTAAAAATGAAGGGGTTCCTCCCAACATATTTCCGCAGAACAATTCAGGGACATCAAACTCGTCACCAACAATTACTTCCATTGCAGGCACTAAGAAATCAGATTCATTTCTTGGTGTGCCGATAGGGTGTAAAATCACTTTTGTAAAACCGTCTTTAATATTCTTCAAACCATTCGTACCACCTTGATAGCTGATTAGTTCCAAAAAGTAATCTTCCTTATTGTAGGTAGAAAACACAGAAACTACATTGTCGCTTGGATAGTTGAATTGGAAATGTTCGTTCAAAAAATTTGTAGGTAGGCTGAGAAGCAATATCATTTTTTCCCCGCTTGGGTTTACTGCCCACTCAACATTATCAGGCAATAGGCATTTTCCGCCAACACGAGGTACGTTCAAATCATCATTTACTTCCTTAAAGTTTATCAGCCGAGAATTTAATATCACTCTTGCTTCTATCCTATTTTTTGATGTTTTTTGCGTTTACAAATTCTTATTATATAAATCTTCTATTTCATCATATGTCGTTAATTTATTCCTTACCCCGGCTTTTATAAACATTGTGCTTATTTTTACAAGAAAGCTTACAGTATTCTACCTTTGGATGTTTGGCGATAAACGCACGATTACAATATTAACACACTCTATGTGGCTGTGCTTCATCTGTAATCAATACGCCCAGTACAAGATGAATCACCGCCATAAGCGAACTAAAATCCCACACCATAACAGACTTTTCAAACAACTCTATATGAAAAGACGGCACGTTTCCGTCAAAAGCGGCTATAGCTTGGCTATACAGTTCGGCTTGAAGTGTATCACCCATTTTTATATCGAAATGGGGGCAACTTCAATGTCCTTGTTCCGCAGCTATGTGGGACCACTTTGCAGCCTCCGTATAGTTCTGATTCATGTGTTTCCCGGAGTAGTACATCCAGCCGAGAAGAAAGCGGGCTTCCGTATCCCCCGCTTCCGCCGAGTTTTTAAGCACGGTAATTTTCTTGTACGCGGATAAATTACAATCGCGCGCCTGAAGCGTTATAACGAAACAAACTGCGAACAACTGAATCCCCCTGAGTTTGCCGGAAACTCCACCATTTGAGAGCATGGTGTCTAAAAGACCAAGAACGCAAAAAAGGGGCCTCCGGCATTAAAACCGGAA
>WRHP01000005.1 GCA_009783195.1 Syntrophorhabdaceae bacterium | reverse complement strand
CCACAAGCTGCTGATAGTCTTTCTCTCCAAATACCGCCACATGCGGCTTGACCGCCATGAACAGCTTTGCCACCACCGTAGCCACCCCGCGGAAATGGCCTGGGCGCTGGTCGCCGCACAGCCCCTGCGAGGCCTTCCTCACCTCAACGTACGTCTGGTATAAATCCGGATACATATCTCTAACCGACGGAAGATACACTGCGGAGACCTTAGCGTTTTCGAGCATCGCCAGATCATTCTTTTCGTCCCGCGGATACTTCTCGTAATCCCCGTCTGGGGAAAACTGCGCCGGGTTGACGAAAATAGATGCCACGATCGCGTCACAGCCGCAATCCGCCGCGACATTCAGCAAACTGATGTGTCCGCCATGGAGATATCCCATCGTTGGAACCAAGCCTATCCGGTTATGCGCCGCCCTGCGCGCATCGGCCCACTCGCGCATCCGCTCGGGTGTCCGGAGTATGTCCATCAGAAAGAGTGCTCCTCTCCAGGGAATGTCCCATCGCGGACTTCCCTTGAGAACGAGTCGACCGCGTCCCGGACTGGTTTGCGCAACTCGGTAAAACGCTTGACGAATTTCGGCATAAAGTCGTCGAACATCCCAAGGAAGTCATGCATTACAAGCACCTGCCCGTCACAATGTACGCCCGCGCCGATACCGATGGTTGGAATTGAAAGCAAAGCTGTGATCTCGTCGCCCAGAGCGGTCGGAATCCCCTCGAGCACCACCGAATACGCTCCCGCGTCCTGCACAGCCTTCGCGTCATCAATGATCCGCTCCCGCTGCGAGTCGGTCTTCCCCTGCACCTTATAGCCACCCATTCGGTGGATCGACTGCGGAGTCAGGCCGATGTGCCCCATCACCGGAATATCGCATTGCGCTATCGCCCGGATCGTCGCCTCCATCGAGCGCCCGCCTTCCAGCTTCACAGCCGCCGCCCCCGCCTGTAACAACCGTCCGGCGTTACGGATCGCCTCCGGAATGGATGTCTGGTACGACAAAAACGGCATATCCGCCACCAGGTGCGCCCTCTTGCTTCCACGGGCAACAGCTTCGGTGTGCCGGATCATATCCTCCATAGTAACGGAGAGCGTGTCAGGAAAACCAAGGACTACCATGCCCAGCGAATCTCCCACCAAAATAACATCCACATCCGCTTCGTCGAAAATCCGCGCAAACGCGGCGTCATAAGCGGTAACCATCACTATCCTGCGCCCCTTGGCCTTCATCGCAACCACATCCGGAATGGTGACCTTCTTCATTGCTTTTCTCCTTTCGTCCAACCCTTTGAAAAACAGGTGCCGGCGTTCTTGAAAATTCAAAAGGCCTCCCGAAAACCAGTTCCGGAAGGCCTTAAAAAGACAGAGCCGACAGGCTTCCCGGCAGTCCGGGAAAAGCATGCCCCAAAGCCCACGCCACAAAAAACGGCTTTCCGTCTTGGTCCGGTCCTATCTAGATCCCAGCGGTATGTAGTGCTGCACCCCGCGTTTCACACTCTTGACTTCCTTTATGAGATGTTCAAGGTCGCGGGAGCTTTCCACAAAATCAATCTCGCTCGTGTTCACAATCAGTAACGGAGTTTCATTATAGTGGAAAAAATATTCGTTATAAGCATCACTCAAGGTTTTCAGGTAATCCAGCGAAATGTTCCGTTCATAATCAACACCACGCTTGCGAACACGCGACAGCAGCACCTCTGAACGCGCCTGGAGGTAGATGACCAGGTCGGGCTTGGCCAGCGTGGGCACGAGCAGCTTGTATATCGACTCGTAAAGCATTATCTCGTCTTCTTCGAGATTGATGAGGGCAAAGATCTTGTCCTTTGCCATGATGTAGTCGCAAACAATCCCTTCCTGGAACAGATCGCCTTGCGCCAGTTCCCTCTGCTGGCGGTAGCGCGACAAAAGGAAAAAAAGCTGAGTCTGGAAGGCGTATTTCTTGGGACTTTCGTAAAACCGCTCCATGAACGGGTTATTGGCGACTTCTTCCCGTATGAGACGAGAGTCGAATTTCTGAGAGAGAAGCTTGGCGAGGGAGGACTTTCCCACCCCGATAGGCCCTTCAATCGCAATATAACGAGGGATCTTCTGTTCGGCCATTTCGGGGTAATTGTATGCGGGAACAAACCGTTTTTCCACTACATTTCAAACCGCTTTCAAGCCCTATAAGCTTGCAGGGAGAAGGCGCCGCCGGGCCAGCGCCAGCCATGACGCGGGCGGCACTTCCTCCGCTCGCGCCGAAGGGTCGATCCCCTCGGACCAAAGCATTTCGCACCACTGCTTCGCCCCCCCCGGCATAAACGGAACAGGAGCATTGCGCAGCATTTTACGGCGGCGGGCAAATCCGGCGCGGACCACGGTCTGCAAGGAGCGCAGCAGATCATCAGGAAAATCTCCGAAAAAGCGTATGGTAATGACCGCCGAATCGACATCAGGCGATGGGTAAAAGCTGCCTCTCTGAATGGAGAACTCCTTATTTGTCTCCGACAGCACCGACAGATATACCGACAAAATACCGTAATCCTTGCAGCCGGGAGGAGCGCAAAGCCGTTCCACCATTTCTTTTTGCAGCATCAAAACCGCCTTCGGGAAGAATTCCCTTAGCTCGATCAGTCGCAAAATCGCAAGCGAGGAGATTGAATACGGAAGATTCCCGACCGCCGTTCCCCCATGAGGAAAGCGCTTTTTCCATTCCTCGCCGGGGAAGGAAAGAAAATCCGCCTCGACGATTTCGACCGCGCCGCCAGAAAACTCATCCCGCAAGTAAGCCGCCAAACCACGGTCCACCTCGACGGCGACAACTGGCGCGCCCGTTTCCGCCAGCGGGCGGGTCAACGCCCCAAGCCCCGGCCCTATCTCAAGGTACGGGGGCGAAAAAGAACGCGCAAGGGCAACTATCTTGCCGATGATGTTTTTATCGTGCAGAAAGTTCTGTCCAAGCGATTTGCGCGCGGAAAGATTAAGCGACGCCAGCGTCCGGCGAGGATTATCCGCGGGAAAACCTGGAAGCGGCATAGGCGTTAAGCTCCGGCCCGGAAAATATTCCCTCGGACATCCGGCGCTCCCCGAGCAGCGCCACCATGGCGGCGTTGTCAGTGCAAAGCGCCTTCGAAGGAAGCGACACATCCACACCCGCCGCCGCGCCAAGCGAAACCGCCAATGCCCGAAGACGGGAGTTCGCGGAGACGCCGCCGGAGAGAACAAGCCTTCCTATATTCTCCCGACGCGCGGCTTCGATCGCCTTCGTGACGAGAACATCGGCGATAGCCTCCTGAAACGACGCCGCGATATCCTCCATCCTGGCCGATCCGCCCTCGTTGGAAACAAGAAAAGTCCGCAACGCCGTCTTTAACCCGGAGAAAGAAAAATCCGCAGAGCCGGCGGCGAGCCGGGCGCGTGGAAATGAGTACCGCCGCGGATCTCCGCTTCCGGCCAGCCGATCTATGACAACGCCCCCCGGATAACCAAGCCCCATCATCTTGGCCGCCTTGTCAAACGCCTCTCCCGCCGCGTCGTCGAGGGTGCCGCCAAGCTGCCGCACATCGTTCCAGCCCTGTACGCGGAACAAGGAAGTGTGGCCGCCGGAAACCAAAAGCGCGATGTAAGGAAATTCAACCTGGTTCTCCAGGAAAGCAGCAAAAATATGGCTCTCCAAGTGATCGGCGCCGTAGACCGGCCTGCCCCAGGAAAAGGAAAGCGATTTGGCAAAACACAAGCCCACCAGCAAAGACCCTATCAGCCCCGGCCCAGCGGTAACGGCGATCCCGTCGATGTCCGCATATCCACATGAAGCGTCGGAGAGCGCCTTCTCGACCACCGGCACGACGGATTTCAGATGCTCGCGCGAAGCCAGCTCCGGAACCACGCCGCCGTAGACCTCATGCACGGCAACCTGTGAAGACACCACGTTTGAAAGCAACCCTACGCTTCGATCATAGACAGCGGCGGCGGTTTCATCGCAGGAACTTTCGATACCAAGAACACGCATCGGAACACATTACCACGAACGAACGCCGCAAACCCAAACCGCGGCGTTCGCGGAACGGCCTCGCCTATTTGATAATTTCGATACCGCCGATAACCGGCAGCGGCTTCATCTCGCCGCGCGAGGCGCTGATGGCCCACACTATTGCCAATACAAACAAGCCCAAAGAGCAAAGATGGCCGAGGGAAAAGATAAGGTAAAGCCGAATGATGCCAAAGAGAATATTGATGGCAATACCTATTGCTATGTAACAAATAAAAAGAAGTAGTTGCTGATTAGCGTGAAACTTGGCGAAGGGGCTGTTCTTTCCATCGGTAACCAGCGGGATGAAAAACAGAATCGGAACGATGTAACCAATAATCGCCATTGCCTTGTTTTTTTCGACATCAGAATCCGACATGATTCTTTCTCCCTTCAGGTTGTCAAAGCGAAAAACCGCTGCCTAAAAACTTACAGTTTGCCAACTGCAGGCTCAAAAAAGTTCTATTTGATCTGGCTCAACTGCTTTTTAGCCAGCGCGGCCGCGCTGGAGTTGGGGTATTTCGTCACAACCAGATTAAACAGGATCTTTGCGTTCTTACCATCCTTGAGCGACATGAACGATAATCCCTGCTTGTAGATCGCATCTGACGCCTTGTCCGCATCGGGGTATTTGTCAACCACATCCTGGAAAGACAGGATGGCGTTTTCGTAATCCTTCTCCGAGTAGTAGGACTCTCCCTTCCAGTACAAGGCGTTTGGCAAAAGCTTGTGATCCGGGTACTGCGCCGCGAAAGCGGTTATAACCTCGCGGCCCTTCTTTGGACTGCCGGCTCTCACCTGCCCCACGGCATATTCGTACATCTCTTCCGGACTCTTCCATTCGTCCGAGCCAACGTTCAAAGATCCTGAAGCGGCGTCAGGCGGAAGCCTGGAATCCGCTCCCGCCTGTCTGCCGCTTTCCATTGCGATTATTCGTTTCTCAAGTTCTTGTACACGATCGGACATGCGGCGATTTTCTCGGACTGTCCGTTCCATCTCCGCCTGAATCTCGTCAAGTCGCGAGTTCATGGCGAGCTGATCGGACCGCAACCGGTCTGAGTCGTTTCCCAGATCCGCAACGGTTCTTCGCAGCCCCGGGATCTCCTGCATTCCGGCCGGAGAAGCGTACGAAGTCGCCTTGAGGGTGTTCACGTCTTTACGCAACCCCCCCACTTCGTCGCTGAGCCGGCCAAAAGCGCCGGTGTCAGCCACCGCGCAACCCATTGCCAAAGCGGCAAGAAAACCAAGAAACAGAAATCGGATCGCGTTGCGCATGATCGTGACCTTAAAAAATTTACTTCAGCACAAAATGGGCGCGGCGATTTTTCGCGTGCGCCGCATCGTTTGCGTCCGAATCCAGCGGCCGTTCTTTGCCATAGCTCGTTGTGGAAAGAGCGGCAGCGGGAATGCCAAGCGAAACGAGGTAATTTTGCACAGACGCCGCGCGCCGGTCCCCGAGAGCCATGTTGTATTCCGCCGTGCCTCTGATGTCACAATGTCCTTCGATCAAAAGCTTCGCGCCTGAATTTTTCCGCATGTACGCCGCCACATCCTGGCATATCTTCTTTCCGGGCTCGGTCAGGTCGAACCGGTCGAAATCAAACAGCACGTCGGCAAAAGAAGAAACCTGCTCCTCGGTAACCGCCACGCCGGGGTCGGCATCGACAGGGGTCGTCGCTTCCACAGGCTGCTGTTCAACGGGCTGCGGCACGTAGGCTTCTTCCGTAACAGCGGGAGCGGAGCCGGGATCGACATCTGATTTCACGGTTTGCTTCTTGGCGCATCCCGTCAATGAAACAGCCAGAACAAGCACTACAACGGCTACCCATTTCCATGAGTTGTTACACATAGATTCATCCTCCTAAAATATCTGCCAGGTAGTATTTCAAACGCTTGTGTTAGCGAGCCGGAGACCATGCAGGAGACCCCGCATCTTCCATTCCAGATATCAGAGTCCGTTCTCGTCTGCCATCCAAAGAGACGATTTTGAGGCCAGAGTAACCCTTTTTTCGGAATGTGTAAACCAATTGACGCCCATCCGGAGAGAACGAAGGATCTTCGCAGTCGGCGTCGGGCGCGGAAACGACAAGCCGGTTGTCCGAACCGTCCGGATTCACCACGTAAATGGCAAAACGTCCGCCTGCTCTCATGGTATAGGCGATCCGGCTGCCGGTCGGGGACCAGGACGGCGAAGTGGCGTACCTGCCGCTCTGGGATATCCGTCGCTCCTCCGACGTTCCTATTTCTTTGACATATATCTGTGGAGAACCGCTACGATCCGAGACAAAGGCAAGTCGCTTCCCGTCGGGCGATACAGAGGGAGATACTTCAAGCCCCCATCCGGTTGCCACCTTCTCTGTCTCGCCGCCCACCACCCGGTTTCGCAGAATGTCGGAGTTGCCGCTGAAACTAACCGAGTAATAAAGCCAGTTGCCGTCCGGCGAAAAGCTTCCGGGCGCTTTCGTGCCGCCGTTTCGGACTATTTCCTTCTCCACTCCGGTCCAAAGGTTCCTCAAATAGATGATCGGAACGCCGGTGCGAAAAGAAGTAAACGACAACCAGTTGCCGTCTGGAGACCAGCGCGGGAACAGATTGAAGCTGCGATTGCTTGTAACTCTCCGGAGGTTGCGGCCGTCCATGCCTACCAGAAAGACCTCTTTCGCCCGGCCGTTGCGCGCGGTGAAAGCGATATCTGTGCCAAAAACGCCTTTGATGCCTGTGAATGCCAAAACGATGTCGTTTGCCAATCGGTGGCCAAGCCGGGTTATCTGCTTTGGATCGGCGGAGTACCGTTTTCCCGTAATGAACACCCCTTGCGTTACATCAAAGATAAGCATCTCCACGGAAACCTGGTCTCCCCGCGATTCCACCTTGCCTATGACCACCGAGTCGGCGCCTATCATCTTCCATGAGCCGAAATCGAGCCGACGCCCTGAAAAGTGCGCGGGGATAATCTTCTCGAGTTGTACGTCGGCGGGAATCAGTTCGAACAGATCGGTCATCCCGAGGTCGGACTCTATGATTTTCGGTATTTCCCTGGAAAATTCCGGAGGACCGGAAACCACCACAAAATCGCTTATAGCCAGCGGCATCCGCTTGCCGCCCGGCGCGTTGATGTTAATGTACATAAGCGCGCACGCTACGGAAGGGAGCAGCAGCGCGAAAACAAGCACACCGGCCGCCCCTGCCATCCGTCGTATCATCCCTTTCCTCCAGTTCCGTGGAATCGGAAACCTACTTCGTAATGATCCTCTCCGCCACGCAGCCGCTCCGGCGGGATAGGGAGAGGGCTTGCCTTTCGTATGGCGCGCCTTACCGATTCATCGAAATAGACATTGCCAGATCCTTTTTCGATCCGTGTATCAGACACCCGCCCATCCTTTTCTATCGTAATTCGCACCTCAACCATCAGCCCCGACGCATCGCGAACCAGCGCCTCTGGAAGTATCCAACTCTCGCGGACCCGCTCCTCGAGCCGGCTGAAAAACTCCATCATTTCCGGAGAAACCCGCACCGTCCCGCGCGAGCCTCCGCCGTATCCTCCGCCTGATCCCGAAGACATGTCGCGCACAGTGGGGCCTTCTATCCGGTGAACCGCGCGCTCCCCAACACCGCGCACCGCCTCGCGCGCAGCCGCCGCGTTCCGGCGCTCTTCGATCGCCTTACGAGCCGCATTATCTCTATCCCGCTCCTCACGCATCTTTTGAAGCCGCTCCGACACCGAGGCCAGCGCGTTGAGATCTATCTCCGGCTTTTTATTTTTCGCGGGCGCTTTCGGCTCTTTCTCCTGTTTCTCTTTTTTCGCCTGTTTTTCCTTGGCTTTCTTGACAGGCAGGTCGTCCTTGCCGGCCGGCTCCGAGGGAGGAGCCTTCGTCTTCGGGGCCAACGGGGGCGCGTCCTGCGGCGCAACCGTCTTCGTTGGACTTTGTGGAATGCCGCCGCCGATCAGGTCCACAACCGTGACCGGCTCAAGAAACCTGGACGGCCGATACGATGATGCCGCCATGGAAGCAAGCCCGAGAGCGATGTGAAACATCACGGACAAGACCAGCATCCACTTAATGCGCGAACGCGGATGGGCGGAGGGACTCAACGACGCTTTATTCCTCTACTGTTCGAGGGGTTCTGTGACCATGCCAAGTTTTTCGATCCCGGAATTTCTGACCTCCGCAATGACTTTCACCACGAAGCCGTAAGGGACGGAACGATCAGCGCGGAAGAACACCTGGCGGTCCGTCCGTTGAGAAACGATTTGCTTAAGCACCGAGCTTAGGCGATTGAATTCGACCGGCTGCTTTCCGATAAAAATGCGGCTGTTGGCATCCACCGTCAATACGAGCCGTTCTTCGTCGCCGCGCAAAGACTTCGCGGAGGCTTTCGGGAGATTCACATCGACGCCCTGCGTAAGCATCGGCGCGGTGACCATAAAGATGATCAGGAGAACGAGCATTACGTCAACCAGCGGAACAACATTTATGTCCGACATCTCTCTGCGGGCTCCAGACCGGCTGGAAAAGCTTGTCATGGCCATAGCGTTTAGCCCTTATCAATCTTGCGATCGAGGAAGTTGATAAATTCCACGGTGAAGCCGTCTACCCGCGTATGAATTACGCGTATGCGGTTCAGGAAATAATTGTACGCGATAACAGCCGGTATAGCCGCCATGAGCCCGATCGCCGTGGCGACAAGAGCCTCGGCAATGCCGGGAGCCACTGTCGCAAGCGTCGCGCTGCCTGACGAGGCAATCCCTGAAAAAGCATTCATGATGCCCCACACGGTGCCGAAAAGACCGATGAACGGAGCAGCGCTGCCCGTTGTGGCGAGAAAAGGAAGAAATTCCTCCAGCGTGCCGATCTGCTCGTACGCCGCCTTGTTCATGGCCCGCGTCACGTTCTCGGTGGGAAACCGGCTGCCTGGCGGAGGCATTTCGCCCCGCTCCCTGTTAATCCGCGTCAGCTCGATATACCCGGCGCGGAACACTTCGGTCATAGGCGCCCTGCTTCCTTTCTGCGCCCGCTCGTATAAAGCGGGAAGTCCTTTGCCTTCGGCAAAAGCGCGCGCAAAATCATCATGGATCCGGTTGATACCGCTAAACATTTTTATTTTCATGAAAATAACGGCCCAAGAGACGACAGAGAAAACGATAAGGATAAGCAAAATTAATTTGACGATTGGCCCGGCCAGCATTACATGATGCAACACCTGAGTGTCTAACCCCCCGGCTGCTGCAGGAAAAACCGGCAAAACAATTCCCATGGTAAGCACTAATTATGCCTCCTTTAACAAAAAGATTGCCAAATCTATTTTTATAACGACTTTTGGATTTCTATTCAATAATCTTGACAAATAACGCAACTGACATAACATTACTAATATCCATTGTACCATTTAAGGAGTGTGGCATGAAAAAGACTCGCAACACGCGTCAACGTGGTGTGATTCTCGGAATCCTTCAGGAAACGCGGGAACACCCCACTGCGGAAAAAATCTACCAGAACGCACGGCAAATCATACCAAACATAAGTCTGGGTACGGTATACCGAAACCTTAACTTCCTGCAAAATCAGGGACTCGTTCGCGAAATCCACTCCTGCTACGGAAGCTCAACACGGTTTGACGGCATCTTGGCCCCACACGCCCACTTTCATTGCGTACGCTGCGGCATCCTTTTTGACATCGCGCTGCCGCAAGGCTTTGAACAGTTTCAACTCAACCAGATGGATATGGCATCAACAATAACATCTATCGACCTAAACATCATGGGGGAGTGCGCAAAATGCGCCCCGTGTTCCAGTTTTACCACAGAGGATCAAGGCTCCACACATTAACAGCGCTCTTATTCCCCGGTTTTTGCGATCTTGTCCTCACCGCCCGAATACTGGATGATTATGCTGATCCTCCGGTTCCTCGGGTCGTTGGGGTTATCTTTGACAAGAGGTGACGTAGCCGCATAGCCGGCAACCATCGCAAGCTGGTCAGGGGTTATGCCGGACAACTCAAGCTCCTTTCGGGCCGCGGACGCCCGATCTGTCGACAACTCCCAATTCGTATATTTGCCTGAAGAATAGCTCAAAGCATCGGTGTGCCCTTCGATGGCAATCTTGTTGGGAACACCTTTTATGCTTTCCGCGACAGCCCCTAACATCTTCTTCCCAAGCGGCGTGGGCGAGGATCCGCCCAGCGGAAACAGCGGCTGTCCATCCTTGTCCACCAACTGGATTCGGACGCCGCCAGAAAATACCTCTATCATCAACTGGTCTTCCAGTCCTTCAAGCTTGGACTGGATCTCGTCGCGCAATTTATCATGAAGTTCCTCGGGAGAAATATCACTCAAGTTAATTTCCGCGGGCTCGGTCTCTTTCAGAATCACCGATTCACCGCCAGATCCTTCCATCAACGAAATGCTGCCCTGATCAAACAAGCTGAAACTGTTGAAGTAGTTTGCCATCTGAGCCCGCTTCTCCGGGTCGGACGCCGTTAACGAGAGAAGCCACATCAGCAGGAAAAACGCCATCATTCCGGTGACAAAATCCGCGTAAGCGACCTTCCAGGAACCGCCGTGGTGTCCACCGCCGACTTTCTTCTTTACCTGCTTGATGATGATGTTTTTCTGGCTGCTCACTTGGACGCAGCCCTCACGGCTTTTTCAAGCTCGGCAAAAGTGGGCTTGTCGCCTTCCGGAATCGCGCGCCGCCCAAACTCAACGGCAATCTGCGGGGCAGACCCTCCCACGAACGCGACGATAGCCAGTTTGACGACCTGGAACGACACCTCTTCCTCTTTTACCTTATAGCCAATGTTGGTTGCCATTGGTCCGACAAAACCATAACAAAGAAGGATGCCAAGAAAAGTTCCGACGAGTGCCGCGCCAATGCTGTGACCAAGGACTTCCGGCGGCTCGTTGATCTTGCCCATAGTAATAACTATCCCCAAGACCGCCGCGACAATGCCGATGCCCGGAAGGCTGTCGGCAACGCTTGTAAGCGCGTGGGACGGCACCTGCGCCTCGTGTGAACCGGTCTCGATCTCCAGGTCAAGTAACCCGTCGAGCTCGTGCGGGGGAATACTCGTCGTTACGACTACCTTGAGGTTGTCGCAGATGAAGTTCATGATACGCTCCTCTTTGACAACCGACGGAAATCTCCGAAACAAAGCGCTCCTGTCCGGATGCTCGACATCCGCCTCGATAGAAATAAGCCCCTCTTTGCGGATTTTGGAGAATATCCGGTACAGCAGGGAAAGCAACTCGACGTAATGGTCTTTCCCGTGGCTCTTCATGCTGAAAACGCTTCCGATATTGCCGACAACGTGCTTGACGATCTTTGGCGGCGAGGAAATCAGAAACGCTCCGATTGCCGTACCGCCGATGATAACAAGTTCCGCGGGCTGGAACAGAACCGACAGGTTTCCGTGCTCCATCAGATAACCGCCGACGATCGCGGCGGCAACAACCGCAATTCCGACTATCGCCATACGAAGTTACCCCCGTTTGAAACTCTCTTGATTCCGGTCACTCCTCCTTGTCCTCCGCAAGGAGGACGATATCCACACGGCGGTTCCGCGCGCGTCCTTCAGGTGTAGCGTTGGAGGCGATCGGCCGGAACTCCGCGTAACCCGCGGCGCCGACACGATCCGGCGCCACGCCGTACTCATTAACAAGCAGCACAAGCACGTTCGTGGCCCGCGAAGTGGAAAGTTCCCAGTTGGAGGCATACCGCTCGTTCGAGATCGGCAAGCTGTCCGTGTGTCCTTCCACTACCGCATTACACCCTGCGGTCCTCAAAATAGAAGCCACCGCGCCCATGGCGCCGGCGGCGGAAGGCTTGATTATCGCCTGTCCCGAATCAAACAACACATGCTCGCCTATGGACAGCGCAAGCCCTTTCTCGTCTGCGCGAACGGAGACAAGACCCGACGCTCCCGTCATATTGATCACCCGCATCGCATCCTGCCTCATACGCTCTTTAATCGGCACGACCGGCGCGATTTCCTCGACAACGGACGGTACGCCCTGGGCGCGCGGCCCGAAGGCCTCCCTTGTCGAACCGACAAACTCGCTCAGCCGCACGGAATCGACCCGGCTGATCGAGTACATAACCGTAAAGAAAGCAAACATCAGCGTAATGAAGTCGGCGTACGGTATTATCCAGCGGTCCGAGTTTTCGTGTTCAGTGCCGCGTCTCCGTCGCCTCATCGTCCATTCTCCACGAATGACCGCAACCTTTGCTCTAGATAGTACGGATTTACCCCCGACTGGATTCCGATTACTCCCTCGAGGATCAGCTCGCGCTTGTACAGCTCATCGTCGATCCGGCTGTGGAGCTTCTTTGACAATGGAAGCAGAAAGAGGTTGGCCGAACCTACGCCATATACCGTAGCCACAAAAGCCACGGCAATCCCCGCGCCCAGCTTCGACGGATCTGACAGGTTTTCCATCACATGAATAAGCCCCAGGACCGCCCCGAGGATTCCGATGGTCGGAGCAAAGCCGCCCGCCGTTTCCCACACTTTCGCTTCTTTTCGCCTCTCATCCTCGTATGTCGAGATTTCCTGCTCCAGCGTCTCCCGGAGCATCTTGTGGTTCATCCCGTCAACCGCCAGCCGGATAGCCCGACGCAAGAACAAGTCTTCGACATACACCAGCTCAGACTCCAAAGCGATCAGGCCGTTCCTGCGTCCGATAACCGAGAAATCGACGATCCGCCGTATGATCTGCTCGGAATGGGGAGGGGCGCCAAAGAAAACAGAACGCAGCGACAACACCGCCCGGCTTATGTCCGAGAAAGGGAAGCTCAGAAGAGTAGCTCCTGCTGTTCCGCCGAAAACTATCACCGCGGCTGTCCATTGGACGATGGATCCTATCGCGCCGCCTTCCAGCATGTTTCCCGCAACTATCGCGGTAATTCCCAGGAGGATCCCTATGATGCTTGAGCGGTCCAACTTATCCCGACCTCACTATTCCCTGGCGCTGCGGATAATCTCTCGCTGGCGCATAAGCGAATACTGGTTGATCTCGTTGCGCAGATCCTCGCTCATCTCCCCAAAATGCAGCGCTATCTCTATTTCCCCATTCCCCACATCGTCAGCGCGGACGATATTTCCGTACACGATCATACCCAAAGACGGCCGGGCCGGAAGGAGCATCTTGACTTCGACCAGATCCCCCAGTTCCAAACGCTCCTTCGTGCGGAAAGCCATCCCGGTCGCGCTCATATTCACCCGCGTATTCTCCGCTTTCAGGAACCCTTCGGCCCGCATGTCGAGGCGCTCCAGAATCATCCCGAGCATCGCATGGATATTGACGAGCATCTGCCAAACACGCGGGTCCACATCCGGGACGACCGTTTCCTTTGCGGTGGAAGAGACGACGTCGCTAAACGGGAACGACCGCGACACGCCTACCGGCTCGCCCGGCATCACTTTTCTGATTACAAGCGGCACAACATCATCCACCCGGAAATAGCTGCGGTTGTTCGACCATGTTTTGCGCACTTTAACCGCGCCCTGTTCGCAAGCAACAACTTTTGTGAACAGATGGCTCCCGTCGGCGGAGATCATGATTCGCTGACCGATACTGATGTCCTTTTTCCCCGCGACATCAAGCACGATCGTGTCTTCATCCGAGGATATTATCGTAGCCTGCTGAAAGACGATCTCCGGCATCGCCTTGAAGAGGACCTTTTTACCGATGTCCAGTGCCATCTAAAATCTCCTTTTCACTAAGTATCGCTTTGAAAGCCTCCACTACCGCCGGATCAAACTGCGAACCCGCGCAACGTTCCAGCTCTTCGACTGCCATCTGGACCGAAAGCGCCCTCCGGTAAGGGCGATGAGACGTCATGGCGTCATACGCATCCGTTACGGTCAGAATCCGGACTATGATCGGGATGTCCTCGCCTCCGATACCGTCAGGATAACCTTTTCCGTCGTATCGCTCGTGGTGATTCCGTATGACCTTGCGTTCCTTCTCGAAGAAGTTCATGGGCTTTACGATTTCGTCGCCGATGACGGCATGAAGTTGCGCCTCGCCTATCTCTCCCAGCGACAGCTTGCCCGGCTTGAGAAGCACCGTGTCGCGGACCCCGATCTTACCGATATCGTGCAGGTATCCGCCAAACCGTAGTGTGCTTATCTCTCCCTGGGGAACCCCCATAGCCTCCGCAATCAGAACAGAGTACATCGTAACCCGGTCGGAGTGCTCCTTCGTATAGGAATCCCGCGCGCCGACCATGGTGATGATTGATTTCATCGTATCGGCGACGTTATTGAATAAAGCCTCGTACAGCGCGTTATTTTCGATCTTTGACGAGATCTTCCGGGCCAGATTGATAGCGATGAAGATCTCTTCCTCGGTAAAAGAAGCGCTGTCCGTCTTTCCGGAGAGATTCAGGATACCGAACACGTCGTTTCCGACGAGGCACGGAATCGCCAGGAACTGGGACATAAGCTCAACGCCGGTATAGGGATGCGGCTTTTTTATATCAGCTATAAAGTGTTTCTTGTCACGAATGACAGTATCAAACAAGCGCCCGGAGATGGGGAATAAATCGCTGTTGATTCCGACGGATGAGCGGATGTTCAAGCGATCTCCCTCAACGATGCCGAAAAACGCCTCGCGCACCGCCAAAAGTTTCGCCGCCATTTGCGCCACCCGGCTGTAGATCTCCCGGTTATCGAGGCAGCCGTCAACCTCGAGGCCGATCGAGTGGAGCGCCCCTATCTCCTGAAGTCGCTTGAACAACTCGGCGTTCAACATCTTTAGCGACTCGTCGGAGCCTTGCTTCGAGACAAGCCGACCGTACAGTTTCCACTCGCCGAGAACACGTCTGGTGGTTTGTATAATCTTGTCGATTGTAAACGGCTTTGTCAGGAAATCGGAGGCCCCTTTGCGCATTGCGGAAACGGCGACTTCCATTGAGGAAAGCCCGGTAAGGACAATTACCGGAATGGAGGCGTTGATTTCTTTACTTTTCTGAAGGAAATCCATACCGCTCATGCGAGGCATCGTGAGATCTGTAAATATGAGGTCGTACTGTTTGGAGCAAACCTTTTCAAGCCCTTCCACGCCGTCGGCAGCCATATCTATGTCGTAATTCACCGCTTCCGCAAGAACCTGTGAAAGGAGACCGCGAACACTTGCGTCATCATCGACGATCAGTATCTGGCCTTTCCTTTCATTTTCCATAATCGGCATACGTCAATGCTCTCCGAAAATGCTTTAAATTCTTAAACTACCTTGTTCTTTTCGGAAGAACAAGCGCGAAACAATACGCAAATCTGCTGTCGTATCAAAGAAAAAGAAGTAATGATTTTCGATTAGATTTTCACGAATTTCGAATGTTCCAAACACCTTTTTCAACACTCAAACGCCGTCGAAAAAATAAAAAAAGCTTTCCTGAGACTGTTGTCAGGAAAGCCTAAAAAAGTATTCTGTTTCCATTAATATGGTTTTGGTCTAATCAGTTTTGCTCCAGGCAATCCCGCATGGCAATAAGCTCCCGCTTTGACTCTTTGAGGATAGGGGAAATCTCGTACTGCATCAGATCGGCTAGGGAAATCCAGTCTTGCCGTTCCATAGACGCCTGCGCCTCGCGAAACAGATCGACCGATTTTCCAAATACGGCAACAGACTCCGCGGGAACAGGGTTATTACGCAGATGCGCGCAGCCGTTTTGGATTTCCTGCATCAGGGCGACTATGTCGCCAAGGTTGCTTATTCCTGTAGAAAGCGACGTGAACGTCTCAAACGACGGATCGACCCTCAGTTGTTTCGAACAATCAAGGATTCCGGCCTCGATTTCGTCCGCTACCGATATCGCCGTATCTACTCCCTGCTTTATCGTGGCAAGCAACTCAACCTGCGGATCGCCGTTTGTCATAGCATTTCTCCCGCTTCAAGTTTGTGTAAAGTATCTCATGAGTCTCGCGCTGTTTTTACGTGCTTTTCAAGGAGAAGCTCAATTGTTGCCGTAAGCATGGAAAAGTGTTTCTTGAGATCGGCATAAAACCCTACGGCGGCCTCCACCATCGGCGCAAGTTCTTTCCCTTCCAACGCCTCTTTGTCATACCTGAACATCATGACCGGCGGCATGAGCGCGGGATGAGTGCGTCCCAGCGTATCGATCTCACGGTCGATGACCGGCGCATCCTTCCAGACGCGTTGAATCAACCCAACGTCGGGTGACGGCTTGTCTATTTCGTTTTTTATAAGCGATATCCTCGTCGAGGCCTCTTCGGCCAATGCTTCCATTTTGCGCAGCGTCGAAAGGTCTTCGCCGGCTACCCGCAGCACCGACACCAGATCGCCTTCCCGGTACCAGGCGGATACCCTCGCCTCTATCACGCCGCAAATTTCTTCCGCGCGAAACCCGGAATCGCCGTCAAGGACGCGGAGCCACGTTTCCCGATAAATATACTGATAGAACACCTCTGGAGTCAGCGTGCGGCGAAGAAGCGGAGCGTAATCCTGCATGCCGTCCGGCGCAAAGCAGGAGCGGAAAACACGGACGCTCTCCCATACCGGGCCATCCTCAAGTTTCTCTATCCGTCCCGAAGAAAGAATGCGCGCCGCAAGTTCCAAGACGCAGTCCGGCGTAACCATCTTTTTACACAGGTGATTAGTGCATTTAACAGCATGCCCGCACGGACTGCATAAGATGTCCGCCTCTATCACGTAATGATCTTCCCCGTAAGGACCGGTCTCCCGGCAGCAGGCGTGCCCAAGAAACAGGGCGATGGCGGTTGTGCCGACCGCCGTTGCTATATGAAGCGGCCCCGTGTCGTTTGTAACCAGAATGGAGCACCGCTTCAAAAGCGCGGCCACCTCTCTCAAGTTGGTCTTCCCTATAAGATTTATTGCCTTGTGGGAGAAGGCGGATTCAAACTCTTTTCCAAGTTTCTCCTCTGAATTTGATCCTGTAAGCAGGATGCGCGCTTTAAGCGACTCCGTAAGCAAGTCCCCAAGCCGCGCGAAAGAAGCAACCGGCCAGGTTCTCAACTCCTTGCTTGCCCCGAGTTGAAAACTGATCAGCAAGTCGCCGTCGTTTACTCCAAACTGCTCCAGAAGCGCCCTTGCCTTTGCGCTCTCCTCGTCTGACACGGAAAGGCTAAGCCCGTCGCCGGAATGAGGAATGCCGGCGGTTTTTATCATGATGTCGCTCAAGTGGAACGGATTGTACTTGCGGGAGGGAATCACGTTCATCAGATACCGCTGCCAGGGATGCCGGATAACCCGAGCGCCGTCGGCGCCCGCTGTTACCCCTCGCATCTCACGCGCATTAAACAGCGACACCAGCAAAGCGCTATCGGGCGACGGCGTAAGATTGATCATCAGGTCGTATTCTGTCTGGTTTACCTCGTCTACCAACTCTTCAATGCGCCGATAACACTCAACAAGCGAGTATTTATTCTCTTTCTCGAACATTTTTACGAATTCGCCCTTTTTGCAAACAATAAGATTATCGATGAACGGCATGCCTTTGCAGATCTCTTTAAACACCGAATTCACAAGGACGGTGATCCTGGCGTCGGGCCACTTTTTTCTAAGCCCCATAAGCGTTGGCGTCGTCTGGACGAGGTCTCCCATGCGCATTGTGTTGACAACGAGAATTTCTTTTATTTCCGCGCCCATGCCTGAAACGCCTCCATAGTCAGGAAAATCCGCTCGACACGCGAGAGATCCCCTTTCTCTTTCTTAATCTCCTGCAAAATGTCCGCAAGTTTCAGGTTGCGCGCCCCGGCAAAGCGGGCCAGATATTTCCCAAGCTCGGTATCCGCTCCGGCCTCGGCTATAAGCTTTCCGGGGTCCTCCCGCCTTCGCTCCTCCCGCCACGGCAGACGCAAGCCCGACCGGACCATGAAGCCTATCATTTCCTCCATCCGGCGCTTATATGTATGGTCCCTTTGAACCCGCCGCATGCCACGCTCGGCTACCGCTTTTCTCTCTTCGGGATCTTCCAGATACCGGGCGATCTTGGCGCGCAGATCGGCAAGATTGTCAAAACACACGATCTCCTCTCCGATTTGAAAGAAATCGGAAAGCTTCTTTCTTGAGTCCACAAGCTGGAAAGCGCCGCAAGCCGCGATTTCAAATGTTCGCGGATTTATAAAATCGCCGTCGGGGTTTACGCCTTCATGGTAGCTGGAGGAGTGCAGATTGATATTGATCCGGCTGGCGTTGAACACTTTCACAATGTCTTCGGTGTCCACGCGCGCGCCATCCCGCTGCAGAAACGGCCTAAGCCTGCCCGGACATCCATCCCAATCGTTGCCCCATATCCGGAAATCGAGGTCTATAAGCCCCGTGAACATTTGCCGCCGGTTGTGATACCCCGCGCCAACAAAGGAAACATCGCTGCCAAACTCCGCAAGATCTTCCGCGTCCAGATCCATCTTTCGGTGAATATCAGGAGACGCCGCCAAAGGAAGAAATGCCGGACGTGGCGCGCCCGCTTCACGCAGCATATCCAGGAGGTTTTCTTGTATCCCGAAGAAATAATCGTATTCGCCGGCGAGATCCCGCCAATACCCCATATGGTGTAAATCTTCCACGAACCAGAACGCGGTCACGACTCCATTTTCTCTTAGAATCTTCAGGGACGGCGGATTAAGCGGCGCCTGCGCCAGCGCAAGCACGATATCGGGACGAAACTGTACGATCCGCGCCATTGCCGCCTCGGACGCAAACTCCCCCAACTTTCCCATCAAGATCCTTCGGTGAGTTTGGCTATCCGTCATCCCGTCGATCGAGAGTAATGCATCCGCATAGACGCTGTTGTCGATAAATTCCACATTGTGTCCGCAACTTTGCAGCGCCGAAACGCAGTAGCCCGCAACAGGCAGCGATCCTCCGTAGAACGGGCCGACCACGGCTATATTCAACCCTCGCGCGACAGCATGGAGCGTCTCCAAGCGGGATGCGGCTTCCTCGTGCGCGGCATGATCAAAACGCACGGACGGCTCATACCGCAGGACGCAAAGCAAACCGTCCGTCGGCGGAACCTCAAGGTCGTCGGGGCAGCACGCGATCTGAACTCGCGAAAACAGCGCGGACATATCACGCGCCGTAGCGGCGGCCCGCAAAACGTCTAACCGGGGCTCAAACGCCACCACCGGCTTGTTCGTGACGCGCAACAATTCTTCCACGTGATATCCAAAGCCAACTCCAAGCACCGCGATAGAAGACGCCGCTTCGATATCGGCCTGATGGTGCTCCACCCAATCGCGGGCTTCCCGCGCCGGGTCGTATAAGCTGTGCAGTAACGCGTCTTCGATTTTTATCGACGGTAGCCCGGCCTTCGACGTAACGACGGTAACGCTTCCGGCGCATTCGGCGTCGCGCAAACGCTTTGCAAGCCGAGGGGAGAGCGCTTCAAGTTTTTTCAGGTTTTGCTCTAAATACATGGCGTCATTTCCTTTGGGGAGCGGTATCCTCAATAGCCTCGTTAACAGAAATTGCGGCTAAACCGACCTTCCGGACACGAAATACGTATTGGATAACGAACAGATCCTTTATTTCTTCCAGCGTCTGGTCACGAAGCGCAACACGACCAAATGTAATATCACCTTTGTGGCCGGAGGGAACGGAAGCGTATTCCGGGGCCATATTTTCGAAAACTTTTTCCAGCTCAAACCCGGCGTCGCAAAACAGGATTTCCATTTCCTTCCTCGTAAAAAACCGCAGATGGGTCCGGTCGAGAATCCCTTCGTCCCTGTACTCCCATCGCCCTTCAACAAGCAGATTCAGCACACCTATAAACCGGACGTTGGGAATACTTGCCACAACAACACCCGAACCGGAAAGACACCGTTTTGCTTTTTTAAGGATCGAGAGCGGATCACGCATGTGTTCCAGAACATCCGCAAGGACGACGCAATCGAAGTACCCATCCTCAAACGGAAAATCCATCGTCTCCGCATCACCATGTAAAACTCGCGTCAAGTTCTTGCGCGCGGCTTCCGCCGCCGCCGGATCCGCCTCTATTCCGACAACTTCGATCGCCCTTTTTTTCAAGAGATTACGCCCAAGCACGCCTTCGCCACACCCTATATCCAGTATCCGTAAAGCGCGGACGGGGATCATTGCTTCGATATCCGGCCGGGATTGGCGGTAATAGGAGCGGTCCGGGGCGCTTTCTTCTTCTGGCGCCGCAACCACTTGAGGCGTAAAAGCTTGCGACGCGTCTTGCTCGCCGGTACGCAGCGTCTCCATGCGGGATTCGGCTTCTTTGTGAGCGGCAGGATCAAGGCGCACGGACGGCTCATACCGCAGTATGCAAAGCAGCCCGTCCGCCGTCGGAACCTCAAGGTCGTCGGGGCAGCACGCGATCTTAACTCGCGAAAACAGCGCGGACATATCACGCGCCGTAGCGGCGGCCCGCAAAACGTCTAAACGGGGCTCAAACGCCACCACCGGCTTGTTCGTGACGCGCAACAACTCTTCCACATGATATCCAAAGCCAACCCCAAGCACCGCGATAGAAGATGCCGCTTCGGTATCGGCCTGATGGTGCTCCACCCAATCGCGGGCTTCCCGCGCCGGGTCGTATAAGCTGTGCAGTAACGCGTCTTCTATTTTTATCGACGGCAGCCCGGCCTTCGACGTAACGACGGTGACGCTTCCGGCGCATTCGGCGTCGCGCAAACGCTTTGCAAGCCGAGGGGAGAGCGTTTCAAGTTTTTTCAGGTTTTGCTCTAAATACATGGCGTCATTTCCTTTGGGGAGCGGTATCCTCAACTCAAGACGCGCATACGCACATTATTTATCTCTTTCTCAACATTTAAAAAAATGAAAGCCTTTCCCATCTGTCAAATAACCTTTCCACATCTGTTTCGGTATCTAAAATATCTTTAAAAAACACTTCCGCGTCTGCCGCAACATCATCCCAAGTACGACTATACCCTACATTCGGCAAGGAGGCGTTAAAATCTATAGAATCAATAAGAGCCGGGATTTGGTGGAAGTAATCAAAATAAATCAGGTATTCCGAAAAATCTTTATAAAGGGCTGTCAGTTCCCTGTTAAGTTCGTTATTGTAGAGTATTACCCGTTTTTTATTCTTGAGCCCTATTGTCACAGGCAAACCAAAACCCTCATACAGGCTGGGAAAGATCAGCGCTTCGCAATTCGTATACAAAGAACTTAGAAAATCTTCAGGCATAGCGCCGCTTTGGTAAAAATATATGTTATTAGTGACATGCCCCGTATACGCCCCTCCAACCACAATAAAATTATGCGGGCTTTCCACAAGTACGTTCAAGATATTGTTAATGGCTTTATGCTTATAAGGATTTCCCACTATTAGAAAATATTTGTCAAAAGGAAGATCCGGATGCCTGGTATCGTTTGGAGAAAAATTACTTGCAAGATAAATCGTTTTAACAGGCTTATTTACCGCCTCCGCGTAAGAGGATAAATACGCCTTGTAATCTTTTGTGGTAAAATCACTGATTGAAATTATCCCGTCCGCAAGCCTCATTCCAAGCCTTAGAGCCTTGACCAGCACTGCCCTTTCCTTGACAGGGACGATATATTCACAACGCGCCATGATAATATCCAGCATCCAAAACACTACTTTAAGACAGTGCTTATTAAATATAATATTCTGATTCATATACCAGGGCTGATTAATTGCAATGCCCAAATGAAATGTTTCTTTTATCGTTTCTAAAAAGTGCGCATCAGGATATTTTTTCGACAATCCTAAAGATTTATCCACATCTGGTCTTATTAGTACATAAATATTATAATGTTTTCTATATAATTTATAGAACGCGTTAAAAAATGAAAGCATGCTTTCAGAAGTGCCGCAATATATTTTAGGCATCGCGGAAAAATCAAACAATATTTTTGGCACAGGATAGTAATTTTCCGCAAGCAGATCTAAAAACCACAAGCATGGATGGATATTAAAAATATCTTTGCTGTGTTCTACATTTTCGCGACCGGGGAACGTGCTAAGGAAAACCTCTTCTTCATCTTTATTTTGCGGTTCACGCGGGTATGAGACAGTGGCATGGTTTGAAATAACCGCGCTATAGCCGTAGCCGTTTATTGTGTAACAAAAATCCATCAAGGAATATTTAAGGTTAGCCGACTTCCGCAACAAAAACCCCAGATTATCAATAATTTTTCTTTTTATAAGAACACAACCCGCGTCAACATCTGAGGTCACGTGAAATGACGGAAGGTATTTTTTGGCGGCATCATTAAGCGGCCCTGAAGCCTCGTTTCTTGCGCACACAACGGCGTGTTTTTCACAGACGTATAAACATGAAGACATTTCGTCATAAAATGATATCGACTCCGGGCGCAGATCCTGCGACACAACCAACACATCGTTTTCGGTTTTATCCAGTTCGAATACCGCGTAGTTGCATATATCCACGCTTGTCGCTCCAGGCGACAAGCTGTAAAACGATATATCACCTTTGATTTCACAAGGCGCTTTGAACGATTCGTCATGTATAACTATCGCCCGGTTGCCTTTCTGAAGAAATTCATCAAAAAATTCGGTATGGTTTAAAATTTCCGGGGTACTTTTACTGATTTCCAAAATCATTGTTATGTTTCTATGTCCGCTCATTACTATCTCCGTAAACAATAAGCCGCAACGATAGTATTTCAGGTTTTTTTAAAATTTTTCTCCAAATATACGGCGTCATTTCCTCCGGAGAGCGGCATTTTCGATAGCAACCTTACAACGAAGCGCCTCCTCGTGCCCCGGATAAAACAACAGCACCTTATTTAAACTCTCCAGCGCCGCTTCTTTCGATCCCAAGCGAAAAAGAATATCCGAATGTCGTATCAAGGCATCTACATCAAGAGGGCATTCCATAAGATGCCGCTCCAAAGCTCCCCTTGCGTCTTCAAGGTCGCCGGATGTTAGCGCGGGTTCCGCGATCACGTTAGTAGCATAGCCAACCCAACACGGAAAATTATTATCCAGGCTTCCTAAACTCAAATCAAAATACGCTTCGCCTGTACTACCAGCATATCCTGTTATGAGTGGCCGAGCCCCCCTGCCGGCTCTCATATTATGTTCAAGCGCTTTATAAACATAATTTTCACAAGCGACCTTATTAATATCGTGAGACTCAAGGTAGGCAGGTATCAGGTGATTTTCAGCAAAGTTTTTAGATGTGTAATAGAACCGGCAATCAGCCCAATGCTTCACCTCTGTGCCGTCCCCCATGTATCTCCAAAATAAGCTCGATATGCTGTTAGCCTTTATGATTTCGGCGATATCCGGAAAATTTCGAACATATACTTTGCCTGTACATTTGAAAAAAGACTCTTCATGCGCAAGTAGTTCCGAATTGTTGATTGCATACTCAATAAGCTTGCCTTCGCCGTAACCTTTCCCTCTCTCGATTATTTCTTCGCCGGCTTGTTTATAGCTTATTTGCTCTATGCGCGTATGTAATTTATCAATTTCCGCCACTTCGTACTCGCTGAGCAAATTTGTTGCTGTCGCGTCAGCCAACACAATTTGCTCTATTCCTTGAGTAACCCAAAAATACAAGGCGGCTTTCGCCGCGATCATCCGAATATTCGGGTTTACCATCTCCAAAAACGGCACACCCGACGGCGGATTGTTCGCCGTTGTAATCAACACTGTCATGGGAATTTTTTTCAATCCAACTACCTCCGTTAATACGGCATGGGTAGCGCGTGCTGACAATTTCTATTGTGGCAATGCATACAAAACAATTTCCGTTAGAACCCTTGCGTGATGCTGTCTTATGTACAACTTGTATTCCGGGAAAAAATTCATAATTAACGCCGGTATTTCAACAACATCCGATGGTTTGTGGTATATGCAGACAGCGAGTTTCGGCTTACATCTGCGAATCGTATTTTCCGCGCCTTTAAGCGCCTCAAACTCCGCGCACATACCCGCAATATCGCTTATCCCAATACACTTGCACAAAAACAAACAAGCATGAATTCGCCTCGATTCATCATCTTGCAATGCGTCGTAGGAGCGAAGCGCCAAAACATTAGCTTGATCGTCGTCTGAAATAACAGCCAGCAAATCTCTTATTAATTTGTACAATTCGTTATCGTAATACAGCTTGGAAGACTCCATGATTTGATGTTTGCGATAAAGATTTAGCAGCAAATTGGCAAGCATTTGCCGCTTTTCGCTTAAACTCATATTCTTTTTATTAATATCCATTAAATTGCGATTCTTTCGTTGGCGTCGGCCGCATAGTTTTAGAGGTCATCCCGAAGCCGCCGGATAATTGCGTCTACCCGGTGCTTATACGTGTGCTCCCGCAGTACCCGAGCCTTGCCTTTTGCCGCAACAGCTTCCCGCGCGGTATTGTTTCGCAGATAAAACCTCACAAGCTCCGGGATTTCCTCCGGGCTGTCGTAAACAATCACCTCTTTCCCCTCCTCAAAAAGGGGCGAAAGAGACGGTCGGCGATCCGTAAGCAGAAACGCCCCACAAGCAGGAACATCGAACACCCTCTGGTTGACCGCCGTGTCCATCTGTATGCTGGTCGTGTTTAAATTGATCCGGCACAAGTTATAAAAGGCGGGAAGCTCTTTGTAATAGTTGATTCTGGGGCCAAACCGGAATTTATCGTTTAACAGTTTTCCCCATTCGGCATCGCCGCGCACCAAAGGGCAAAATTCTTCAAGAGTCCGCAAACACGACAGGCGATAAAGAAGTGTTCCCCGCCAAAAAACCGCCGCCTCAAAATCCGATTTTTCTCTTTCAGTCAGCGCCTCAAACAAAGCATGTTCGCTGTCACGCATTTCAGCTTCCTTCGCCTCGTGAAACGCAAGATTGCGCGCAACAGAAAGCCGCTGCGCAACACGCTTTACAGCCGGATGCAACTCTTGCCGCACCTTTTGGAGCAGCTCCCGCGCCCACGAAGCTCTCGAATCGCCTACAAACCCGACATCAGCCCCAAGCCTGTTTCTCCGCTCGATAGATAAACGCATTGGGTGGAAAATCTCCTCGTCGGCAGCCAGCGGCAGGTATTCCACATTCTCAAACCCGATCCCGCGCAGCGATTCCTTATAGCTTTCATCCCAAGTGAAGACACAACAGCAAGGCGAAACATTTTGCGGAAAAATCCGCATCAGGAGATTGGGGTTGTCCACGTACCAGACAGCAGCCGGCATCCCGATCGACTCAAAGAAGTCGGCAAGCACACCCTCTTCGTCGAAACCCAAATGATTCACGGTAAGAAAGAAGTCGGGGCGCTTCAAAGCGATGGTTTCGGTAACTCTCCCCAGTATGTCGCCGCACTTTTCGTCCTTTTTCCCGCGGACGCGCACCACCGAATGGCCAAGCGCCGCAAGCGCGCGAGCGATTTCTTCCGTCAAGAAGTAGCCAAAGTCAAAAAGCGCGATCGTCAGATTTCCCGGCGCAAGTTTAGGATACCGGACCCGCTCCCAGAGCCGGAAAGAGATGCTTTTTTCGAGCGCCGCGCGAATCGGATCGTAGTATCCGGGCGCAAAAGCTATCCCTGGCGCAAAGCTAAAAACAGAGAGGGGCAAAAACCCCGCTTTGAGATGGATGCGCGAAACTTCCGATATGGCTTCTTCGGGAGCAAGGTCTACCAGGAAATGAACCTTCTCCGACGGCTGCGCCCCTTTCCCATGCTCCAGGCATAAATCGAAGATCTTACGCGATGACTCAATAACCACGATCTCCGCGTCAGGATACAGCCGTCGCATCCGGTCCACATGGTAGCCCAGCCCCAAGCCAAGCACGACAAGCATGCCGCTGCCGGAAAAACCTGAAGCGTCAACAAGCGCTTCAGCTTCCCCTTCCGGGTCATAAAGGCTGTGAAAGACCCTCTCCGATCCGTCCGGACAGACAACTCGCAGCGAATAGTTTCCCCGCCGGGTCAGTTCCAGTTCCATAGGCGTTTCAGAAAGCGCCGCGGCAAACCGGCGTAAAAATTTTAAGGGATATAGCGACCACGCAACCCCCCATCACGAAAATTTAACGCGCAAAAAAAGTTGGCAGGACTGTTAGTGCAACAGTCCTGCCAATTTTGGCAACGGGGGTTTAAATAAAGCTTATGTAACCATCAGGGAGCCGACGAACCACCCGAAGAGCGAATGCCGTCGATAGCGCCCTGGAATAACACCTTGAAAGTATTTATATTTTCCAGCTCCTGTGAAACTTCCTGCATTCCGGTTTTCAGAACCTTCACAGCTTCTTCATCAATGGCGAGGATCTCTCGGACCATGAGTTCCGGCGCGGATGACTTTCCTTCCCCGGAAAGAGTGTCATTTTTTTGAATATCAAGGAGGATCTGACGACGCTTTTCGGCAATAGCGCCTGCCTCGTCCAAGTTTCCCGCTTCTACGGCAGCCTTCTGTTCCAGCGCCAGATCACGCAGGCTGGTCCAGAGGGCTTCCGTTTCCGGATTCACGCCTGAACTCCCATTCCCGCGCCATGGGAGGCGCGCACAGGGGAAGAAGCCGGACAAGCCGCCGCGGCCGCGATCTGGTTCCGTTCCATATCTTTCCAGCCGCACCGGATGTCATCCAAAACCCGTTCCGCCTCATACAGTGACTGCAGATCGTTTTTCAGGTTCGCCTGCAGCAGCCGGTCCAGGACAAAGTCGTATAGCCGCTGCAGATTTTCAGCAATCTCGCCGCCTTCTTCCATATTAAGCGCTTTCAAAAGCTCACTGACGATCGCAGTAGTCTTTCCGAGATACACGCCTTTGCCCGCTATGTCGTGCTGCTCCATCTTGGTTCGGGCTACTTTCAGGAAATTAATCGCCCCATCGAACAGAAGAGATACGATCCGAACATTGTTCGAGGTGTCAATCGTAGTTTTCCTGTACGCATCGTACTGCGTCGTCATTATTCAAATCCCCCCGTGGGTTTTTGTCAGCTATGACGTCGGCATCGCGAGCATACTCGCCAACGAAGACCCCAGCGACGAGTACTGCGTCATCATCCCTTCTAATTTGGCAAATTGCAAAATCAGGTTTTCTTCCCGTTTTTTCAGGTTGGCCTCGCCCCGTTCGATCTCATCGGAAAGACGGGTCACGATAGACTGGAGGCTTTTCGTGCGGAAAGAGAGAACTCCAGAGGAGTTGGTCGCTTCATCCACATATTTGCCAACAGCGCCGGCTATCCCATTTTCGCCGCTGAATATCTTCGACACGCCGTCTATATCGGACGCAATTTTGCCGGCCAAAACCGTGGTGTCGAGTTTGAGCGTCCCGTCCCGTTGGGTAGAAACACCTATCTGGGAAAGAGAGCTCAATGATTCGGAAAGCCCCCCTACCTGTGTTCCCAATATCCCCCTTAACTTGTTCACAACGTCTCTTGCTGTAGACTCTCCCGTGAAAGCGCCGGAAACGCCGGTTTTCGAATCGTAAGAGACGTTTTTAGAGACAAACTTGACGACATCGTTGTAGGCATCGACAAAAGACTGAATCTTTTTCTGGATAGCCTCGGAGTCATTTGTAACTGAAATTGTGGATGAGCCCACGTTTTTCAGCGTTATCGACACCCCGCTGATCGCGCCTTCGATATTGTTTGAGCTGCGGGTCATCGACAGACCGTCGATGGAAAACTCCGCGTCCTGGGCTTCCTGCAACGTCTGTCCGCCCGAAAAAAGGTTTGTGCCGTTTTCCGTTATCGTAATCTCGCTCGTGCTGCCGGTAGAAGCGCTCTTAAGAACAAGGCGCGAATTGGTGCCGTCGTTGATTACGCTTGCTTCGACACCACTGCCGGTTTTCGAATTGATCGCAGCGGCAAGATCGTTAAGCGTGGTGGTTTCATTGACGTCAACGGAAACCTCTTCCCCGCCGCCTACTTTAAAAGCGAAGCTGCCGGCGCCGGACGCTATTACCGTATTGCCGTCGGCAACTCCCGACGAAGCGATCCGGTGAGCCTGCGCAAGCTTGTTTACAACAACGCTGTAGTTCCCTTCGGCAGCGGAAGGGGACGCGCTTACGTTGATGACATCCTTGTTGCCCGCTTCCGCCTTGCGAGCGTAGAAATCGGTGCCGGTCTTCAAGCCATCCGCGGCAGATTTGAATTTACCCAGGAGAGAGGAGAGCTCGCCGTAACTGCTGATCTTGGTCTGGAAGACTTTCTGCCGGTCAGCTTTCAGGTCGAGCGGTCTATGTTCCAGCTTGATGATCTGCTGGATCATCGTGTCGTAGTCGATCCCCGACATGATCCCGCCTACGGAAAAGGTCGCCATTTAAACCTCCTGATTTACAGCAATCCCGCTCTCGCTGTTGGCCAGTCTATCCATAAACACCTGCAAATCTTTGGAAACAGAAATTTGTGTCGGCATCGGTATCTGCCGGACCAAGTCGCCGCTTTCCTTGTCTAAAACCTTGACTACAACGATGTCCAGTTCCTTCTCAATACTGAGCTGCAATCTGCGCTGCGCAATCGGATCGACATCCAACGCTTTGCGCAAAAAATCCTGCATCTCGGCCATTTCTTTGGTGGAGGCTTCCCCACGCTTTTCCCTGCCGTCGGCAGCGGATGTTTCTCTGCCAAACGAAACAGACACTTCTTTGCCGAGTGAAACCACCTCTTTGGGAACCGACTCGTTTTTTGTGGAAAAAGACGGAAGCTGCGCGGACCCAGGCGCGCTTATGTTAGTTTTTACATTCATGTTATTCACTCCATGCCGTAAAGGAGGGGGGGCGCCCCCCCTCCCTTAGCGATTCTTTTCCTCCGTTTACTGCAGGAGGGTGAGAGCCACCTGAGGCAGCATGTTAGCCTGCGCCACCATCGACGTTCCAGCCTGAACCAGGATCTGGTTCCGGATGAAGGTTGAGGCTTCGAACGCGAAGTCCGCATCCCGGATCGCCGAATCCGCGGCCGAGAGGTTCTCGTGGGTAACACGCAGGTTCTGGATCGTGGACTCGAGACGGTTCATGACAGCGCCCAAGATACCGCGGGCTGACGAAACCTGCGCGATCGCGCTGTCGATAGCATCGAGGTTATTCTGCGCGCCCGTCATCGTGTTGATATCCGCTCCCAGGCTAAGAGAGGCGGCTAAGGTTTCCGACACATCCAAACCTGCGAATTTCAAGGCAATTCTGTCGTCACCCGTGTTTTGGAAGCCTACCTGCAATACAACGCCGGTACCTGTGTCATAACCTTGACCGCTGAGCAGCTTGACGCCGTTAAATTCGGTGACGTTGGCGATACGCGAGACTTCTTGATAAAGCTGTTCGTATTCGACGTTCAGAGAACTGCGCTCCGCATCCTTGAGGGTACCGTTGGCGGACTGCTCGGACAACTCCCGCATACGGGTGAGAATGTTGGCGACTTCGTTGAGACCGCCTTCAGAAGTCTGCGAAAGGGAGATGCCGTCCTGCGAGTTACGGATGGCGACCGAAACGCTGGCGATCTGCGCCCGCAGTTTCTGCGAAACCGCCAAGCCGGCGGCATCGTCTTTTGCGGTGTTTACACGAAGACCTGAAGACAGACGCTGGACTGATCCTGTCAGCTTGGTGTTGCTGTAGGCCAGGTTCTTTTGCGCGCCCAAAGACGAGACGTTGGTGTTGATTACTAATGGCATGTTTATTCCTCCGTGAATTTTATTCGGGCATCCTTGCCCGTATTTGTTTGGGCCTTTTCGGCCCGCTGGGTTTCGGCTGAATTACCGGGGGAACCCGGCTTTAATCTTTCTTTTCTCCTCTCCAGCCTCTTCCTAATGTTACTTATCGGCAGGCAAATGTAAACCTTTAGCGAATATTAAAAATAATTTTTCCTGTTTTTGCCAAATACTATCGTATTGCAAAAAAACAAAAAAATTAGGGCTTTACCCCAGATCCTGCCTTTAGGTCCTGCCGAGCATCCGGATGAAACTGTCCAGTATCTCCGCGTCGTAATTGGATTTTTCTGTTTTCATCTGCGTCAGGGCCTGGAATGGCGTCCCTGCGTCTTTGTATGGGCGGCTTGTCGTCATCGCGTCGTAGCAGTCCGCTACAGCGCAGATCCTACCAAAAATTGTAATCTGCTCCCCGGCCAGACCATTGGGGTATCCGGTTCCCCTGAGCCGCTCATGATGCTGGGTTATGACGACGCGGGATTCTTCGGGAACCGCGTCATTCGACTCGATCGTCCGGAACCCTTCCATTACATGCCCCTTCATTATGTCAAACTCCCGCTCGTTAAGCCGGCCCGGCTTGTTCAGAATTTCGGACGGAATGGCGCTTTTACCTATATCGTGCAGCACCGCTCCGATTCCGAGGATCTGGACCATCTCTTTTGCCAGTCCGCAGGAAACACCGATCCCCGAAGCGAGAACAGCCACATTAACCGAATGGGTGTAGGTGTACTGGTCGTAGCTGCTCAAGGTAATGAGATCCTGCAAGACATCATGGCTATTCAAGATACATTCGGTCAGATCGGCGGCGACTTGCACGGCTTTTTTTATATTCTCGCCACTGCGCGGATTATCCAGCAGATCCTTGACGATCGCTTTAGACTTCTCTTTGAGCGCAATCGCCTGCATCTTCCGCTTTTTCCGGGGGTCGGCGTCAAGCATGCCGGCGGCGGCATCGAGATATCTCTGGTACCGCGGGATATCTTCGTTGCGGATAACAATGTCGCCGCGCAAAACGGGGAGCCCGGCGGGGATGACGGCAAACCCGCCCCTTACAGGCTCCGCCACGGGCATAAGGCGCAAATCGAAGAGCCGGTAGAGACCAAAATCGATCTGCCCTCCCGGAACCAGGGAAGCGCGTTCGATCTGGTAATAGTCCCGCATGTGCTCAAGGTATTCTCTGACCGTCTCCGGGTTCTCGTGACGCGCCGGAACTTCCTCGGAGGTTCGATTAAGGTAGGCCTCTAACTCGGAAGCATCCCTGGCGTCGACGAATACTTCGCTAATCCCGCGCGCCAACAGTTCGCTTCTCTCCTCCGGACCATAATGCTGGCCGGCGGAAATAACTATGGTGAATATTCCTTCTTCGCAGATGAAGACATCAAAAGGCGGACGGGTACCAAGGGCCAGTCCGTCTACAGGAAAGGCCTTTCTCGAACCATACACATAAACCTTGTACCCCACGCGCTCGTCCTCACATTTTTGCCTTCCCGGCCCCACGGTTCAGTGAGTATATGAAGGCAAGGATTTCGGCCACCGCCTTATACAAGTCGGGCGGGACCTCCTGGTACAGTTCAAGCGACGCCAGCATCTGAACCAGCTCCCGGTCTTCGCGAATGGGAATGCCGTGGCGCCGCGCAACCTCTAATATCTTATCAGCAACGGCGCCTTTTCCTTTTGCAATTAACCGTGGGGCGGAATCTTTTCCCTGTTCGTAACGAAGAGCCGCCGCCTGGCGAAAAGGGGTCTTCATCCTTAAACCTTCAGGTCAACGCCGTCAGCCGAGGGAACGCCAAAGGAGACGTTTCGCTTCTGTTGGACCGCCACAGCCCGAAGCTGTAGCCCCGCCTCCCTGAACCGTCTCCCGATGTCATCAGATTGCGTAGCCATAAGCGAGCGGGTCGTATCGTTCTCCGGCGACAGTGAGACCAGAAAAGCGCCTTCGTACATGGTCACGGAAATTGACATTTTACCCAGAGGGTCCAGATCGAGGTTCATCTCACATGTGAACGACTCGCGTCCTCCACGATTCTTCTTCCGGAATAGGATCTCTCCGTCTAAAAGCTCATCCCATTCCAGCGTCAACGGCGCGTACAAAACGCCATTGGCGGATGAAAAAACCTGGTACGTCTCGATTGACGAGAGCATTCCCTCGGTCTTGACAGCCGTCTCTCCGGAGCTGATCCCCACCCCACGCACTTCGGCCGACTTGACCGTATCGCGCATCGCCGCGCCAACGCGCAAAAGCGCGTCTTTCTGGTCGGCTCCGGCGGCAACAGCGTCCGGCTGCAGCTTAAGTTTGGTTTCGAGGAGAACGCCTGATCCTTCCACCGCGTTTTTAAGCGCCTGTCCGGTCAGCCCTTCCACAGACGTTCCTTCTTCAAGCATGGAGAAACCAGGAATCGACGCCTTGACTGATTCGGGGAAAGCACGGAAGATCGCTTGCAGTTGCCGGACATCTGTCAGCAGCATACGCGACAAAGCCGGAGAAGACGCCATCGCCCCATCGGCGGAACCAGCCTTTTCGCCGCCTCCGCCGTCAGCCATGCCAACAAAGCGCAGCCGTATTTCACCATCGCCGCCGGAAGTCACCTTCAAAAGGACGCTTTCTCCCGCTTCAAACGGCACCTGTGACCGCGCCAATAACGTGGCGCTTTCTCCGGATTCGCGGGTAATACGGATCGAGACACTCCCGTCGGCGGAAAGCGATAAAATGTCAGCTTTAACGAGGTCGCCGATCCGAAGCTTCAACCCCTCCCAGGACGAGGAGCGAAAAGCCACCGCGTTTTCAATACGGGCAACCCCTCCCGTAGGCAGATCGGGGGAAGGCGGGATAAGAGGTGTTATCAGCGGAAGCACAGGATGTTCAAGCCTGGTCTATAACAGCCTGCACCCCGAGCATCCGGTCGGAATTGATCGCGAGGGGGCCTTTCAGGTTTGCGATAACCTTATCGCCTTCAGACCGCAAGATGATGAGAACCGCCAGATCTTCTTCCTTTTCGATCTTGAGAAAACGCACCACATCGTCGCCAATGGTAATCGACCCTTCGGTAGAAACCGTTTTCGGATCGGCGACAATGAAAGCCACTTGCGGATCATCGACCGACTGGAGCCACTTAAGAGGGGTATCTTTGTAATCAATTAGTACGTACCGGTTGAGTTGCGAAAAACCTGGAAGGCCTGACGGGAAATTAATTATCCGGTCCTCCGAAGCCTCGATCTGCCCAAACCGAGATGTTTCGAATTTCATCGTCATTTCACCTTTTCCTTAAGGATTGAAAAATCCTCGGTGGATAAACCAGCCGAAGAAATGTTCTCTGCCTTAATTCTGTCGTGGACTTCCCCTCGGTAAATTCGGACATCAGAAGGAGCTTTGACGCCAAGCTGAACCTGGCTCCCCCGGATACTAAGGACGGTAACCTGGATATCGTCTCCAATCAGAAACGACTCATCTGACTTCCTTGTCAGCACGAGCATCGCATACTCCATCCTGAAATTCTGCCGCGCCGGTATTCGCAACGGGAAACTGCGCTGATTCAAAACCTCCTTCCCGCCCCGTCAGTATATACGAGACCACGGGGGTTACCTGAGAAAATCAAGCAATGATTGCGACAAGATCCTTACCGTACTCAACTGCACAGCCGAAAGCACACTGTTCGCTTTTACGAAATCGCTGGCGGTTGAAACAATATCCGCGTCCTGGACAGAGGAGAGATTTACCTCCGTCGTGTAGTTCAATTCCCTGATCCGCGCATCCTGGCTGTCAAGCACATTCATCCGCGCTCCTACCTCGGCGCGGACTCTATACACATGATCCGCCATGTCGTCAATAGAACCTATGAGGGCGGAAATTCTTGGGATATTGTTATCTTCCATCGCCTTGGTCATGAGGTCCGCAATCTCCATAGCGTTTCCATAGGAGAAGGTGTCAAGAACTGTCGTGCGGTCGGAAGCGCGAATCTCGACGGTGGTTACAGGACCGCCGCCCGGATCGGGAATATAGTAGGCGTAGAGGCCGCTTCCCATATCGACGGATTTTTCCGCATCGAGAGTGTAGGTGAAAGCTTCCGGGCCCGTGACGTTTTGCGTAACCAGCATTCCGCCGCCTATCCCTACTTTGACCAAACCGGCATCGCCTTGATAAGCAAAAGAGTTGTCGTACGCGCGAGTATCGGTTTTGAAGCCCGAAAAGATATATGTGCCCCCGACTTTCGTGTTGGCCAGCGTCAAAATATGGTCCCGGATCTCTCCGGCTTCCACCGAAACAGCATACCTGGAAGTGTCCGATGTGGCTCCGTTTGCCGCCACAATCGACAACTCCTTGAGCCGCGACAGGGCGGTATCTACGGAGTCAAACGTGGAATCAAAGTAGGAAAGAGCATTCGCAGTGCTGCTGATGCTGCTCAAATACTGTTTCCCGTTCTCCATGAAAACCTTGTAATCCAGCGCGCGGGCGGCGCCCGTTACATCATCCGAAGGTCTGTTGATACGCTTGCCTGATCCAATCTGTTCGTTCAACTTGTAGAGGTTGGCGATCGACTGCATCAGGGCATCGGAAGTCTGCCGGTATATCTGCGGAGTGGATACTCTCATAAGTTCAGCACCGTTTGTATAAGCTCGTCCGCCACGGTGATCAGCCGCGCCGAAGCCTCAAATCCTCTCTGATAAATCAGAAGATTTGCGGCTTCCTCGTCAATAGATACGCCGGAGATCGCGTCACGCTGGCTCTGGAGCTCGGCTCTGAGGTTCGATTCGAATTTATACATGTCTATGGAATTCGACGACAGTAAACCGGCCATGCTTACGATCTTTGTATAAGTCCTGGAAAAGGTTTCGCCGCCCAGACGACCCACCAACTGCTCCGCAAGTTGCGCCATATCCAGCGCGTTTCTGTTGTCGCCCGGCGAATTGGGATCATAAGCAGCCGCTATCTGCTTGTCGTTAGTAATCGCCATAGAGAATTTCCCGATTGCGTCGGTCAGCGGGCTGACTACGAAAGTGTCGCCATTGGCTATCGCTCCAGCCACAGTGATGGATATGCCTTCAAACTCTATTGTGTTCCCCGTTACAGTTACAGACGCGGGGTTTAGCGTGGCGCCCGTGTCGCGGTTTTTCACCGTCCAGGTGCCGCCGCTAAAGGTGACATCGTACTCGGAAAGCGTCAGGTCGGACTGATTTGTAACCGTCGCCGCGCTCACAGACGCGCCAACCGAGGTTGTGCTTACGGACACGGAAAGGGGCGAGAAAAAGTCTCCCTGATAGCCATCGAGGCCTATTCCCCTGTTATGAATCTCGTTTACTTCCAGCGTCAAGGCGGCCGCGAACTTCCGCAGCTCCTTCAGCGGTCCTTCCTCTATCGCCTTGCGTGATTCGAGATACCCGCCAAGCTCCCCTTTAGTGATCCGGGAAGAAATCTCCGTGTTGTCGATCTTGATGGTGACGTTCCCCAAAGCATCGACGCCCGACGTCATTTCGTTTACGTAAGCGCCCGAAACAAGATCGCGCATTCCGACCAGGACAGTCAGGGAGCCGTTGGTGTCCTCAAGAGTGCTCAACTGCACCAGCCCGGCCAGCTCGGTCACAAGAGTGTTCCGGGAGTCCCGCAGATCGTTCGCCCTGCGCTCCGAGTTTCCCGCCTCAACCCTGACAATATCCTTGTTGAGCTTGGCAATATCGTAGGCAATCGCGTTGATCCGGTCAGTATCGTTCTGGATCTCTTTATCTATCTCGCTGATAGTTTTCTGGAGGTTGCCCTCCATCTGCTTTGCTACGTCTATAAGATTATTCGCGTCGGCAAGCAGGACGGTCCTGTGCGCAAAGCTGGCCGGGTCTGTGGAAAGCGCATTCCAGGAATTGAAGAACGCCTGGAGGCTATTTGAAAGACCGGAGCCGGTAAAACTGTTGAACACCTGCTCCACCCTGGAATAGACATCGGTCATTACGTCGGCTTTTCCAAAATTCTGATGCTGCCCAAGAAGCTGCGTCTCAACAAAACGGGAATAGCTCTGCCTGACATACGCCACTTTTACTCCGCGGCCAAGAAACCCGTAAGCGAATTCCTGCGGCCCGGCGACCTTGAGAACCGCGGATTGCCGGGTATAGCCGGGCGTATTTACGTTGGCAATATTGTGACCCGTGACGTTCAGCGCCGCCTGGTTCGTAAAAAGCGCCGATTTCCCGATATTCATGATGTTTAGCAGGGACATTTTATGTCTCCTTTGACAAGAGCGTTCCGCTCACCGCGTACTCCGGAGACCAATCGCCAAACGCCTCGAATACTCCCCGGGCGGATCGCGCGTTGCTCAAAGACCGATCAACCAGATACCTATTGAAACTGTTGAGATCGTTTATGCTTTGCGCCAACGACACCAGCTTCAAACGCATTTCCGAAAGCTCGGTATCCCCCGCCCTCTCGGCCATAGCGCAAAGGGTAAGCTCTTTCCCGCTTTGGCCCGACCATTCTTTAGACAGCACCGATACGAGACGCTGCCTCTCCTCATCCAAAAAACGCAAACGGAGAAGGAGGGTATCCTTCTCCTTCGTCAACTCCTCAACCGCGCGCACATCGAGATCCACCAGGTAGCCTCTCTCTCTCTGGAGAAGCCCTACCAGCGTCTTGCAACAAGCCTCCTGCTCGCGCAGGATGACTTTAATGGAAGACAGGTGGCTCATATCACCTCGTTTAGCATCTTTCCCGCAATTTTGTACGGATCGGCCACGTATTTGCCGGAATCCACTAAATCTTTTATTTCCGCTACTTTACCCTCCCTGGTATCGGGAATGGATTTTACGACACCCGTAAGCTCCGCAATTTCACGAGCCCTTCCGGAAACGTCCACTTTGTCCGCGACCGCTTCTCTCCCGGTATCGCTTGCCTGATCCGATTTTTTGCTTACCTTGTGAAACTTAACGCCATCCGGCTTCTCTGGAGGCACACCGCCATTAATTTTCATCGCCTTCCCCCCGTAATGCAGTCCCTTACGCATTACTTATCGGATGGTTTGCTCCTTCCTTTAGAAATCCGGAAAAAATCATCTGAGGAGGGACTTTCTGTCCGTCGCGGCGGACCTCGAAGTGGAGGTGAGGCCCGGTCGAGCGCCCTGTGCTCCCAACTTCGGCGATGATCGTGTTGGGAGACACCTGGTCGCCCACGGCAACCAGGTTGGAGCGGTTGTGGGCATACCTTGTTACAACACCGTTCCCATGGCTGATTTCTACAATATTTCCGTACCCTTTCCGATAACCGCTGAATGTGACTTCTCCGTTTTTGACCGGATAAATCTTCGCGCCGTGCGCAGCGGCAATATCGACGCCGTAGTGGAATTTCTGCGTCCCGGCAAACGGGTCTTTCCGATATCCGTAGGAGGAGCTGATTCGCCCTTCTTCACGTATGGGCGGCAACCATTCCCCATAAGGGATCGGACCGGTTTTTCTTGGCATATCAGGCATATTGGGTATGCGCGGGGCAAAGCCCGGCGAGGACAGCCGTGCATTTTCCACGGGAGCAGCCGGCTTAACTTCCACAGCGGCGGAGACAACCGGGGGGACGGTATCGGGAACGCCGCTTGCGGAGTCTTTGGAGCCGGTAGCATTACCTGTCCTCGCCGGCGGGAAAAACGCGAACCGCTTCGGAGAATCAGACGGTACTTCGGATAATGATGGAGCGTCGGCATCTTCAGATTCTTTCTTTGCATCTTGGCCCGGATGAGAAACCTTTTCCATTCCTCTCATTATCATTTCCTGGAGGCCAAGCCCTCTTGACGCCATGAGACGGCCAAGCTCCATATCAAACAACGACCCGTACATCTCTCCGCCGAGCCCATTCGTGCCGGCGGCCGACGTGCCGGATGCAGCCCGCATCGCCTTGATCATTTCATAGGCGAACAGCGACTCCATTTCCCTGGCGGCAGCTTTAATAGCCTCGGCATCCTTCCGTCCGCGCAGCGATTCGAGCCTCTGCCCGGAGAAGTCGGTAGCGTGTAGGCCGGGGACAGACATCTACAACACCTCCAACTCGGCCCGCAGCGCGCCAGAGGAACGTAGCGCCTGAAGGATGGCGATCAGATCTCTGGGGGAAACTCCCAAAGCGTTGAGCCCCCGGACGATCTCGCCAAGCGATGTGCCGGAAACTTCCATCAGCGACGCTTTCTGCTCGTTTACTTTCACGTTTCTTTGCGGGACAACGACTGTCTCGGCGCTGGGCGGCGCGAGCGGCGCGGGCTGCGATACCTGAAGATCGGTTTTTATCTCTATCGTAAGGTTTCCGTGCGCGATGGCCACCGGAGAGATTTTCACGCTCTCGCCGATCACTACGGTTCCGGTCCGCTCGTTGACAGTCACGCGCGCCGGAGTATCAACCGGAATCTGGAACGACTCGATCACGGAAACCAGTTCGGGAAGGCGGTTCTTGTATTCGTCGGGAACCGTTATGCGGACAGAAGAAGGGTCCAGCACCGCGGCGCCGCCGTAATTAAGTTCCTGGTTGACCTTGGCGGCTATCCGGGACGCGTTGGTAAAATCCTGCCGATAGAGAAAAAGCCGTAAATGGTCGCCGGAGCCTAACGTAAACGGCAGATCTTTCTCTATGACAGCGCCGCCGGAAACAGATCCGGTAGTGGGATGATTCTTGACCGTCTGGGTTCCGCCCGAGCCGCCGCCCACGAATCCGCCGATGGAAACAGATCCCTGCGCAATCGCGTATGTTTTTCCGTCGGCCCCCCTAAGCGGCGTCATCAGCAGCGTGCCGCCCTGGAGCGTTTTTGCGTCCCCCATAGCCGAGACGGTTACGCTGACGCGAGCGCCAGGCTTTGGGAACGGAGGCAGCGACGCGGTTACCATCACCGCCGCGGTGTTCTTGGTTTTGATGTCGGCCTCGCTGATGCTCAACCCCATACGCTTCAGCATGTTTAATGTGGACTGCACCATGATGGGGCCTTTTTTATCGCCGACGCCGTTGAGGCCGACGACAAGACCATAGCCTATCAACGGGTTTTCACGCACCCCTTCAAAGGCGGCCAGATCCTTAATGCGCTCCGCCCTGGACGGAACGGCCGTGCCCACCAATAAAGCGGCTGTAACACACAGCAGGATGGCTTTAGCAACTGGTTTTCTCATCGGTTTCCTCGTTTCCTTTTAAAACGGCCAAATGTTGTCAACGAGCCGAACGAGCCAACCCGGTTTCTGTTTGTCCTGGAGAACGCCGTCGCCTACCAAATAGATTTCGGCGTCCGCAACCTTGGTGCTCGGTATCGTATTCGATACAGAGATGTCCTCTGGCCGCACGGAACCGCGAAGCACCATCGTCTGCGTTTCATTGTTGATCGTGACGTCTTTGCGGGATTCAACGGCAAGCGTGCCGTTTGGCATCACTTCCACCACGCGGGCTGTGAGCGTTCCAACAATGGTCCCGCTTCGGTTGGTCGTGCCTTTCCCTGAGAAGTCGTCATTCATCTCGCCATTTACCGTAGGCGACAGTGTTTTACCCATCAGCCCTGTCAGTTCGGTAGGCAACCCGAAAACCGCGCCTACGCTGGCATCCATGCTGGAGTTGCGGGATGTAGCCGTGTTCGCGCCGCCGGACCCCGACATGCTCTCCAGCACGTTGATGGTCAGCAGATCGTTGACCCGCCTCGCCCGAAAGTCATCCAGAAGACCTCCGCCTTCGCGCCATAAAGAATTGGCCGTTCGGAGTTCCTCCTTCGCGTCCTTTGCGGAGACGTATTTTGGAGGAGGAGGCGGAAGCTTCGCGGTCGTTGTCGCGCATCCGGCGAAAACGACAGCGGCCAGAACCAGCAATGCAAGGCATGACCTAAAAACTGACAAGGACCGTGTTTTCATCAATCAGTATCCCCGTAACAGTCTTTTTTGATGTGAGATTGGCCACCTTGACGGCGTTATTGATATACGCGTTTTCCCGCGTTTCTCCCACAGCGGAAATGCGCACGCCGCCGCTTTCGGCGACAAGAGTTACCGTCCGGCCCCGCTTGACGAGCTTTGAGCCGCCAACATGCTGCTGAAGAACCGGGAGGTTGGGTCCGACAGAGCGGTTGATGGTATTCCCTATAATTTCCTTTGGGTCGCGAACCGCTCCCGCGGGAATCTTGCCGATCTCTGTGCGGGCGAGGAACACATCGTCTTCCTCGATATGACGGTTCTTCTGGAGCTGACGGGAGGTAACCACGATCTCCTCGTATGCCCCGACATTGGCCTTTGCCGTCACAACCGCTCCGTTTCTGTACTTCAAGGTAAAAACAGTCGGCCCCGGAAGCCCTTTCTGGATCGTGATCCTCTCCGGCACATCATCCGGCGGGCGCGCGCTTAAAGAAAGATCGCGCACTTCCACGTCCGACCAGGGCCGCACCGAAAGGATGTAGTTTTCCAATGCTGTCTCGACCAGGACGGTGGACGCGCCCACAGAGGCGGGAAAAAGAACCGCCAGGACCAGGATCAGCAGGAAAACGCCGCGGACGGAGTTCATTATCTGACCATGCCGCTGACGGTACGGAGCATCTCGTCAGAGGCGGTAATCGCTTTTGAGTTAATCTCGTAAGCTCTCTGGCTGATGATCATGTTGACCATCTCTTCCACGACATTCACATTGCTCATCTCCAAAAATCCCTGGCCTATCGTGCCCATGCCATCAATGCCGGGATTACTCGTTATTGGAGCGCCGGAGGCGTCGGTCTCGACAAACATCGTTTTTCCGATAGCCTTGAGCCCGGCGGGGTTTACAAAACGCGCCAGCGTAATCTGGCCGACCACCGTTGACACCGAACTGCCCGATTGCGTTACAGAGATCTGCCCGTCCGCGCTGATCGTGATGCTCGTGGCGTCCGCCGGAATCGAGATGGACGGTTCAATAGGATAACCGTCGCCTGTATTGACTATCCGACCGTCGGCGTCCAGCTTGAAAGCGCCGCTTCGGGTGTAGGCAATCTCGCCGTCCGGTTTGTTGATCTGGAAGAAACCGTCGCCTTCAATAACAATGTCAAGCGGGTTTTCGGTGTGGCTGAAATGGCCCTGCTCGAATATTTTCTGTATCGCAACCGGTCTGACGCCAAGACCCACCTGGATTCCCGTGGGCATTATTGTGCCGTCTGAAGAAAGGGTCCCCGCCTGTTTTATCGTATGATACATAAGGTCTTGGAAATCAGCTCTGGAGCGTCTAAAACCGGCGGTGTTAACGTTGGCGAGGTTATTGGCAATGACATCTATATTGAGCTTCTGGGCCCCCATACCCGTCGCCGCCGTGTAAAGTGATGTCATCATTGTTTTAAATCTCCTTCCTTATTCCGTATTTCCAAGCGTTTATATCTTCGCCATTTCGCTGTTCACGCGCGCAGCCGCATCGTCGAACATGCGGATAGCCTTCTGGTAGATCTCGAACTCCCTGACGGTGTTAATCATCTGGACCATTTCCGTAACCGCGTCCACATTCGACGCTTCCAGGTAGCCGGAAGCCACGGAAGCAGTCGAAGCAGTCGGTGTATCGTCAGACCTGAACTCCCCGTTCGAAAGCGCCACGAGGGAGGTCGTATTCGCAAAATCGACAAGCTTGATCGTGCCGACCACGACCCCGTCGGAGCTTACTTGTCCGCCGGACGCTATCAAGACCTTTCCTCCGGGTGGAATCTGAATCGGGCCGCCTTCGCCAAGAACCCTTCGCCCGGTTGAAGTGACGAGAAACCCTTCCCGGTTGAGCACAAGAGCCCCCGAACGCGTATAACGATCCCCTTCAAGCGTCATGAACCCATTGCCGACCAAGGCAACGTCAAGCGGGTTGCCGGTGGTAAAGTGCGCTCCGGGCGAGTAGTCGGTCCGTACTTCCGTAACATTTGTCATAGATTTGCCGTCGTCGCTGTCGGCTATGCCGCTGATTTTCGAAACCAGGCACTCATGGAACGAGATGCGGCTTTTCTTGAACCCGATAGTGCTGACATTGGCTACATTGTGGGTGATTGTGTCGATCTGGTTCTGCTTCTGAATCGACCCTGAGAGCGCTATGTAGATTCCCTTATACATGCCTCCTATAGATGCAATCTCGGTGCCATACTAAAAAAACAGTAAATGACGGGGGGTTATCGCGCGAAACAGGGATAAATTGAAGGCTCTACGAAGGAAAAACTTTCCGGTGGAGGCATTTTTTGCCCGCCCCGGCGATGATCATTGGCGCTGAAGATTCAGGATTAATTCCACCTCTCCTTTGGTCATGTCAAAAATCTCGGCAATCTCGTCGGCTTTCAGACCTTTCCGCGCCAGAGCAATGACTCCCCGGTGGCGTACGTCAACCATCTCGCCCTGAGCCGAACCGATGCCGGCCGCTTTCGCCACGATTTCCTCCAAAGCGGAGGCTTTCTTGTCCAGGCGCGCCTCAATATCTGAAAGCGCGGCAATCCGTTCTTCGATCTTCCGTATCATCTTTTCGGAAATTTCTTCGATTTCGGCAAGTTCCATCGTTAAGCGCCACTTGGCCGATTCGTTGTTCGCCGGGGCGGCGGGAGCCTTTTTACCGAACAAATTTTTTAGCATGGCTGCCTACTCCATACCTCTCTAAGGGAAGAACGATTCTATATCCTTTTCGAGGTTCTGGAGTTTTTGCCGGACCAACTGCTTAGTGTCATCCCCAATCGAAAGCTCAAGCAAAATAGCAGCGTGCTCGGGAGTCCAGATGCCATCGTCGATTGCGCGTGGCCTCAAACTTCGTGAGAGCGCCTCCCCGATGGAGGTAATTGCGACCAGGAGGTGGTTTTCGCCCGCGCTAATTGGGCTGTGGTGGTGCCGGATAGCATAAACCAGTTCTTCGGGAATCCCGACACTTTCGGCATACCACGCACCCACTTCCGCGTGGGTGCAGCCGAACAATTCCATCTCCTTTTCGAGCATGTCGTCGCCAATTCCTATCTGTTTGTACCGCTCCCGGTCCTTCTCGAAAAAGATAACCCGTCCTATATCGTGAATAAGTCCGGCAAGAAACGCCTCGTCGGGGGAAGCCATGCTTATCGTGTCCGAAATGGTCGCCGAAATACTGGCGACTTCGTATCCATGAATCCAGAGGTTTTTGATATCAAGAGAATTCTTTCCGGAAAATACGTCCATCACGCCAACCGCCAACGCAATAACACGGATCCGCTCGTATCCGAGAAACATGACGGCGTGCGGCAGCCCCTTGATCTTGCCGGAATGCCCAAAGAAAACCGAATTCGCCGTGCGGATCACCCGCTCCGCGAGTACCTGGTCGTGGGAAATGAGGCTGAAAAGTTCCTGTGGCGAGGAGTTCTCTTCCCGGACAACATCAAGGATCTTAACAAGCAACATCGGAAGCGTCCGAGAACTATATATTCCTCGAATATATTCCCGTATTTCTCGTGCGTCCGCTTGGCTCACGCAGCCTCCCGGCGGCATTTTACCAAAAGAGGGAAGTTTTAACTTGCTGCCGCCACCGCCTAAAACAAAATCTTTTGCTCTATCCGCCTATATGATTTGCTGACGGCCATTATAAAAAAACCCACATGGGTAAAAAAGCTGCAACCTGTTCCAATCAGTATTGATAATACCGCCAATATGACCTTGATAAAACACATTTCAAAAAGTTATTTGATCTAAAGCCAGAATCACCCGCAATGAACACACAACCTGATCAGAAACCCAACTCCTTAAGGAGGTCGTCAACTTCACCCTGGTTAACCTTCTCGTGGATCTCCTCTTTGCCCGCGACTTCGAGCTTCAGGCCAAATGCCGTCACCATTCCGACCAATTCCTTCTCGATGTCCGCCACGAGCAGGATAACTTTCTGAATCGTTTGTCCCGTAAGATCCTGGAACGACTGCGCGGTAATTATCTCGGTAAGGTCGTTTTCGTACCGTTCCCTGAATTCATTCAAGTAATCAACAGCGCTATCGGGACCCTGGAGTTTTAGAATGTTTTCCTCCAGCTCTCCCATGGACGCCATGTGCTTCTCTACGATACTCATCGTCTTGTTGGCCGCTTCTTCCGTCTTCTGAACGCAGTACTGAAGCCGGTCAACCGCGCTTGGCATATCTTTTTTGACGATCGAGGTTATCTTGGGATCAATGGCTTCCTTGAAACTTCTCAGCGAGTCGTGCAGACGCCGCGTGACCTTGCCTACCTCCTTGTACAGCCCTCCTTCAGAGGACTCCACCAGTTGCTCTACGGCGGCATCCGCGGTCACATAGTCTCTTGCCGCAACCGCTTCCATAAAGGCCATCAGTTCTTTGAGAGCTTTTTGGCTGGGATCTCCGGGGTCTATTGATTCTTTTTTCTTCGACAGAAACTCTTGGGCGGTTTGTAGTTCTTTCGTATCGACGCCTTTTAGCATCTCTTTGGTCCCCCCCCCATTTGTCTTTTGCGCGACAAATCGAACCGGATTTCCGCCTTGGTAACAAAAAACAGTACCCCGAATGTCGTCAGCCATGACGTCCTCGCGATTTTTTATTACCCGTTTTTATTGCCAGAAGATCTATTGCCCGAAGATCTTATCCATTTTTTCCTTTAAGGTTTCCGCAGTAAACGGTTTCACAATGTAATTGCTTACGCCGGCTTTTATGGCCTCAATTACCTTCTCTTTTTCAGCTTCGGCGGTAACCATCAGAAACGGCAAGGTTTTAAGCTCCGGATCGCTGCGAACCTTCTGCACAAGCCCAAGGCCGTCAAGATTCGGCATGTTCCAGTCGGAAACCACGAATTTGAATCCGCCTCCCTTGAGTTTGGCGTACGCCTGTTCGCCATCTTCAGCCTCGGTTATGTTCTCGTAACCAAGCTGCTTTAGCAGATTCTTCACAATCCGGCGCATTGTCGCAAAATCATCGACTATTAGAATTTTTTCTTTAAAATCAAGCTTTGCCATTCGGTTTTTCTCCCTTCTCTAAAGCATCTTCCAGCATCTGCCTAATCTTGACAGCCAGTTCTTCGGCTGTCACCGGTTTGGACAGATACCCGTCGGCGCCGGCCTTAAAAGCCCTATCTTTTTCTTCTCCATCCGTTTCAGCCGTTAACATCAGGGCGGGAATATGAGCCGTTCCTGGATTCGCTTTAATTGCCTTGATAAATTCGATCCCATCCATAAACGGCATATTAAGATCTGTCATAACTAACTGAAAAGTGTCTGAGCCAAGTTTTTCCATGGCGTTCAAACCATTTTCGGCGGTTGTAACATTAAAACCGCCCTCTTTCAAGTAGAGACTTAGAATCTTTCGCGTAGTTTTGTCGTCGTCAACAATAAGTATTTTCATGACCCCGCCTTTTGGTAAAGAACAACCTTGTCGATGACGGTTGGCTGTAAAGCGCGCGTGACATTATACAAGCTCTCCGACGTGCCGACGATCAGGAACCCGTTCGGCGCAAGCGCATCGTAAAGCAAGGACACCGCTTTACGTTTTGATTTTTCGTCAAAGTAAATCAGAACGTTGCGGCAAAAGATCACGTCAGCGTTTCGAATTGCGCGAACCGCTTTTTCGTCGACAAGATTGACATTTAGAAATCTCACCATTTTCCGGATAGATTCATCGAGTTCGTATGCGTTTTCGCGAGCCTTAAAATATTTTTGCAAGTAGTTCGGCGGCACGTTTCGCACTGAGTAAGACGAAAAGATACCGCGTCTTGCCGTCTCCAAAACAACTTCGCTGATATCTGACCCTATGATGTCCGTCCGCAAAAGCGGCTCGGTCTCTTTGAGCATCGCCGCCACAGTATAAGGCTCTTCTCCTGACGAGCATGCGGCGGACCAAACACGAATATCCCGCGTCCGTTTGTTTTTAAGCACATTCGGCACAATGTGCTTCTTGAACACATCAAGCTGCGGCGGCTCGCGGAAAAAATATGTCTCGTTCGTAGTGATAATTCCGAACAAAGCTTTGAGTTCCGTTGCTTCTCTGGACATCATAAAAGTGAGGTAATCGTCGAAGCCCGAAAGGTGGTTCTCAAGTATCCGACGCGCCAAGTGGTTCTCAATGGAGTGCTTTTTTATCTCCGAGAGGCGGATCCCCGAGCGATCGTACACATAATCCCGCAGCTTCTCGAAAGCCTTGTCGTTGAGCAACGGCGCTTGCTGCGTCATCTTAGTATGTCATCCGTAGTTTTTTCCGCTGCGCTCAACCCCACACCGCCGTGAACAAACGCGTCGTACACGCCCTTTGCCTGTTCTCCAAGCGCGTCGCCTATCCCGGACATCGCGCACGGATCAATCGCGTACAACGCGCGCAATATCTCCTCGATAACATCGACATACGGCTCCTCCTGAAGAAGGGATTTCAGGGGATCAAACGCCTCCTTCTTTTTCAATGCGCCCAGAGCCGAAACGCTTGCCTTCCGGACACCGCTGTCATGGTCAGCGATAGAGTCAAGGAGCCCTTCCAGCGCCCTTTCGTCCCCGATCCGCTCCAAGGCGTACGCGGCCGCCCGACGGATATCGCGCGCATCGTCACGCAGCATCGCCACGAGAATACAAACGGCTTCTCCAAGTTGCAACTCCCCTACAAGCTCCGTAAGAACGGCCTTGCCGCGGAACCGCAACGTCGGGTCTTCCATCAGATCCAGCAGGAATTTCCGGTTACTGCAGCACGACAGGATCTCCTTGATCGTGCGCAAGATTTCCTCGTCATGTGGGTTTGTCGCGTCGAGAGAGCCTACCTTGTCGAAGATCGCGCGCAGAGCGTCTCGGTCGGCAATGCCGACAAGCCCACGCAAGGCGATGATCTTGTTCTCCCATCCGTCTTCTTCGAGAAAAGCCGCAAAAAGATCCTCGGAATACCTGCCGCCGGGAAGGGGAATTCCGATCCTGAGCAAGCTCATCAATACAACACGCCGCTCGTTTTCGTTCGTTTTTTCAAGGAAAGACAGAAGGGCTTTGCCGGCCAGCGGAGAACCTATCACTCCAAGGGTTTCGATGGCAAAACGCCGGGTGGTGGAGGACGGATCGTTCAAAAGTTCCAGGATCGGCTCCACCGCCTCCGCGTCCTTGAGGAGGCATAACGACTCCAGGACAGCAAATCGAACCCATTCCACATCTTTCAAGGCGGCAACCAGGTTCGGAAGCGTCTCATGGCACCGGAGATCTCCCAGCGCTTTCGCCGCAACCGCGCGAACATTTGGGTTTAGATCCCATTTCAACCGCTCGACCAGCTTGTCCATATATTCGCGCCCGCCAAGGTCGGCGACCAGTTCAATCGCGAACTTGCGGATATCGTCGTCTTTGTCCCGCAGCAGGGGAGATAAGTGCCGGAGAGTCGCAGGGCCGATCTCCCTCAGAATGACCATGGCCATATTGCTCAATAAAGCTTCTTCCCGCAGAAGCGGCAAAACCATCCAGGCGGTAACTTCACCGCCGATGGAAATCAGAGATGAAGCCGCCGCTTCCTGAACCCCTGGGTGAGGATCTTTAAGCGCCTGAATAAGGGGATAAACGGCTCGTACGTCACCGTTCGCAAGCGAATCGGCGGCGGCGCGTCTTTTCGAGGCATCGCTGCTTGAAAGACTCTTCAAAACACGGGAAGAGATCTTTGTCTTTATCATGGCTCCTCTTCTTATCGGCAAAAATCTGGTTTTTATTTAAAAAAACCCGGTTTTAGCCTTTACGCCCGGCGTTCCTCAAAACGCGATTTGCACCGAAGAAGCGCCTGACCGTGGAGCTGGGATACCCTGCCTTCCGTAAGTCCCAGAATCTTCCCTATTTCCTTCATTGTCAGTTCATCCCAGTAGTACAGCGACAAAACAAGACGTTCTTTTTCCGGAAGTTCCTTGATCTCGTCTGCCAGTATCTGCTGCAAATTCGATCGTTCAGCGATAGTACCCGGGTCCATACCCTCTGTGTCGGGGATGGTGTTTAATAGACTATCACTTTCCTCTTCGCCCATGCGACCTGTAAAATCCTCGAACCGCAGATGAATAGCGGCGCCGCTTTCCCGCAGCGTCTTGTGGTATTCATCAAGGCTTACGCCGATCGCCTCCGCAACCTCGAAATCCTCCGGCATACGGCCAAGCGTATGCTCAAGCTTCGAATACGCGCTTTTCATAACATTGACCCGGTCCCTGACATTTCTCGGGAGAACGTCCGCCGCGCGGAGTTCGTCGAGCATCGCGCCGCGTATCCGGTGCTCGGCATACGTTTTAAGCTTCACAATGCCGGGCTGAAACCTCTGGAGCGCGTCCAAAAGCCCAACCACTCCGGCGCTGATAAGGTCATCCTCCAACATGCCGGGGCCCAGCCTCCACCTGAAGCGGCGGGCGGTAAACCGGATAAACGGCAAAAATTCCTGAATGATACGTTCTTTGCTGTCGTTGTCTGTAGACTGCATCATGGCGGCGGTCCTCATCTTGCCTCTCCAGCCATCGCAAACATATTTCCGATGAAGAACTGTAATCCACCTTTTATTTCCTCTTTCGCGGGTTCGGCAAACTGCAAGGCAAGCTCCTCTATCGCCAACGACGCCGCCCCGTTTGGGAACATATCAATGAACGGCTGTTGCGCTCTTACGGCCTCATGGACCAGTTTGTCATAAGGAAGATACCCAAGGTAATCGAGGGATACATTCAGGAACCGGTCGGCTGCCACCGCGAGCTTCCGGTAAACATCTTTCGCGTCCGCCTGGTTGCGCGCGGAGTTTACAAGTACGCGAAACTCCTTTTCCTGATAACGGGTAAACAGCACCTTTATCAAGGCGTATGCATCCGTGAGAGCTGTCGGCTCGGGAGATGTCACAATGACGATCTCCCGTGACGCCACACAGAAAAAAGCCACGTTTTCCGAAATCCCGGCGGAGGTATCAATAAGAAGGATGTCGATATCTTTATCATATGCCTCGAACTCCTCGATCAACTGCATCCTTTGGAGCGCGTCCAGATGAGTCAGCTCCTGGACGCCGGACGAAGCGGGAAGCACCTTGATCCCGTAGGGTCCTTCCACGATGACGTCTTTTAGCCGCTTCTCCCCGCTGATGACGTGTTGGATGTTATATCTGGGAGTAAGCTGAAGCAGGATGTCCACATTGCTCAAACCCAGATCGGCATCGAGGATCATGACTTCCTTCCCCATCTTTCGCAGGGCAATCGCAAGGTTTGCGACGACGTTTGTCTTGCCTACGCCGCCTTTTCCGCTGGCGATGGTAACAGTCCGGACCGGTTTTTTGTTTCGCATTGTCTTCTCTCCGAATCCTTCTATTTTATCCCTACGCAAGAGCGGCTATTTCCATGCCCGCCGGGTTTTCCGTCAAAACCATCTGAAGCAGTTTTTTGCAGTTTGGAAACATGATGTCGCCCGGCACTGTCTGGCCGGTCGTAATGCAGGAGACCGGCTTTCCGCAAAGAGCCGCCGCGTTATAAAACGCGCCGTACTGCACAGCCTCGTCCGCTTTGGTGATGCCTATGCAATCAACGGGAAGACGCGAATAGGCCTTCCATGCCTGTTCGAGGAAAGCATAGTCGCATGTGGCGCTGACGAGAAGGTGCGTCTCCACCGGCACGCCTGTCTCATATACGGGCAAAAGCTCGTCAAGGAAAGCCGCGTTCAACGGGTTGCGCCCCGTCGTGTCGATGAAAATCACGTCCTTGTCGGCGTGCCGTTCCAGGCAGGACTTAACCCGCCGCGCGTCCGTCGCTATTTCGAGCGGCACCCCCATGATCTTGGAGTATATCCTGATCTGCTCAAGCGCTCCGATGCGGTAATTGTCCAGGCTGATGATCGCGGTCCGCAAGCCGGCCCTGGTCGCCGCCGCCAGTTTCGCAATCGTGGTGGTCTTTCCAACCCCGGTCGGCCCGATCATCATCACAACCTTGCAGGCGTCCCAGCCGCCCTTGCGAACATTCACTTTATCCAGCATCGCGCGGGGAATGTCGGTAAGTCCGTTCACCCTGCCGCATAGCTCACGCGCGTACTCCTCGCGAACCCCTCGTTCCTTGAGAAAACGCAGGGCATCCCGTTTTTCGGGAGAAAGAGAGACTTCTTCCGCATCGGCCTTCACCGTTTCGAGGTACCCGCGGATTGTTCCGACCTCGGCGCACATCTCGGTTAACGCGCGACGCAGTTGGATAACCTCCGCGCCTCCCTGAAGAATCTCATCGTCAGCGGGCGGCGCCGCCGCTTTCGCTAAAACCGGCCTGGCAGCGGTCTCCATCTGCCTGGGAACCGGGACATCTCCGACCTCATAGTCTACAGCCGCCTCGACCACGACGGGATTCAACTGCCCCTTCTTTTCCGTGCTGGAAAGAATAACGGCGTCATCCCCCAGCTCTTTCTTCACCTGGGCGAGGGCTTCATGAAACGTTTTTGCTTGGAACGTTTTCATTTTCATATCTCACCATTCCCACTGTTGTTATTTTCGCGGAGGGGGAAACCTCGGCACTGGACAGAACCGAAATGGATGGCGCGAACTTTTCAAGAAGCCGTCTCAAGAAACGCCGGACCTGCATGGAGCATAGAATCACCGGCTGCGTCCCGCGGGCGCGAACTCCTTCCATGCAGCCCTCGATCCCGCGCACCAGCCGTCCCACGACATCCGGGCTCATCGGCTCGCCGCTCATAGCCCGGTTAAGAGCGTTCTCGAAGCGCGGATCAAGCGATATGACCGATATAACGCCGTCGGAGCCAGAGAACTGTTTGGTGATGTATCGGGAAAGCCCCTGACGCACATGCTCCGTCATTATGTCGATGTCTTTGGTTGTCGGCGCGATGTCCAAAAGCGTTTCCAGAATCGTGACGATGTCGTTTACCGGAACACGTTCCCGGAGAAGGTTCTGCAGCACGCGCTGGACTCCGCCCAACGTCATGTGGGTCGGGATAAGTTCATCAACAATCCTCGGATAGACCTTGGCGATACTGTCGAGCAGGTTCTGGACTTCCGCGCGGGTAAGAATCTCCCAACTGTGGCGGCGTATGATCTCGGTCAGGTGCGTTACGATAACAGTAGCCGGATCAACCACCATGTACCCTTCAACCTGGGCAGCTTCGACATCTTTTTCCTCAATCCAGAAAGCGGGCAGGCCAAACGCCGGTTCCTTGGTCGGAATGCCGCCGACAAGCGTCTTGCCTTCAGGAGAGACCGCGAGCCGGTAGCCCATCATCACTTCGCCGCGCGCCACTTCGATTCCGCGGATGATAAAGCTGTATTCATGCGGCCTAAGCGACAGATTGTCCTTGATATGTATAGACGGAACCACAAAGCCCATTTCCTTGGCGACCTGGCGGCGCATCGACCGGACCTTCGAGAGAAGTTCGCCGCTGGTCTCGTCAACAAGGGGGATAAGCCCGTAGCCGATCTCCAAGGCAAGCGCGTTGACTTCGATAAACGACTCTATTCTCTGCTCTTCCCCTCTGGCCGGAGCCGTTTCGACGGTGTCCGCCTCGGCGGTTCCGGTGCGGTTATAAAGGAGGTAGGCAACCCCTCCCAGGATCGCCGACATCATCAAAAGCGGAATATGCGGAAGCCCCGGAATAATGCCGATAAGGCCCAAAATAGCGCTGGAAATGCCAAGAGCTTTCGGGTTCAGGAACACTTGGGAAGCAATATCGCTTCCCATGTCGCTGGATGAGCCGGTCCGGGTGACCACGACGCCGGCGGCGGAGGAAATGAGCAGCGCCGGGATCTGGGTTACCAGTCCGTCGCCGATCGTCAAAATCGTGAATGTCTTTGCCGCCTCGACCGCGGGCATGTCCATCTGAAAGACGCCGATGATGAAACCGCCTATGATGTTGATCGCCGTGGTGGCGATACCGGCGATAGCGTCGCCGCGAACAAATTTGCTTGCGCCGTCCATAGCGCCGTAGAAATCGGCTTCATGGCCGACCTCCTGCCGACGGCGCTTTGCCTCGGTCTCATTGATGATTCCGGCATTGAGATCCGCGTCGATCGCCATCTGTTTGCCGGGCAGGGCGTCCAACGTAAACCGGGCGGCGACCTCGGCGATGCGGCCCGCGCCTTTCGTAATGACGACAAAATTGACGACTACTATGATGAGAAATACGACAAATCCGACTACGTAATTGCCGCCGATGACAAAGTTGCCAAACGCCTGGATGACATGGCCGGCCGCCCCAGGGCCTTCCGCACCGTTGAGGAGAATGAGCTTGGTTGACGCGATGCTCAGCGAAAGACGGTAAAGGGTCGTCACCAGAAGCAGCGACGGAAAAACCGAAAAGTCTAATGGGCGCTGGATGTTAACGGAGATTACCATGATGACGACGGACAGGCCGATCGAGAGGGAAAGGAAGATATCGAGGAGAGGCGTCGGCAGCGGAACGAGCATGATGCCAAGAATGGCTACCACACTGATGGCAACCATGGCTTCCGCGCGCTTTAAAATATCAAGAAACCTCACCTGACCTCCCTGTGGCGCGACATAATCATCGCCAAAATCCTGGCAACCGCTCGATAAAGCTCTTCAGGCACGCTTGCTCCTAAGTCCACTTTATACAAGCTGCGTGCCAACGGTTTATCTTCAATAATGGGGATTCCGTGCTTCCTGGCGACATCGCGGATCTTCTCGGCCAAAAAGTCCATGCCCTTTGCGACTATCTGCGGAGCGTCCATGTCCTTCGAGTCATACCGCAACGCAACGGCAAAATGGGTCGGGTTTGTGATAACAACAGTGGCTTTCGGAAGCTCCTGCATCATCCGCCGCCGCACCATCTCCCGCATCAAACTGCGGATCTTGCCCTTGATCTGCGGATTTCCCTCGGAGTCCTTGTGGTCATCCTTGACCTCTTTCTTTGTCATCATGAGGGACTTTTCGTGCTGCCACCACTGGAGGAAATAGTCCAGGATCGCGATAACAAAGAAGAAAGCAAAACCGGTCAAAAACGCTTTAATTACGAGCCCGCCGGAGATCCGGACAACCTCCGACAGATCGAATTGAGGCAGAAACGGAAGGATTTTCAATTCTTTGCGAATTGTTATCCAGGTTACATAGCCGCCCGCAATCACCTTCAGAAGGTTTTTGCCCAGTTCCGTGAGCCCGCGGGTTGAAAAGATCCGCTTTAACCCTTCCATGGGGTTTAGTTTCGAAAGCTGGGGCGTCAAAGGCTTCATGACAAGCCCGCCCTGGGCGAGGCTCGCAACGATCGCCAGCGCGGCGGCGGACAGCAGAAACGGGAGCACAGTGACTATGATTTCCACGCCGGCTGAGCGCAGCACATTGATCGGCTCCGTGCCATATTGCAGTGACAGGAACCGCCGCATAGTGACGGAAAGGCTTTTCACCGTTGCGCCGCCCCAGAAGACAATAACCATCATGATTCCACCGGTGGCGGCCATCGAGACCAGTTCGCGGCTACGAGCTACCTGCCCTTTCTCGAGGGCCTTTTGCCGCTGTCGGCCTGTCGCTTTTTCTGTGCGGTCGTAACGGTCTTCCGCCATCCTTTATCTCCCGGCAATTCCGATGATGCGCGCCATTTCAACGCGTATCTCGGAGAACGATCCGCCGATCAGGACAACGTACGCCGGGATGCCAAGCAAAAGGATCGTGAAACCAAGGCATATGTAAAGCGGTAGCCCAATGAAGAAGATATTGACCTGCGGAGTCGCCTTGACGATAAAGCCAAGCAGAATGTTCATCGTCACCATGCCAACGACAATAGGCGCGGCAACCTTTAAAGTAATGACGAACATCTTGCCCATCAGCGCTATGCCTTGTTTGACAAGAAAGCCCGGATCAGAGTTGGTTCCAAAAGGAACAAGATCGTAACTACGCACAAAAAGCGCGATTACGTCGTAGTGGCAATCCATCGCAAAGAAAAGCAATGTGGACAAAATAGCCAGAAACTGAGAAATTCCGCTTATCTGGCCGAATTCGGGATTAAAGACGGTAGCAATAGACAAACCCATTGATTCGCTGATCTTTTGCCCGCCCATTTCGATGCCAAGAAAGATAAACCGGAAAGTCAGCCCCAAAGACATCCCGAATATAATTTCCCTGAATATCAGGATCGCCACGTCTTGATTTCCGGCATGAATATCCACAATCGGAGTAAGCAGCGCGGCAAAGGCGATGGCAATACCCACACGAAATCGCCCCGGCAGGGAAGCGCTTCCAATGATCGGCATGACCGAAAGGAAAACGCTGGTGCGCAGAAGAATCATGAGGAACTTGGTGATGTTTCCGGAGATGATATCCGCCGGAACCATTTCTTTACCTCACATAGTTTGGCAGATTTTCGATGATGCGGCTCGCGAACCCGATGAGCGACGACGCGATCCACGGCAGCAAAAAAAACATAAAGCCAAAAACGGCCAGGATTTTGGGAACAAAAGTAAGCGTAAAATCCTGCACCTGCGTCACCGCCTGCAAAAGACTGATCGTGAAACCCACAACCAGGCTCACCAGCAGGATCGGGCCGGCGGTAATAAGGAAGGTGCGCATGGCATCAATAGCAATTGATTTGACGAAATCAGGGCTCATTGAAAGCTCCTCACTATAGACCCTACGACGAGGTTCCAGCCGTCCACGAGAACAAACAACAGCAGCTTGAACGGCAACGACACCATTACGGGGGGCAGCATCATCATACCCATCGACAGCAGGACACTGGCCACGACCATATCAATGATCAAAAACGGCAGAAACAAAAGGAATCCCATTTCAAAAGCGGTCTTTAGTTCGCTGATCGCAAAAGCGGGCACCACGATTCGCATTGAAAGTTCCGCCGGCGTTGCGGGCACATTCTCGTTGCCAAGCTTTAAAAAGAGCGCTATGTCCTTCTCCCGTGTCTGCCGCAGCATAAAGCCTTTCACGGGGTCCTCGGCCCGCTGAACCGCCTCAACCACGGAGACCTGATTCTGGAGGTACGGCACGATCGAACTCTGGTTGACCGCGGTCACGGTAGGGGACATGACAAACAGAGTCAAAAAGAGCGACAGACCGACGACAACGGGGTTTGGCGGAACACCCTGCCCTCCGATAGCCTGCCTGAGAAACGAAAGGACAATTACGATCCGGGTGAAGGAAGTAAACATCACAAGGATCGCGGGTAAAAGCGACAAAAAGCTGATGACGAAGAACATTCCCAAAACAGGATTATTGACGTTCAGGGCGCTATCCATCGAGGCCCTCTTTGATCTTCCGGAGTCGCGACACAATATCCTCTGGAACAGGCGGCGAAACCGGAGACGCCTGCGCTTTGTCCGCGTCCAGCACCCGCAACAGCTTGAGATCCGTGTTGGTCAGGCCAAGAACGAGTACTTCCTGCCCGACACGCAGCGCCGCTACGCCGCGACGGGGGCCAAACGGGTGGTACGCCACAAGATGGAAGAATCCGGGGATGCCCGGCTGCCTTTTCTTGTACGCAAAGGCCGTTGCCGCGATCAGCATGACGACAAAGCCCAGGGCGGCTATAGTTTTTAGCAAAAGGGCGCTCATTTGTTGAGGTGCTTGAGCCTCTCCGCCGGACTGCTGATGTCGGTGAGGCGCACGCCGAACTTCTCGTTGACTACGACCACCTCGCCGCGGGCGATCAACTTGTCGTTGACCAGCACCTCCATCGGCTCGCCCACAAGCTTGTCAAACTCTATGACGGAGCCCTGCCCGAGCTGGAGAAGATCCTTGATGAGCATCCGGGTCCGGCCGATCTCTACCGAAACAAGAAGCGGAATGTCGAGGAGGAATTCTATGTCCCTTGGGGCCCTCTTTTCTTCGCCATCTTCCGACACCTCGGCAAACGTCGGCTGGCCCTTTTTCACTTCCTCTTTTGGCGCTTCCCTGTTCCTGCTCTCCTCTTCCATCGCCGCGGCAAACTCCGCTAACTGCGCGGCTTCATCCGCGGACATCGTTTCTTTTCCCTGCGCTGTGTTGATTGTTGTTTCATCCATGCCGGAGACTTCCTTTCCTTATAAAGTCTCTAAAATCTTTATTGCCTGGTTTCCCTTGTGCTGCCCTATGACGCCAAGGTATTTCGGCACATCCTGCACCCTGATCGCGATGGGTTCATCCACATGTTTGCCAAGGCTTATCACGTCGCCGATCGACAGCCCCAGGATGTCGCCGATAGTCATTTGAACGCGGTCCACTTCCGCGGTCAGGCAGATATAGGACGCGGCCAGCTTTTCTTTAAGAATGCCAACCCACCGATCGTCGATCTCGCTCCGATCCGCCTGGAACCCTGAAAAGAACTTTTCTTTCAGCGGCTCGACCACAGAATACGGTATGGCAAAGTAACCCTTGCCATGGAAATTCTCGATCTCAATGTCGATCTGGACTTTGATGACAATCTCGGCCGGCTGGACGATCGTGACGAACTGCGGGTTGATCTCGTTTCCGACGTACTCCGGCGTCATGCCGATGATCCCGGCCCAGGCGTTGGCCATGTCCGAGAAAGCGCTGTCGATTATCTTGCGGATGATCTTCTGTTCAATCGCCGTGAAGTAGCGCCCTTCCGCCTTGACGTAATACTCCAGATTTCCTCCGAAGAAACACTCGACCATGGCAAATACGGTCGGGGCTTCAAGGATAAAGAGCGACAACCCCATCAGCGGCTTCATCTTGAAGATGTTGATGTTCGACGGCAAGGGAAGCGTCTTCATCAAATCGCCGAACTTGACCATATTGACGCCTTGTATGTTTACATCGACAAAACGCTGCAGGATCGTCGTAAGGGAGTTCCGGAAAGCCCTTGCAAATCGCTCATTTGCGTTTTCGAGCCCCGGCATCCTGCCGCGGATGATCCGTTCCTGGTTATAGAAGTTGAAGTCTTTGGTTCTGTCGGGCTCGCCCCCGTCATCGGAGCTGCCATGAACTCCCCTTAACAGGGAGTCTATTTCGTCTTGGGTAAGGATTTCGTTGGTCATTGCATCACGAACTCAGTGAAATAGAGGTTCCGGAAAACCTCTTTTCCGAAAACCCGGTTTGCCCGCAGAAGAATATCTTCCTTAAGCTGGATCTTTCCTTCCGCGCTTGCGGCATATTCATATGTCTGATTACCGATGAGAGTAATGATGGTGTCTCTTAGAATGGGCATCCTTTCGGGTATGGACTTCTCGTCTTCCTCCCCGGAAAGCTCAAATTGCATCGTCACCTTCAGGTAGCGTCCTGGCTCGGAGAGATTAACGACGAACGGGTCCATCGAAAACAGGACAACCTTCGTCGCTTCCTTCTTCTCGGCTTCGGCAGCGGAATGTTCGGAATTTCCTTTCCCCTTGGAAATGAAGGTGGTGTACCCGAAATACCCTCCCCCGCCCAAAACGACAAGGGCCGCGAGACCGACGATCAGAAGGAGGGGGGATTTTTTCTTGCCGCCTTCCTTCTCGGACGCGCCTTCCTCTTCCGTTCCTTCCACTTCCAATTCTTTGTCTTCGGCCATGGAACTTTACCTCCCTGTTGTTTATATGCCTATCAAAGAACGTGCCATAGCAAAACATATTGAATTTAAAGCAAAATTTAGACGCGCAACATAGAACGAGGCACCAAAAGTCAAAGAAATGACTTGAATAGATGGTTTTTTGAGCCGGCGGCGGCATCCGCCAAACCCAAAGCTTTCGCGCAAGCGCCCCTTCGTCAGCAGTTTACCATCTGTGCGGCTGAATTTAAGAGAGAGACCTTAATCCGGTATAAGATGACGGAATTGACTGAGAAAGTTCTGGTGAACAAGCAAAACACGCATATTGCCAGAATACATACCTGCCAACGCCACGCCTTAAAGCATGAGACGCTGACCGGCGCTATACCCCCTGCCTTCTAAGAATGTTGTGGCGGCGGCTGACCCGCCGACCCAGCCAGCCGGTTTATACGTAAACAAAGCCTTACCACATTAACCGCCTCGCCACGGCAAGCCAGCTAATGTATAGATCCGCCACGTGAGTCAACGATGTTTCTAAGCCCATGTTTTTTATCAAGCCCTTCCAAGTTGCTAATAAACTCAAATAATTCATCATAATACTCTATCATCCAGTGTGTTATAATATCCATGAAAATATCCTCCCAAATCAAGGTTTATTTAATCTAAACGCACAAACACTCGACAATTCGCCTGCCTCATTCCATCTGGTCCATCTTTTTTTCCATCCTGCTATAAGCAAAAAAAACATATTTTCGTGTTTACTATAATCTAAAGCATATATATAATACGTATTGCTGTACTTAATAATACCGCTACGGCTGTTCTCATCAAGTGATATCCCAGTAGAATAAAAACCGCCTTCTTTGCACGACGAAAAATCCACTACTTTAAACCTTGATGTGTTAATAAACTCTTCGCTCCATGCTATTTGCTCTCCAGCGCCATAATACACAAACTCTTTTCCATTTTCTGGATCGCCATCCAGATCTATATGATATATACGAAAATCTTTTGTCTGATACCTAACTATTCCTAATT